>NZ_CP136946.1:632759-949139 GCF_050916355.1 Jeongeupia wiesaeckerbachi
ACGTGATCGAGGTCTGCAAACAATCCAGCTCCCTATCCGATGCCGGCCGACGCTTGTTCGGGATGTCGCGGCAAGAAAAAGCCAAGGCCAACGACGCAGACCGGTTGAGGAAATATCTGGCCAGATATGAATTGAGCTGGCAGCAGATTCAGGACATCCCCGAGCCATCCCGCGGCACGGGAAAACCTTGATCCCCCGCCCACCGGCACCCCAACTGAAATGAATCGGGGCCGGCGCTTCACAGCGTCGGCCCCTTTGCTTCCAGTTCGCAACCACCAACGGCATCGCCGCCGGGCGGAACAAGCGCAGGAGCTGTAGCGAAACGGCTTAGCCGTTGCGCAGCAGATCGCCCATCACCGTCTGTTCGCCGCGCTTGCGCGCGGCCGACGGCGCGTCGTACAGCAGCAGCCAGCGACGCGGCCCGGCCCAGCCGGCCGGCAGTGCGCACAGCGCCTCGGCGCGGTCCTCGCCGACGCCATAGGGCAGCGCCAGCTGCTCGACCGCGGCGTCCCACCACATCGCGGCGGCCTCGTCGTCGGGTACCGCAGCGAGCGCCTGCGCGGCACCGGTCCAGCGGAACACGCGGACCGCACCATCGAGCACCATGGTCGGGCCGGCGAGGATCAGCAGATCGTCGCCATCCATGTGCAGGTCGCGAACGCCCAGACCGGCCAATCGCAGGAAATGCTTGCGGTAGTGCGCGCCGCCCTTGCCCAGTGGCCGCAGCCGCAGCTTGCCCTTGCGGGTTTCGACCGCGATTTCGAGCACGCACGACCAGCCACGCAGCACCGGCCCGCGCAGGCCGAGCAACAACCGGTCGCCGTGCAGCGCCAGCCCTTCGATATCGAGACCGTTGTCCTTGCCCGGAATCGCCAGGAACGGCGCCAGTTGTGCGTCGTCGGCCAGCAGTTCGGTCAGTTCGTTGCGGCGCGGGCCGCCCTTGAGCACCGCGGCGCTACGGCCGTCCGGCGCTTCGCGCACCAGCATCGGCAGGCCGTCGGCGCCGTCCACCAGCGGAATGCGCGCCAGCAGGCAGCGGTTGCCGTCATGGCTCAAGGTCGCCAGCCGCGCGAGATTGTCGTCGCGGCCGGGCTTGGGGTTCTTGCGTTTGAGCCCGTGCGAGCCGACCAGCCACAGATAGCCGTCGGCGCAGGCCAGCCCTTCGATATCGGCCTCGATGTCGGCGGCGGCCGGCAGGTCGAGGTAGTCGGCCAGCGGGAAATGCTGCGCCTCGCCAAACCGCAGCACTTCGCCGTCGACCGGATCGAGCCGGCGCAGCCGGTCGAGCCCGCAGGCCTCGTCGCCGGCGACCCACAGCGCATCACCGCTGACGCAGGCGCCCGACAGGTTGTCATGGACCAGTTGCTCGCCGTCGAGCTCGAGCCGCACGGCGTGTTGCTGCAGATGACGGGGCATGGCGTCTCCTCAGTAGAACAGCGGCGCGAACTGGCGCTGCACGGCGTCGACCGACAGCCCGGCGTGCGGCACGCTGACGACGCGGTAGCTGTCGCCACGGAAGCGCCGGTCGACTTCGACCAGCACATGCGTCACCGTCGGGCCTGGCAGGAAGGACAGCTCGACTTCGGCAATGCCGCCGCGCCCGGACGGGCGGAATTCGAGTTCCTGATAGCAGCCGCTCTGGCTGTTGCCGACCTGGGTGCGCAGGTAGCCGGCTTCGACGTCGGCGCGCGCCAGCACGAAGCCGAGCCGCTCCATCGCGGTGATCACTGCCTGCATCGGCTCGGTCGGCTCGACCACCAGCGGATCGCGATCGGACGCGTCGACGGCGCTGGCGATCGACAAGCGCGTCTCGAGCCAGACGCGGCAGCGGTTGTCGCGGCAACGCAGCGCGTTGATCGGCGTCTCGGCGGGCAGTTGCGTATTCAGCGGAATCGACATCGTCTCGCCGGCGCGCAGCACGAAGCGCTCGTTCAACGGCCAGTGCGCCAGCACGTGGCTGGTGGTGTACTCGCCATTGTCGCTCTCGACTTCCATTTCGGTGCACAGCGCCAGTTGCAGCCCGTCGATCGTCTGATCGGCCGCGCCGCCTTTGAGCACCACCTCGCCATCCAAGGGCCCGCCCGGGATCAGCCGCGACGTCGTAATACGGGTATCAACCTGGGCGCCACCGAAACCGGCAGCCGCGAGCAAGGAACGGAACATGAGTACTCCTGAAAAGGGATGAACGACGCGGGACATCGGCGCTGCGGTAAGCCGCTGGCAGCCTTCACGTGACCGCGTGCGAAACCAACCGGATGCTTTCCTCGGCTTGAAGCGAGGCGCATGCAAAACCGTCATTGCCGCCCGACTGCAGCTATCGACCACGCCGGATAGCGTCGGTTCCTTGAATGAATCGCAGCCTTCCCAAGCTGCAAGCATCCGGCAGAATCCGCGGGCAACCCACGCGAGCGCCGCACGGCCTGTCGCCCTTTCCGGCACCGGCCTACGCCGGTCTTTTCCATGCTGCCGATCCCCGGCATCATCGACCCCGTCGCAGCCGGCACGCCATCGTCCGCTACGATACCGTCGAACCGATCGAGAGAACGAACCGCATGGACACGATGCTGCTGGCGCTATCGGATACCGTCACCGAAGCGCACGATCTGGAAAGCCTGACCCGGCCACTGCTGGAAATGCTCGAAACCCTCACCGGGCTCGAATCGACGTATCTGACCGTGATCGATCTGCCACGCGGCCAGCAGGAGATCCTGTTTGCCCGCAATGCCGATGCGCTGACGATTCCCGAAGGGCTGTCGGTCGACTGGAACGATACGCTGTGCAAACGGGCGCTGGACGAAGGCCGGATGTACACCGGCAACGTCGCCGACTGCTGGGGTGATTCGGACGCCGCCCGCGCGCTGGGCATTCGCACCTATCTGAGCACGCCGGTGCGCATGCGCTCGGGCGAGCTGTACGGCACGCTGTGCGCAGCCAGCGCTGCGCCGAAAACGCTGAATGCCGGTACCGACCGCGTGCTGACGCTGTTCGCCCGGCTGATCGCCGAGCATGTCGAGCGCGAACAGCTGCTGCAGCAGCTGCAGCGCGCCAATCGCGAACTGTCCTTGCAGGCGCTGACCGACCCGCTGACCGGCCTACCCAACCGCCGTGCGCTGATGCAGGAACTCGGCCGGCTGTTTTCGCTGTCCAGCCGCGCGGCACATCGGGTGCTGATCGCCTACATCGATCTGGACGGCTTCAAGCACATCAACGACACCCTCGGCCACGACGCCGGCGACCTGCTGCTGCAGACGATCGCCCGGCGCGTTTCAAGCGTGCTGCGTGCCGGCGATTTTCTGGCCCGGGTCGGCGGCGACGAATTCGTCGCCATCGGCATGGGGCCGACCGACGACACACTGCCAGCGCATGCCGCCGAGATGTTCCAACAGCGCCTGTTCGCACAGACGGTGACGTACTTCGATACCGACGGCAGCGAACAGCGCTACCCCGGTGCCAGCGTCGGCGCCGTCGCGGTCGACCCGGCCGGCATCGATGTCCATCAGGCGCTGCAGCAGGCCGACGCCGTCATGTATGCGGTCAAGGCACAGCGCCGGGCGGCGCGTCGTGCTTAGAATGACGCGCCAAACCCGCTGACAAGGTGTCGGCAAGGCGTGCGGAACGCGGCCAGTCCGAACGCTGCGGCCCCTGCAGCCAGCTGGCTTTTTGTTCGCCAAGGCCGGCCGGATCCGCCGTCCGCCATGGCGGTGTCCACCGCCTTCGGCCGCGACGCAACACCGCCGACTGCACCTGTCGCTTGCCCCATCGCGGTGCGTCACACCCAGGCCTCTCGCGGCCCCGGCGCAGCGCCCACGGTGCGACCGGCGCAACAGCGGCAAAAAAACAGATGCAATCGGCATGGATCACGCCAGAATCCAGCCTGCGCGGCCCTCGCCAGCGCCACGCCAACGCTTAAAACCAACGATCCCTGCCCATGCATCCAACCGCACCGCCCGCAAACACCGAACGCCCTGCTGACGTCGGCTTCTGGCCGGCCTTCCTGTTCTGGCTCAAGCTCGGCTTCATCAGCTTCGGCGGGCCGGCCGGGCAGATCGCGATCATGCATCAGGAGCTGGTCGAGCGCCGGCGGTGGATTTCCGAGCGGCGTTTCCTGCACGCGCTGAACTACTGCATGGTGCTGCCGGGCCCGGAGGCGCAGCAGCTGGCGACCTATATCGGCTGGCTGATGCACCGGCGCGTGGGCGGCATCGTCGCCGGCGTGCTGTTCGTGCTGCCGTCGCTGCTGATCCTGATCACGCTGTCGTGGGTCTATATCGCCTATGGCAACGTGCCGCTGGTCGCCGGGCTGTTCTACGGCATCAAGCCGGCGGTCACCGCGATCGTGCTGCACGCCGCGCACCGGATCGGCGGTCGGGCGCTGAAGAACCGCACGCTGTGGGCAATCGCGGCGCTGTCCTTCGTGGCGATTTTTGCGCTCAAGCTGCCTTTCCCCGTCATCGTCGCGGCCGCGGCGCTGATCGGCTACGTCGGCGGACGGATCTCGCCGGCGACCTTCCGCACCGGCGGCGGCCATGGCCAGGCCCACGCCGGATACGGACCGGCGCTGATCGACGACGACACCCCGCTACCCGAACACGCGCGGTTCCGCTGGGCCGGGCTGGCCGGCATCGTGCTGGTCGGTGCGCTGCTGTGGCTGCTGCCGATGGGCTTGCTGATCGCGACCTTCGGCTGGTCGCACGCGTTCACGCAGATGGGCTGGTTCTTCACCAAGGCGGCACTGCTGACGTTCGGCGGCGCCTACGCGGTGCTGCCCTATGTGTATCAGGGCGCGGTCACCCACTTCGGCTGGCTGACGCCGACACAGATGATCGACGGCCTGGCGCTCGGCGAAACCACGCCGGGGCCGCTGATCATGGTCGTTGCCTTCGTCGGTTTCGTCGGCGGCTATGTGCAGGCCAGCTTCGGCCCGGACCTCGCCTTCGTCGCCGGCGCATTCGCGGCGACGCTGGTGACATGGTTCACCTTCCTGCCGTCCTTCGTGTTCATCCTCGCCGGCGGGCCGCTGATCGAATCGACGCACGATGACCTGAAATTCACCGCGCCGCTGACGGCGATCACCGCCGCCGTCGTCGGCGTCATCGTCAATCTGGCGCTGTTCTTCGGCTACCACGTGCTGTGGCCGGCCGGTTTCGACGGCGCGTTCGACTGGCCCTCGGCGCTGATCGCGCTGGCCGCGGCGATCGCGCTGTTCCGCTTCAAGCAGAACGTCATCCACGTGATCGCCGCGTGCGCCGTCGTCGGTCTGCTGGTCAGGACCTTCGGCTAGCGCGGCGAGTCAGCCCCCCGGCTCAGTCGCGCCGCGGTTCGCGGGCGATGCACGCCGCGGCGGTGAACAGCACGTCGGTCGAGCTGTTGAGCGCGGTCTCGGACGAATCCTGGATCACGCTGATGATGAAGCCGATCGCGACGATCTGCATCGCCACGTCGTTGCTGATGCCGAACAGGCTGCACGCCATCGGAATCAGCAGCAGCGAGCCGCCGGCAACGCCCGACGCGCCGCACGCGGCCAGGCTGGCGACGACGCTGAGCAGCAAGGCGGTCGGCAGATCGACGGCAATGCCGAGCGTGTTGGCCGCGGCCAGCGTCAGCACGGTGATGGTGATCGCCGCGCCGGCCATATTGATCGTCGCGCCGAGCGGGATCGACACCGAATAGGTGTCTTCGTTCAGCCCCAGCTTCTCGCACAGCTGCATGTTCACCGGGATGTTCGCCGCCGAGCTGCGGGTGAAGAACGCGGTCAGGCCGCTTTCGCGCAGGCAGGTGAACACCAGCGGATAGGGGTTGCGCCGGGTGACGATGGCAACGATCAGCGGATTGACGACCAGCGCAACGACCAGCATCGCGCCGACCAGGACCAGCAACAGCCGCGAATAACCGAGCAAGGCCGAAAAGCCGGTCGTCGCCACCGATTCGGCGACGAGGCCGAACACACCGAACGGCGCAAAACGGATGATGATCTGCACGATGCGCGACACCGCGTGCGCGACGTCGGCGAGAATCTGCCGCGTCGGCTCGCTGCCATGATGCAGCGCAAAGCCAAGCGCCGCGCCCCAGGCGAGCACGCCGATGTAGTTGGCGTTGGCGAGCGCGTGAATCGGGTTGTCGAATACCTGGAACAGCAGGCTGCGCAGGACTTCGGTGATGCCGCCGGGCGGCGTGCTCGAGTTTGCGGCGGTGACCAGCGTCAGCGTCGACGGGAACGCAAAGCTGATGCAGACGGCTACCAGCGCGGCCGAAAACGTGCCGAGCAGGTAGAGGCCGAGGATGGCCTGCATCCCGGTCGCGCTGCCGCGGCGCTTGTTGGCGATCGACGACGCGACCAGCAGCAGCACCAGGAGCGGCGCGATCGCCTTCAGCGCACTGACGAACATCGCGCCGAGCAGCGCCGCCGACTGGCCGGCCGCCGGCCAGATGAACCCGAGCGCCGCACCGGCGACCATGCCGGCCAGAATGAGCAGGACGAGGTTGCCCGTCAGGAACAGGGACAGCCATTTGGAGGCAAATCGCATGGGCTTCTCGATATGGAATGAGTAGAGCGGAATCGAACGGCCGCAGCCGACGTACCGTGGAGGCTTGCGCTTTTACAGTGTGGCCGCGTACCGGCGCAATCGCCGATTTCCCGCCCGCCCTCCGGTCAAACCGCTAAAGGGGCGAACGCCGAAGCGCGGCAAACGGTCCGGCGGCCAAGAAAAAAGGCCCGCAATCGCGGGCCTTTGTCGACGGACGCTGCAATCAGCGCGAGGGGATTTCCAGAATCCGCAGCGTGTTGGCACCTTGCCCGGCCGGCGCGCCGAAGGTCAGCGCGATCCGGTCGTTCGGCGCGGCGACGCCGGCTTTCAGCAATGCGGTCTGCACATGGGTGATCTGCGCGTCGCGATCGACCAGGTCGGCATCCATCATCCGCGGCTGCACGTGGCGGAACAGCGCCATCTTGCGGTAGGTGGTCTGGTCACGGGTGAACGCGTAGATCGGCGTGCCGCTGATATAACGCGACAGCCACAGCGGCGAGACGCCCGAGTTGGTCAGCGCGGCGATTGCTTTCAGATCGAGGTGGCCGGCGGCGTACAGCGTCGCCATCGCCACGGTCTGGTCGATCCGGTCGAACGGCAGCGTATCCAGCGGCACGTCGCCGCCGCGCTCGACCGATCGCTCGGCCTCGATGCAGGTCCGCGCCAGCGCCTCGACCGCCTCGACCGGGTATTTGCCCGCCGCCGACTCGGCCGACAGCATCACCGCGTCGGTGCCGTCGAGCACGGCGTTGGCACAGTCGGAGACTTCGGCACGCGTCGGCACCGGGCTGGAGATCATCGATTCCATCATCTGCGTCGCGGTGATGGTCAGTTTGCGCTTGGCGCGGGCGCGCTTGATCATCATCTTCTGCAGCGCCGGTACGCTGGCGTCGCCGACTTCAACCGCCAGATCGCCACGGGCGACCATGATGCCGTCGGAAGCGTCGAGGATTTCGTCGAGGTTGGCGACCGCTTCGGTGCGTTCGATCTTGGCGATCAGCCCGCCGGTACCGCCGGCGGCGCGCAACAGCGTGCGCGCCATATACATGTCGGCGGCGCTCTTTGGGAACGACACCGCGATGTAGTCGGCCTGCAAGGCGGCGGCGGTCTTGATGTCTTCCATGTCCTTGGCGGTCAGCGCCGGCGCGGTCAGGCCGCCACCCTTGCGGTTGATGCCCTTGTTGTTCGACAGCACGCCGCCGAACAGCACCGTGGTGTAGACCTCGGTGCCGCGCACCTCGAGCACTTCGAGCTGCAGCTCGCCGTCGCCGAGCAAGAGGATCGCGCCCGGTTCGACGTCGTTCGGCAACTCCTTGTAGTCGAGGCCGACGCGTTCGGCGTTGCCGAGCTCGCAGGCGGCGTCGAGGATGAAGGTGGAGCCCTTCTTGAGTTCGATCTTGTTCTTTTCGAACTTGCCGATGCGGATCTTCGGCCCCTGCAGGTCGGCGAGCACGGCGACCGGCACGCCGAGCTTGTCGGCGATGGCGCGCACGGTGTTGGCGCGGTCGGTGTGATCCTGGGCGGTGCCGTGGGAGAAATTGAGGCGGACGGTGTTGACGCCGGCCTTGATCAGCTGTTCGAGGACGGCCGGGTCGGTCGAAGCAGGGCCGAGGGTGGCGACGATCTTGGTACCGCGGGGCATGGCTTTACTCCTGTGTCGGAATCGCTGCCGACCACCAGGGGCCGGCCAGACCGACATTGTGGTCAGCCTGCACCGACAAGTAAATCACCAGCCCCCCGCCAGACGGCCAGATCCGAACGCCGGCCCTCAGGTTTCGAGCAGCGTCTGCAGCGTACTGCGCAGCACGGCGATGGTGGCTGCGTCCACATCCTTCGGGTGACGAACCTGCCGCAGCATCAGCCCTTCGAACAGGGCGATGATGATTTCGGTCCGGGCCTCCAGATCGCCCAGCGGTGGCAGGCCCCGTCGTTCCCGGCCCGAAGCAATGGTTTCGGCCAGCCGCGTCCTGGCCTTCCGGTCTCCCTCTTGCACCGTCGCGGCGACCTTGGGATTGCGCGTGGCCTCGGCCAGGATCTCGATCTGCAGCGCATCGTCGGAACAGGGCGATTCGCCAATGTCGTTGCCAGCCTCGCGGATCAGCGCCTGCAGGATGTCCTCGTCGTCGTACAGCGCGTCGAGCAGCGCAAGGATTTCGGCAACGTCGCGCTCGACGATCGCCGCGATGATCGCTTCCTTGTTCTCGAAATAGTGATAGATGTGGCCCACGCTCATGCCGGCTGCCTTGGCCAGTTCGGCCATGCTCGCACCGTGGAACCCCCGCTGGCGAAAGCAATCGGCTGCGGCGTCAAGCACCTGATTGCAGCGTGCCTCGCCCCGGTCTTGTTCGGTTTTCATGCTGTCCCTCGTGTCGCTCACGCTGCGCAGACTGACGATTCCATTTGTCATAGCCCGGCGTACTATGCGCTTGCCAAGTGATTTTGATTTTAATTAGAATGGTCATTCTAGAATGATCATTCATTCTATTTCGAACCATTGTGTCTGAACAGTGTCCAGTTTCCCCAGCCGCCCGGTAAGAACGCCCGGCGGCCGTTTCCGTTGAATGTTAAATCGACTCCGAAGAAGAGGCCCCCATGCACCTGATCCCGAGACGCGCGCTGGTCGCCGCCAGCCTGATTGCCGGCAGCCTGGCGCTGATCGGCTGCGGCGAACCTAACGCAGCCAATAACGCCGCGCACCCCGAGCCGGTCGTCGGCGTGGTGACGGTCTCCGGCCAGTCGCTGCCGATGACAACCGAACTGGCCGGCCGCACCTCGCCGTACCAGGTTTCCGATGTCCGCCCGCAGGTCGGCGGCATCATCCAGAAGCGGCTGTTCACCGAAGGCAGCGAAATCAAGGCCGGTCAGGTGCTGTACCAGATCGACCCGGCGACCTACCAGGCGGCGTACGACAGCGCCAAGGCCTCGCTGGCCAAGGCCGAAGCCAATGTGCTGTCGGCCAAGAACCGCGCCGAACGCTACGCCGATCTGGTCAAGATCAACGCCGTCAGCAAGCAGGAATACGACGACGCCTACGCGACGCTGAAGCAGTCCGAGGCCGACGTCGCCGCCGGCCGCGCCGCGGTCGAAACCGCGCGCATCAACCTCGCCTACACCAAGGTTACTTCGCCGGTCGACGGCCGTATCGGCCGTTCGGCGGTCACGCCGGGTGCGCTGGTCACCGCCAACCAGGCCGAATCGCTGGCGACGGTGCAGACGCTCGATCCCATCTATGTCGACGTCACCCAGTCGAGCAACGAGCTGCTGCGCCTGCAGCGCGAACTGGCCAGCGGCAGCCTCAAGCGCGCGGGCACCGACGCCGCCAAGGTCAAGCTGGTATTCGACGATGGCAGCACCTACCCGCTCGAAGGCAAGCTCGAGTTCTCCGAAGTCACCGTCGAGCAGAGCACCGGTACGGTGACGCTGCGCGCGGTGTTCCCGAATCCGAAGCACCAGTTGCTGCCGGGCATGTATGTGCGCGCGGTGATCGAGGAAGGCGTCAATGACAACGCCATCCTCGCGCCGCAGCAGGCGGTGACCCGTGACGCCCGCGGCAACGCCACGGCCATGGTCGTCGGCAAGGATGACAAGGTCGAACCGCGCCAGCTCAAGACCGCCCGCACCGTCGGCGACAACTGGCTCGTCACCGACGGCCTGAAGAGCGGCGACAAGCTGATCGTCGACGGCCTGCAGAAAATCCACCCGGGCGCCAAGGTCAAGACCGTGGCCGCCAGCGGCGCTGCCAGCGCGCCGACCGTCGCAGCCAAGTAAGGGGAGAACCTAAATGGCTCGTTTCTTCATCGACCGCCCGATTTTCGCGTGGGTGGTCGCCATCATCATCATGCTCGCGGGGCTGCTGGCGATCCGCACCTTGCCGGTCGCCCAGTACCCGAGCATCGCGCCGCCGACGATTTCGATCGCCGCCACCTATCCGGGTGCTTCGGCCAAGACGCTGGAAGACACCGTCACCCAGGTCATCGAGCAGAACATGAAGGGGCTCGACGGCTTGCTGTACATGTCGTCGACCAGTGAGTCGACCGGCATGGTCGCCATCACGCTGACCTTCGCCGCCGGCACCGATCCGGACATCGCCCAGGTGCAGGTGCAGAACAAGCTGCAACTGGCGACGCCGCTCTTGCCCGAAGCCGTACAGCGTCAGGGCATTTCGGTGTCGAAGTCGTCGGCGAGCTTCCTGATGGTGCTCGGCTTCGTCTCGACCGACGGCAGCATGAGCGACATCGACCTCTCGGACTACGTCGCCGCCAACGTGCAGGATCCGCTCTCCCGGACCAACGGCGTCGGCAACATCCAGCTGTTCGGCTCGCAGTACGCGATGCGGATCTGGCTCGACCCGAGCAAGCTCAACAACTACAAGATGACGCCGGTCGACGTCGCCAACGCGATCCGTTCGCAGAACGTCCAGGTGTCGGCCGGCCAGCTTGGCGGTACGCCGTCGGTATCGGGCCAGCGCCTGAACGCGACCGTGTCGGCGCAGACGATGCTGCAGACGCCGGAGCAGTTCGGCGCGATCCAGCTGCGCATCAACAGCGACGGTTCGACCGTCTATCTGCGTGACGTCGCCCGCGTCGAGCTCGGCGCCCAGAGCTACGACAGCGTTGCGCGCTTCAACGGCAAGCCAGCCGCCGGTATCGGTATCCAGCTCGCCACCGGTGCCAACGCGCTCGAAACCCGCACCGCGGTCGAGCAGCGCGTCGACGAAATGGCCAAGTTCTTCCCGCCCGGCATCAAGGTCGTCTACCCGTACGACACCACGCCGTTCGTGAAGATCTCGATCCATGAAGTGGTGAAGACGCTGCTTGAGGCCATCGTGCTCGTCTTCCTGGTGATGTATCTGTTCCTGCAGAACTTCCGCGCGACGCTGATCCCGACGATTGCGGTGCCGGTCGTGCTGCTCGGCACCTTCGGCATCCTCGCGGCGTTCGGATTCTCGATCAACACGCTGACGATGTTCGCGATGGTGCTGGCGATCGGCCTCTTGGTCGACGATGCGATCGTCGTGGTCGAGAACGTCGAACGGGTGATGAGCGAGGAAGGCCTGTCGCCGAAGGAAGCAACCAAGAAATCGATGGGCCAGATCACCGGCGCGCTGGTCGGCATCGCCATGGTGCTGTCGGCGGTATTCATCCCGATGGCGTTCTTCGGCGGCTCGACCGGCGTCATCTACCGGCAGTTCTCGATCACCATCGTCTCGGCGATGGCGCTGTCGGTGGTCGTTGCACTGGTGCTGACCCCGGCGCTGTGCGCGACCATGCTCAAGCAGATCGAGAAGGGTCACCACGCGTCGGATAAAGGTTTCTTCGGCTGGTTCAACAACAAGTTCGACGCGACCAACGCCCGCTATCAGGGCATGGTCGGCGGCATCCTGCGCCGCAGCGGCCGCTTCATGGTCATCTACCTGCTGATCGCCGCCGGCATGGCCGTGCTGTTCATGCGCCTGCCGACGTCCTTCCTGCCCGATGAAGACCAGGGCATCCTGTTCTCGCAGATCATGCTGCCGGCCGGCGCGACGCAGGAGCAGACGCTCGAGGTGATCAAGAAGGTCGAGCATCACTTCCTCGTCGACGAGAAGAAGAACGTCAACTCGGTGTTCTCGGTGGCCGGCTTCAGCTTCGGCGGTAGCGGTCAGAACAACGGTATCGCCTTCGTCAGCCTGAAGGACTGGGACCAGCGCAAGAGCGCCGACGATCACGTCAACGCGATCGCCGGTCGTGCAATGGGCGCGTTCTCGCAGATCCGCGAAGCCTTCGCGTTCGCGTTCGCACCGCCGGCGGTGATCGAGCTCGGCAACGCGACCGGTTTCGACTTCTTCCTGCAGGACCGCGCCGGCGTCGGCCACGAAAAGCTGATCGAAGCGCGCAATATGCTGCTCGGCATGGCCGCCAAGGATCCGACCCTCGTCGGCGTCCGCCCGAACGGCCAGGAAGACACGCCGCAGTTCCAGCTCGACATCGACCAGGAAAAGGCCGGTGCGCTCGGCGTCTCGATCGCCAGCATCAACGACACGATCTCGACCGCCTGGGGTTCGTCCTACGTCAACGACTTCATCGACCGTGGCCGGATCAAGAAGGTCTACATGCAAGCCGAAGCTTCGGCACGGATGCAGCCGGAAGACCTGAACAAGTGGTATGTGCGCAATGCGCAGGGCGAGATGGTGCCGTTCTCGGCCTTCGCCAGCGCGCACTGGGACTACGGCTCGCCGCGTCTCGAACGCTACAACGGTCTGTCGGCGGTCGAAATCCTCGGCCAGGCCGCACCGGGCAAGAGCTCCGGTGAGGCGATGAAGGCGATCGAGGACATCGTCGCCAAGCTGCCGCCGGGCGTCGGCATCGAATGGACCGGCCAGTCGTACCAGGAGCGGATGTCGGGCTCGCAAGCGCCGGCGCTGTACGCGATCTCGCTGCTGATCGTGTTCCTGTGCCTTGCCGCACTGTACGAAAGCTGGTCGATCCCGTTCTCGGTGATGCTGGTGGTACCGCTGGGCGTGCTCGGCGCGGTACTGGCGACGACGGTGCGCGGTCTGTCCAACGACGTGTACTTCCAGGTCGGCCTGCTGACGACGATCGGCCTGTCGGCGAAAAACGCGATCCTGATCGTCGAATTCGCCAAGGAGCACATGGAAGCCGGTGCCAGCATGATCGACGCGACGCTGACCGCGGTGCGCGAACGCTTGCGGCCGATCCTGATGACGTCGCTGGCCTTCGCGCTCGGCGTGCTGCCGATGGCGATGAACACCGGCGCCGGTTCGGGCGCGCAGAACGCGATCGGTACCGGCGTGCTCGGCGGCATGCTGTCGGCGACGCTGCTGGCGATCTTCTTCGTGCCGCTGTTCTTTGTCGTCGTGCACAAGCTCTTCGACCGCTTCACCAAGCCCAAGGCACACGCCGCCCCGGCCACCGAACACGCAGCACTCAAGGAGAGCCAACACGATGCGTAACACCCTCCTGAGCCTGGCCGTGTCCAGCGCCCTGTTGGCCGGCTGCACGCTGGCGCCCACCTACCAGCGCCCGGTCACGCCGCCCGAGGCGGCCTCATGGCCGCAGGGCGCGGCCTACCCGGCCACGAGCGCCGACGGTCGTCAATTCGCCGACACCGCCTGGCGCGACTATTTCAACGACGCCAGGCTGCAACAGGTGATCGCGCTGGCGCTGGCCAACAACCGCGACCTGCGCGTCGCGGCGCTGAACATCGAGAAGGCCCGCGCGCAGTATCAGATATCGCGTGCCGATCTCTTCCCGTCGATCCGCGCCAGCGGCAGCGGCACCGGCCAGCGCACGCCGGGTAGCCTGTCGATGACCGGCCAGCCCGAAATCAGCCACCAGTACAGCGCCGGTCTCGGCTTTGCCTCGTACGAAATCGACCTGTTCGGCCGCGTCCAGAGCCTGAAGGACGCCGCGCTCGAGCAATACTTCGCCACCGAGGAAGCGCGTCGCAGCGCCCAGATCAGCCTGATCGCCGAAGTCGCCAACGCCTATCTGACGCTGGCGGCCGACAACGACAGGCTGCGGTTGGCGCAGGAGACGCTGAAGAGCCAGCGCGAATCGTTCGAGCTGACCAAGAAGCGCTTCGACCTCGGCGTCGCCTCCGAACTCGACGTACGCCAGGCGCAGACCAGCGTCGAATCGGCGCGCGTCGACGTCGCCAAGTTCACCGGCCTGATCGCCCAGGACGCCAATGCGCTGACGCTGCTGCTCGGCGCACGCCTGCCGGCCGAGCTGCAACCGTCGACGTCGGTCGAATCGGTTACCGCCGTGCGCGACGTGCCGGGCGGCCTGCCGTCCGATGTGCTGCTGGCGCGGCCGGACATCGTCCGGGCCGAGCACCAGCTCAAGTCGGCCAATGCCAATATCGGCGCGGCACGCGCGGCGTTCTTCCCGAGCATCACGCTGACCGCCAGCGCCGGCAGCGCCAGCGCCAGCCTCGGCGATCTGTTCAAGGCCGGCTCGGGCGCGTGGAGCTTCATGCCGCAGGTGAGCATTCCGATCTTCGAGGGCGGTCGCAATATCGCCAACCTCGACGCGGCCAAGGCCGACGAGAAGATCGCCGTCGCGCAGTACGAGAAGTCGATCCAGAGCGCCTTCCGCGAAGTGTCGGACGCGCTGGCCGACCGCGGCACGCTCGACGAGCAGGTCTCGGCGCAACAGGCGCTGGTCGATGCCTCGGCCAAGAGCTACACCTTGTCGCAGGCGCGCTACGGCAAGGGCGTCGACAGCTACCTGAACGTGCTCGACTCGCAGCGCTCGCTCTACAGCGCCCAACAGGGGCTGATCTCGATCCGGCTGTCGCGTCAGGCCAATCTGGTCACGCTGTACAAGGTGTTCGGCGGTGGCGGCCAGGACGAGGCCGCGATGGCCAACGCCTCGGCGCCCGCCAAGGCCTCGTGATCGCACCGGAATGAAAAACGCCCCTCGACGAGGGGCGTTTTTTTTATGCCGCGCTCAACCCAACGCCGCGCACGGATCCGGTCGATTCGCCGCCGGAATCGTCACCACCTCGTCAAACGCCTTCGCATCCTTGCCGCTCTCGAGATAACCGACGCTGAGCACCTGCGCCGCCGGCACGCCGGCCAGCCAGCGCGGCACGCCGATATCGCTGCGCACGTGGCCGTTGCCGGCGATCAGCACCACGCCGCGCTGCGCGTTGTCGCGCAGCACCTGCGCCATGAAGGCGTCGCGGGCGATCTGCGCCTGCGCCATGCCCGGCACCATCGCCTGCGGCAGCTTGCCGCAATGGCCGACTTCGACTTCATGCTGCTGGCCGGCGACGATGTCGGCGGCCGGCGCCACATCCAGTCGCGCCGCCTTCAGTGCGGCCGGGTCGAACGCCGCAGCGTAACCACCACGGACGACCTTGCCGGCGTCGGCGCGCGACACATTGGCGGCGATCAGCGGCAGATCGTACTGCAGCGCCAGCGCGACCACCGGCTTGTAGAACGCCCAGTTCCAGCTCGATTTGACCGGCGCCGCCGCCTTGATCACCGCATCGGCGTCGCCGCCCTTCCGGGCAGCATCCAGCTCGGGCTGGCGTTCTCGGTCGAACTGCTCCATTGCGATCGCCGGCCGCCAGCCTGCCTCGACCGCGGCTTTCAGCGCCGCAAAGCGGGCCTCGTGCCCCGCGGCGTTGTCGTGGACTTCGCCCAGCAGCACGACGCGCTTGTCGGCCATTGCCACCGGCAACGACGGCGCCGATGCGCACGCCCCCAGCAGCGCGGCAGACATCAGGGCGAGAATCAGGGTGCGGGGGGAGCGGGACATGATGCTTCCAGACAAAAAAGAGAATAATTCTCATCCAATCTCTTTCAAGCTGACAAGCACAATCGCCGCAGCAACAAGCGCGGCGCTGCTCCCGGCGCTCGTTCCGGCGCGGCGCACATCCTGCCCGCGGCGTTGTATCCGCTTGCCGTTCGTTGTGACGGGGTCTCCCGGCGATGCTTCGCACGTCTTGCCAGCACCGTTACACTGGATTCTGGTCGCCACGCTAATCCCCCGATGTTCACGCTCTCCAGTTCCGTCGAGTACACGCTCGAGATCAAGAAAAGCCGCTTCCTCGGCCGGGTCGAGCCCGTAGCCAGCCGCGCCGAGGCGCTGGCCGTCATCGACACACTGCGCGCCGCTCATCCGGATGCCGCGCATGTCTGCTGGGCGCTGCTCGCCGGCGGTAACTCGGGCATGAGCGATGATGGCGAGCCATCGGGTACCGCAGGACGACCGATGCTCGAAGTGCTGCGTCATCACGATCTCGACGGCGTACTGGCGAGCGTGGTGCGCTACTACGGCGGCGTCAAACTCGGCGCCGGCGGGCTGGTCCGTGCCTATACCGATGCGGTCGCCGGCGCCCTCGTCGGTGCGGTCAAGACCGAGCGGATCGCGATGACCCTGCTTTCGCTGACACTGCCTTACGCCGATGAAAACCGTGTTCGCCACTGGGCCCAGCAGCAGGGCTTCGAGGTGGTCGCCGCCAGCCATGCGGCCGCAGTCACCCTGACGATATCCCTGCCGCAAGCCGCCGAAGCAGCCAGCTTGCGCGCGCTGACCGACCTGACATCAGGCCGTTTGCGCCACATTGGCACGCCCGACTGAACACGTTTCAGTTCAGCGCGCGTCCTTGGTTTTTCAGCTGTTTTCAGAGTTAACAGTCAAATTTGTGTAATTTGTGCTTACCAACTATCGGTTCAGGCTTGAAAGCCGAAAAACATGCGTTTAGTCTAGCCGCCATCCCATAGCCAAGCCGTCCCCCCGATCCATGCACCCCGGCGAGCTCAACGCGCTTGCGCACCTGATCAGCGAAAGCGAGCGGCTCACATATCTCGATCCGCACGCAGCGCTCAGCCTCGCCGAATCGGCCAGCCGGCTCGCGCCGGCCTGTAAAGACACGCTGCTGGCCATCTCGGCGTGGCGTTGCTACGGCACGATGCTGTTCGCCTTCGGCCGCATTCCGGATGGCCAGCATGCGATGTTCAAGGCGCTGACGCTGGCCGACGCCGAGGACCTCGTCGCCGAACGCGGCGAGCTGATCCAGGAACTCGCCTGTGCCTACTACACGCAAGGCGATTACGACGAAGCGATCGCCTATTGGGCCGACTGCATCGATACCGACGGCTTCACGCTCAGCACCCGCATCCACGCCTACATCGGCCTCGGCCAGGTTTATTACGCGCACGAGCGCTACGAGATGGCCTTGCAGAACCACCTCGACGCCAAGGCGCTGATCCTGCCGCCGTTCGATACCGACCTGCATAGCCGGGTGCTGATCAATCTGGCGGCCGACTACGCCAAGCTTGGGCGTTTCGACGACGTCGCGCTCGAGCTCGACGAAGCGATGCCGCTGGCCGAAGCCGCCGGCAACCCCGAGTACATCGGCGAAATCCTCGTCTATCGCAGCGCCGTCGCGCTGGCCCGCGGCCAGATCGCCGACGCGCACACCTTCCTGGACCAGGCCGTCGCCATGCGTCGGGTCTGGGCCTGGGGTGAAATCTCGCAGAACCTCGCCCGCGGCCGCGTCTACCTGTTCGAAGGCCGGCTCGACGAGGCGCTGACCGCCGTGCACACGGCCTTGCTGCGCGCCGACGAAATGGGCACCTGCCACAAGACCTTCCAGGCCCATCACCTGCTGGCGCAGATCTACCAGCGCAAGGGCAACACCAACCAGGCCGAGTACTTCCACCGCCGCTATCAGGAAGCGTTCAGCCGTATCGTCCGTTCCGGCACCTACGCTAAACTTCAGGCGCTCGAAGCCAGGCTGAACCACTGATCCCCGCCTGGCGCGATCGCGCCAGGAGTCCTTCTTCCCATGCTCAACCGTATCTGGGCCGGCTTCATTCTGCTGGCATTCGCCGTCGCCTGCGTGCAGGGCTTCGCGCTCGGCCAGCACGACGTGTTCCCGGCAATGACGCGGGCGATGTTCGATGCCGCCAAGCTCGGTTTCGAAGTCGCACTGGGGCTGACCGGCGTGATGACGCTGTGGCTCGGCATCATGAAGATCGGCGAGGCTGCCGGCCTGATCGCGCTGCTCGCCCGCCTGCTCGGGCCGCTGTTTGCCCGGCTGTTCCCCGGCGTGCCCGCCGGTCACCCGGCGCTTGGCGCGATGACGATGAATATCGCCGCCAATATGCTCGGCCTCGACAACGCCGCGACACCGCTCGGTCTGAAGGCGATGAAAGAGCTGCAAACGCTCAATCCGACACCCGACACGGCCACCGACGCGCAGGTGCTGTTTCTGGTCATCAACACCGCCGCGGTGACGCTGTTTCCGGTGACGATCTTCGCCTACCGCGCCCAACTCGGCGCAGCCGACCCGACCGACATTTTCATGCCGCTGCTGATCGCCAGCTTTAGCGCGACCATCGCCGGCATCGTGCTCGTCGGCCTGCGCCAGCGACTGCGGCTGCACGATCCGGTCGTGCTCGCCTATCTCGGCGGCCTGGCCGCGCTGATCGCCGGCGTCGCCGCCTGGTTCCTGCATCTGGCTCCGGACGAGCGCGCTGCGCAGTCGGCACTGGTCAGCAATTTCCTGTTGCTCGCCATCGTCGTCGTCTTTATCGCTACCGCCGTGTGGCGCCGCATCGACGTCTACGAGACCTTCATCGACGGCGCCAAGGAAGGCTTCAAGGTCGCGATCGGCATCGTGCCCTACCTGGTCGCCATGCTGATGGCGATCTCCCTGCTGCGCGCCAGCGGCGCGCTCGAACTGCTGCTGTCCGGCCTGCGCCACCTTGTGGGCATGCTTGGTTACGACAGCCGCTGGGTCGACGGGCTGCCGGTCGGCATCATGAAATCGCTGTCGGGCAGCGGCGCGCGGGCGCTGATGATCGACACGATGAAAACCGCCGGCGCCGACTCCTTCGCCGGCCGGCTGGTGTCGATCCTGCAGGGCAGCAGTGAGACCACTTTCTACGTGCTGGCCGTGTACTTCGGCTCGGTGGGCATCACCCGGACCCGCTACGCGGTCGGCTGTGGCCTGTTTGCCGATGCCGTCGGCTTCATCGCCTCGGTCTGGGTTGCCTATCTGTTTTTTGCTTAACGCAAAAAAAGCTTTCATACCAGCGCAGAAATTTTGTAACAAATCACAGTAAATAATTATTTACTGGTAAGAATTTGAGCTAGGGTTATCCCTAGCTCACCCATTACAAAAACAAACATGATCGATCTTCGCCCGCTGCTCAACCGCGTTCGCCGCATCATCGCGTCGCAGACCGTCGAGGCCATTGCCCAGGCCGCACAGGTCCGCGAACTGGCCCGCCAGCAGGCGCAGCCGCTGGTCGAAGCCGAAGCGCTGATCCTGCACGGTCAGGCGATGCTGATCCTCGGCCGCTACGAAACAGGCCGCTCGGCCTTGCTGGCCGCGTTCGACATCGGCCGCAAGGTCGAACTCGGCCTCCTGCACGGCGAAGCAATGCACCAGCTCGCCCGCTCCTACTACGCGCTGGGCGACTATGACCGCACGGCCGGCTACTGGCTTGACTGTCTTGACTTGCCCACTACGCAAGCCGATGAAGACATACGTTGCCAAGTTCATATCGGCCTCGGTCAACTGCTGTACGCGCAAGAACAGTTCGAAGCCGCGCTGGCGCATCACCGGCACGCGGTCACGCTGACGAACGCCCCGCAACTGGCGCAATACCGCGCCACGGCCTTGATCAACGTCGCTGCCGACCAGTTGCAACTCAAGCGCTTCGACGAAGCCGATGCGGCGCTGAACGAAGCCCTGCCGCTGGTCCGGCAAAGCCAGCATGTCGAACACGAGGCCGAGGTTTTCGGCCTGCGCGCGCAGATCATCCTTGCCCGCGGCGACATCGAACGCGCCCGGCATCACCTGCGCGTCGCGCTCAAGCTCAGCCGCCTGCACAGCAATGGCTGGGGTGAAGCCTTCAACCTGATCACGCTGGGCCGTTGCAGCATTGCCGCCGGCCATTTCGACCATGCCCGCGACGAACTCGTCCAGGCCTTGCGCCTAGCCGAAGCGATGGGCACGGCCAGCCTGGCCGCACGCGCCCATGAAGTGCTCGCCGATCTGTTCCAGCGCCTGGGTCAGCTCGCCGATGCGCAATCGCACCTGGACCGCTTCGCCAAGCTGCGCGAACAGCTGCTCGGCCAGCTATCAGCCTCCCGTTTTGCCACAATGGAACTGCGTCTCGCCGACTGACGCGCCGCAGCACGATGGCTTACAAAGCCGCTTCAGCCAGCTTGGCTCTGGCCAAGATAGTGCCGATCGAGCGCAGGATGTAGTCAGGCACAGAGAAATACAGGCACGAGAATTGCATAACCCCAAGAAAATTGGGGGCTTCAAGGGGAATTTTTCCGATAAAATTCCACCTTTGAATCACAGCCTTAGCGAGATCGTCCTGTCATGGCCGAGCTGACCGCCGCTTCCCCGCACCTCGCAACCGAACGCCTGCGCGAGATTCCGTACAACTACACCTCGTTCTCCGATCGCGAAATCGTGATCCGGCTGCTCGGTGAGGATGCATGGCAGACGCTCGAAGCACTGCGTGCCGAGCGCGTCACCGGCCGCTCCGCGCGGATGCTGTTCGAAGTGCTCGGCGATATCTGGGCGGTCAAGCGCAACCCCTATCTCGAAGACGACCTGCTCGAGAACCCGAAGCGGCTGCGCCTGCTGGTCGATGCGATGCACCACCGGCTGTCGGAGATCGACAAGCGCCGCGAAGGCAATGACCGCGTCGGCATGCTGGCCGAGCGCGCCCGCCACGCGGTCGATGCGTTCGAGCACGATTTCCGCGACGTCGCCGGCCTGCGCAAGAAAGTGCTGCGCCGCATGGGCGGGCTGACCCGTCGCGACAACATCTGCTTCGACGGTCTCGCCCGCGTCTCGCACGTCACTGACGCGACCGACTGGCGCGTCGAGTACCCGTTCGTCGTACTTTCCCCCGATACCGAAGCCGAAATGGCGCCGCTGGTCGCCGCCTGTATCGAGCTGGGGCTGACCGTCATCCCGCGCGGCGGCGGCACCGGCTACACCGGCGGCGCCGTGCCGCTGACGCCGATGAGCGCGGTCATCAACACCGAGAAGCTCGACCGCCACAACGGCGTCGAGCGGATGATGATTGCCGGCGTCGATCACGAGATCGCCACGATCCAGTGCGGTGCCGGCGTCGTCACCCGCCGGGTGATGGAAGCCGCCGAAGCGGCCGGCCTCGCCTTCGCCGTCGATCCGACCTCGGCCGACGCCTCGTGCATCGGCGGCAATGTCGCGATGAACGCCGGCGGCAAGAAAGCCGTGCTCTGGGGCACCGCGCTCGATAACCTCATCAGCTGGAAGATGGTCGATCCGGACGGCAACTGGAAATTCATCGAGCGGCTCGATCACAACCTCGGCAAGATCCACGATGCGCCGCAGGCGACGTTCCGCATCACGACGTACAAGCCCGACGGCAAGACCCGGCTGCACGAAGAGACCCTGGTCATCCCAGGCCGCGCCTTCCGCAAGGAAGGCCTCGGCAAGGACGTCACCGACAAGTTCCTCGCCGGCCTGCCCGGCGTGCAGAAGGAAGGCACCGACGGACTGATCACCAGCGCCCGTTTCGTGCTGCACCGGATGCCGGCGCATGTGCGCACCGTCTGCCTCGAATTCTTCGGCGAAGTCAGCCGCGCCGTACCGTCGATCGTCGAAATCAAGGACTACCTCGACGCGCACGCCAAGGTCCAGCTCGCCGGTCTCGAACACCTCGACTGGCGCTATGTGCGCGCCGTCGGCTACGCCAGCAAGGCCAAGAGCCGCGGCCGGCCGAAGATGGTGCTGATCGCCGACCTGGTGTCCGACGACGAAACCGCCGTCGGCGAGGCCGCGTCCCACGTCGTCAAGCTCGCCAACGCGCGCAGTGGCGAAGGTTTCATCGCCGTCACCGCCGAAACGCGCAAGAAGTTCTGGCTCGACCGCGCCCGCACCGCGGCGATCTCGAAGCACACCAATGCGTTCAAGATCAACGAGGACGTGGTGATTCCGCTGCCGCGCCTTGGCGAATACTCGGACGCGATCGAACGGATCAATATCGAGCTGTCGATCGACAACAAGCTCGAACTGCTCGAACGGCTGAGCGATTTTTTCGAGCAGGGCATCCTGCCGGTCGACTTTGCCGATTCGCCGCTGAGCCGCGATGCGCTGATCGGCGATCGCCGCAGCGCCGCGCTCGAGCTGATCGGCCGCGCCCGCACGCACTGGCGCTGGATTCGCGACCACCTCGACGACGCGTTCGAGGCCTATCTCGCCAACTTCCCGGAACAGCCGCTCGAACGCGAGCTCGCCGCCGGCGAAACGCCGCAGAGCGTCTTCCTGGCGCTGCGCGATTTCGTCCTGCGCGTCTCGTACAAGCGCGAGTTGCTGACCGACTTCGAGTCGATGTTCTCGAGCCGCAACGACAAGCCGCTGCTCGACGCGGTGATCGCGATCCAGCAGCAGGTGCTCAAGGGACGCACCTGGGTGGCGCTGCACATGCACGCCGGCGACGGCAACGTCCACACCAATATCCCGGTGAACTCGGACGACTACGCCATGCTGCAGCGCGCGCACCATGCGGTGGCGCGCATCATGGACGTCGCACGCGAGTTGAACGGCGTGATTTCGGGCGAGCACGGCATCGGCATCACCAAGTACGAATTCCTGACCCGCGACGAACTGGCACCGTTTGAAGCCTACAAGCAAAAGGTCGACCCGCAGGGCCACTTCAACAAGGGCAAGCTGCTGCCGGGCGCTGACCTGACCAATGCCTATACGCCGTCGTTCAGCCTGCTCGGCGCCGAATCGCTGATCCTCGAGCAATCGGACATCGGCAATATCGCCGAATCGATCAAGGATTGCCTGCGCTGCGGCAAGTGCAAGCCGGTCTGTACCACGCACGTCCCGCGTGCCAACCTGCTGTACAGCCCGCGCAACAAGATCCTCGCCACCGGCCTCTTGACCGAAGCCTTCCTGTACGAGGAACAGACGCGCCGCGGCGTGTCGCTGAAGCACTTCGAAGAGCTCGGCGACGTCGCCGACCATTGCACCGTCTGCCACCGCTGCGTCAATCCGTGTCCGGTGAAGATCGACTTCGGCGACGTGTCGGTCGCGATGCGCAATTTCCTGCGCAAGGAAGGCCAGAAGAAATTCAATCCGGGCACCGCGCTCGGCATGACCTTCCTGACCGTCAAGGATCCGGCGACGATCAAGGCGATGCGCGTCGGCATGATCGGCATCGGCTACAAGGCGCAGCGCCTTGGCCACAAGCTGGCCAAGCGCTTCGGCCTGATCAAGAGCGTCACCAAGCAGCCGCCGGCGACGCTGGGCAAGCCGCCGCTCAAGACGCAGATCATCCACTTCGTCAACAAGCCGCTGCCGGCCAAGGTACCGTTGCGCACCGCGCGCGGCATGCTCGACGTCGAAGACGCCAGCGTCATCCCGGTGATCCGCGATCCGGAGATCCGTCAGGAAGAACGCGAATCGGTGTTCTACTTCCCGGGCTGCGGCTCCGAGCGGCTGTTCTCGCAGGTTGGTCTGGCGACACAGGCGATGCTCTGGCACGTCGGCACCACCACGGTGCTACCGCCGGGCTATCTGTGCTGCGGCTATCCGCAGGCGTCCAGCGGCTATGGCGACAAGGGCGAGAAGATCACCACCGAGAACCGGGTGCTGTTCCACCGGGTCGCCAACACGCTGAACTATCTCGACATCAAGACCGTGATCGTCTCGTGCGGTACCTGCATGGATCAGCTGATGAAGTACCAGTTCGAGCAGATCTTCCCGGGTTGCCGCCTCTTGGACATCCACGAGTACCTGCTTGAGAAGGGCGTGAAGCTCGATGGCGTCGGCGGTGAGCGCTACATGTACCACGAGCCCTGCCACACGCCGATGAAGCAATACAAGGGCATCGACGTCGCCAACGAGCTGATGGGCACACGTGTCGACCTGAATGACCGCTGCTGCGGCGAATCGGGCACCTTCGCCGTGACCCGGCCGGACATCGCCACCCAGGTGCGCTTCCGCAAGCAGGAAGAGATGCAGAAGGGTGCCGACACGCTGCGTGCCGAAGTCGCCGTCGCCGACGCCAAGCAGCCGGTCAAGGTGCTGACAAGCTGCCCGTCGTGCCTGCAGGGGCTGCAGCGCTACGACGATGACGCCGGTACCACCGCCGATTACATCGTTGTTGAAATGGCGAAAAAGATCCTCGGCGACGATTGGTTGAGCGAGTACGTCGACAAGGCGCGCAACGGCGGGATCGAGCGCGTTCTGCTCTGATCCGTCACCGTACAGCAACGGGGCATCCCTTCCAGGGCATGCCCCGTTGTTTATGGGACGCCCTTGCGGTAATAATCGCATCTACATAAGGAAAGGGTAATGGAACGCGATTGCGTCTTGTGCAGTGAAAACGGCGGCGAACTGGTGTGGCACAACGATTTGTGCCGGGTCATCCTCGCCGACGAGGCCGGCTACCCAGGCTTTTGCCGGGTCGTTCTGTCGCGCCACGTTGCAGAAATGACCGATCTGCCCCCCGCCGATCGTCAGCGACTAATGGCCGTCGTGTTCGCGGTCGAAACGGCGCTGCGTACGGTACTCTCGCCCGACAAAATCAATCTCGCCAGCCTGGGCAATGTCGTGCCGCACCTGCATTGGCATGTCATTCCGCGCTGGCAAGACGACGCGACATTCCCGGCTCCGATCTGGGCCAGCCCGGTTCGCCCCGGTGCCCAGCACGGAATGGCCGCCGACACATTGGCGCGTCTGCGCCAAACCCTGCAACACCTTGAACCCGAGGCTATCCAGAGCCTGCCATGACCGACCTGTCGATACACCAGACCCTCAGCGGTACCCTGCCCTTCAGCGATGCGCGTACGGCCAAGTCCTGGCTGCAACTGCTGCCGCTGATCAATACACCGGTCGCGCATGCCGAGCTGTCCGACGCGATCACCCAGCTTGCCAGCAGCGGCATCGCGCCGTATGAAACGCTGAAAATCCTCGAGCTGCTGCGCGAGCCCCTGCACGTCGTCCAGGGCGCGCTCGCCGAACGCTTCCTCGGCCGCGCTTTGCCGCTGGGCTCCGACGAAGCCCACGCCCGCGATGCCACCGTCGCCCTCTGGACCCGGCTCGCCGACCTGTACGGCACCGGCCTCGATGCCGCGCTGGCAGGCGACGCCGAAATCGCCCCGCATAGCGCGTTGCTGGCGCAGCGCCGGATGCGCTATCTGGCACTGGCTGCGCGCGAATCGCTGCTCAGCTACCGCCCCATTCCGGCCGAACTCTGGCAGCAGCTGTTCGACAGCTATCAGTTGATCGAAGCCAACGGACTGGCGGAAAAATCCGCCAAGGACAGCCTGCTCAAGGTCGCCGGCGTCGCCACGCCGCAACATGCCTTCGTCCATTTGCTGCTGCTCGCCGCGTCGTCGCCGTTTCACTTTACCGGGCGGCAAATCCGCTGGCTGGACGAGCACCTGCCATCGCTGGCGCAACGCACGCCGCTGGAACGCGAAGCCGCGGCGCTGCCAGGACGCGGCAGCCTGCAGATCGACTTCGCCCAGCCCGGTGCGCCGCGCCGGATCGAGCCCCGCCTGTTCGGCGAGACCGTTCGCGAGCTCGATACCTTGCAGCTGGCACAGGCGCTATCACGGCGCATCAAGCTGTTGCGCCAGGGCGAGAACCCGGAAAAGCTCGGCCTCGGCAACCAGTTCGCCGCCGCACAGGTCGAAACGCTGCTGGTCGAGCTCTACCGCACCTGGTGCGAACAACCGAGCGAACGCGCGCTACCGCGCCACGACAGCCGCCGAGAGCTTGAAGCCGTATTCGGCCTGCCGCGCCAGCACGCGCTGATCGGCCATGAACGTTTCGCGCTGCCCGACGATGGCCCTGCCCCACTCGGCAGCCAGGATCTGGTCCGGTTGCAACTGTTCGGTCAGGCGACCGTTGCCGGCGCCACCGGCCCGAACACCGTGACGCCACAGCCGGGTGAGTGCTGGCAGGTCCGCAACGAGTCGGCACAGGGCTTGCGCCTGTCCCGCAGCAGCGATGCCGGCGGACGCATCGCCCTGCAGCAGCTGCTGTCGGTCCAGCTTGAGGGCAACCACTATCTTGGCGTCGTACGCTGGCTGCAGGAAAACGACGGCTGCGTCGAAGTCGGCGTCCGGCTGATGCCGGGCTTGCCCGCCGCGGCGGCGATCCGCCCGGTCGAGCTGGCCTACTCGGACCGGCGCGGCTGGATCGAATGCCTGTCGCTGCCGGCGGTCGCGGCCTTGCGCGCACCGCTGTCGCTGATCCTGCCGGTGGGCTGGTACCGTCGCGGCCGGCTGATCGAGTGGTGGGATGGCAACACGCTGAAAAAGATGCGCGTCGAAACGCTGATCGAACGCGGCGTCGACTTCGAACGGATGCATGTCGTCCCGGCCGGCCAACAGCGCCGCTGAGTACTGCGCAACGATGCGACAACGCCGCGTGTAACGCGGCGTTGTCGTTTCAGAACGCCAGCGTCTGCCCGCCGGCGAGCGCGGCAATCCGGTGCACGCCGTTGCGTGCCTCCGCAACGATGCGCGCAGCGTCGAGCGGTTTCAGATGGGTCAGCCAGATATCGACGGCGGGATCGATCCGCGCCAGGGCCGGCAACAGCGTCACCGGCGCATAGTGCTGCGACACGCGCGCCAGCCCGGCTTCGCGATTGCTGAATGCGGTCTCGATGATCAGCGCCCGCAAGCGCTCGACCGTCGTCAGCGCATTCCAGAACGCCGGACAATCGGCACTATCCCCCGAGAACGCGATCGCGCCGGTGTCGGTCTCGAACAGATAGCCCAGCGCCGGCACCGTGTGCTGTGCCGGCAACGCGGTAATGCGCAGCCCATCGATGTCGCACGACTCGCCGACGCCGATCGGCGCCCAGCGCAGCAGACCGTTGTCCGCATCGGGAATCACGCTGAAGTCGGGCCAGAGCTGCCAGTTGAACACATGCGCCTGCAAGGTCGCGATGGTCTGCGGCAGGGCATGCACGGTAACCGGCTGGCGCCGCGCACTGATGACGGTGTCAAGCAGCATCGGCAGGCAGGCGATGTGATCGAAATGCGAGTGCGTCAGGAAAACATGGTCGATGTCGCACAGCGCTTCGAGCGACAGCTCGCCGACACCGGTGCCGGCATCGATCAGCACCCGCTCGCCGAGCAAAAGCGACGTCGTCCTTGCCGTTCCGCCGATGCCGCCGCTGCAGCCGAGCACCCGCAACTGCATGATCAGCCGCGGAAGAAAAACGCCAGGCGAACACCGACCAGTTCGATCAGGTCTTCCTCGGCCAGCAGCAGCGGCTCGTCGCCGACCGACTTGCCATTGACATGAGGTCGGGTCGCGCCTTCGACGTGCGAAAGGTAGTAGCCCAGGGGCCGCCGCACTACCGTGGCGACCTGCACGCCCGGTTTCCCCAGCGAGGTGACCGTCTTGCTCAGGACGATCTCGCGGCCGCTGTTGCCGCCGGTCAGCACCTTGATCACGCCCAGCCTGGCCGCGGTGGGTTCGCGCAACACCATTGTTTCGGCGTAAGCGCCCGGCGCCTGCGGCTCGCACCAGTAGCGCAGCATGTAGCGACCGACACCGATTTCGTCGCCGTTGCGCAGCACGGTCCGCGCGGCCGGCGTGCCGTTGACGGTGGTGCCATTGGTACTGCCGAGGTCTTCGACCACGTGATCGTCGCCATCGCGAACGATGCGCGCGTGCTCACCGGAGACCGCAAGGTTCTCGATCTGCAGATCGTTCTGCGGTCGACGGCCTATCGCGAACACGTCCCGGTGAATGCGGTATTCCTTGATGACGTTACCGTCGAGGCAAAGCAGCAGTTTCGCCATGGTGTTCAGGATGTAATGGCGCGCAGCGCGCGCGGGGTCAGCTCAACCAGGCTGTCAGCCTGGACCAGAAGCCGGCATTGGCCGGATACGGGCGGCGAACCGCCGCCAGAATGACCGATATATTGTCATGACCGCCGCGATGATTGGCGGCCTGAACCAGCTGCATTGCAGCCAAGGACGCATTGTCCTTCAAAGTCAGAAGAATGTCAGTGATCTGCGCATCGGCCACCATGTCGGTGAGACCGTCCGAACACAGCAGGTAGAGGTCATCCGGCTCGGCATCAAACTCGCTCAGATCGGCGTCAACCTCAGTATCGATGCCCATGGCACGGGTCAGCAGGTTGCGCTGCGCAGCCTGACGGGTGTCGGTTTCCTCGACCAGGCCCAGGTCGATCTGCTCCTGCAGCAACGAGTGGTCGTGGGTGAGCCTTGTAAGCTCCCCGTTGCGTAAACGGTACATCCGCGAATCGCCGACATGCGCGACCAAAATGCGATTGTCATAAAATACCGCCACAACCAGCGTCGTTCCCATCCCTGAGTACTGCGGCTGCGAGATTGCATTGTCGTAGATCGTTCGATTGGCTTCGTCGATCGCCTGCATCAGCCAACCGGTCAGCGACAGCTGCGTGCTGCGTGCCAGCGGTGGCGAAGGCAGCGGCTGCGACAGGCGTCGCGACAGCACGTCGACGGCCATGGCGCTGGCCACCTCACCAGCGTTGTAGCCCCCCATGCCGTCGGCGAGTACGACAAACCCGGCATCGGCATCCCAGGCAATCGCGTCCTCGTTCTGCGCACGCACCAGTCCCGGATCGGTCTGTCCGACCATTTCCAGCGCCTGCGATAGCCTTGCCATGCTCGTTTTCCTTGTTTACGTCTGATTCCATCGTAAACCGACCTGCTGCACCGGGCGGAAAGACAATAGTAAAAAAACGTAATAAGGCGCTGTGGCGGTGCCAATCGCCCCCAGGCTTACGGAATATCGGCGTACGGCATCCGGCGGACGATGATCGCGGCCTTGCGCGCCAGACGCCGGTCGTTGCGGCGCACATCGTAGTACCGCGGATTGGTCACCATCGCGGCCAGTTTGGCCGACTGCGCTGCGCTGAGGCGTGCGGCGCCGGTACGATAGTAGTGCCGCGCGGCGGCCTCGGCGCCGTAGACGCCGTTCCCCCATTCGATCACGTTCAGATAGATTTCGAAGATGCGCCGTTTGTCGAGCAGCGCTTCGAGCATCACCGTGATCACCGCCTCCTCGGCCTTGCGCCAGGGCGTGCGGCCCGACGACAGGAACAGGTTCTTGGCCAACTGCTGACTGATGGTCGAGCCGCCGGCGACAATGCGGCCTTTCTTGAGGTTCTTTTCCCACGCGGTCTGGATGCCTTCCCAGTCGAAGCCGTCGTGATCGAGGAATTTGGCGTCCTCGGAGGCCACCAGCGCGCGCTTTAGATGGGTCGAAATCTGCGAATAATCGACCCACTGCTGCCGCAGCTCGGCGTCCGGATTGCTTGCCTCCAGCCGCGCCAGTCCCTCGGCCATGAAGGCGGTATGCGATGGGTTGATCCACCGCCACGCCAGCACGTGGGCGAAGATCCACAGATTCCACAACAGCAGCAAACCCAGCAGCAGCAGGACAATGCGGCCGATCCAGCCCGCGACCGACACGCGGCGCTTGCCCGGCGCGGGGCTTGCAAGCCGGCTCATGCTGCGGCTTCCGGTCCGGTTCATAGCGCTGCGCGCAATTGCGCCAGCACCGGTTCGACATCGGGCCGGTGACCGGTCCACAGTGCAAACGCTTCGGCCGCCTGGCCGACAAGCATGCCGAGGCCGTCGACACACTGCGCCGCACCGGCTTCGCGCGCCTGCACCAGAAACGGCGTTTCGTCGCGGCCATACATCATGTCGTAGGCCAGCGCACCGGCGGCGAACGCATCGTGGTGCATTGGAATGCCGCTGCCGCCCAGACTGGCCGACGTCGCGTTGATGATCACGTCGAACTGCGCGCCGTCGCGCCCCAGCACCGCGCGGCTGGCGACGGCCGACTTCAGCTCGACCGGCACGCCACCGACGAGGAAATCGAACGGCGCAGCGCCATACGCCGGTTGCGCCGTCAGCGGCAATCCGGTCGCTTGCAGCCAGGGCTGAACGATGTCGGCCAGCAGCGCCTCCGCTCTGGCGGTGGTGCGGTTGGCGATCACCAGCATGGCCGGCCGCTCGGCCAGCAGCGGCAGCAAGGCGCCGCGCGCCGCGCCGCCGGCACCGAGCAACAGGATGCGCTTGCCCGCAAGTTCGCCGTATCGCAGCAGGTCGGCCACCAGACCGGCGCCGTCGGTGTTGTCGCCCTCGATCCGGCCATTTTCGTGGCGGATCAGCGTGTTGACCGCGCCGGCGGCGGCGGCACGCGCGCTCAGGGTGTCGGCAAACGCGAACGCTTCTTCCTTGAACGGGACGGTGACGTTGGCACCACCCGCGCCGCTGTCGAACAGGGCGCGCGTGGCGGCGGCAAAACCGTCGAGCGGCGCCAGCAACCGCTCGTAACTGAAATCGCTCAGGCCAAATTGCGCGGCAAACGCGGCGTGAATCTGCGGGGACTTGCTGTGGGCAATCGGATTGCCGATGACGACGTAATGCATGCTGGAACCGTAGTGGAATCTGAAATCGGTGGGCCGGTGTCTCACCGTACCGGTGGCGTCTGGCCGATCAGCCTTGCACCCACGGCAGACCGGCGGCTTTCCAGCCATTCAGACGACCGCGATGCTCGACCGCATCCTTGTCGCCTTCGAAGCCTTCGAGCACGTTCAGCGCCGTCGCGTAGCCGTGCGCGGCGGCCAGTTGCGCCGCATCGTGACTGCGTGCACCACTGCGGCACAGGAACAGCACCACCGACTCGGGGTCGACCGCCGCCTTGAGCTGTTTCAGGAAATCCGGATTCGGCGTCATGGCGGGATAACGCTTCCATTCGATCAGCTCGGCCCCGGGGATGACGCCGACGAACGACCACTCGGCATGGGTGCGGACATCGACCAGTCTGGCATTCGGCAAGGTGCTCAGCAGCAGTTGCGCCTCGGCGGGGGTCACGGCGCCGGCATACGGCAAGCCTTGCGCGGCGCCACGTGCACGGGCGGTGTCAAGGATACTGGCGGCTTCACTCATGATGGATTCCTCGGCCCGGATACGCAGGCCGTCATCGTTACAGATGCCCGATTCTCGTGCGTCTGTAACGATGACGCAATACAGCACCAACATGGTGCGAAGATGACAAACGGGCACCAAAAAAAGGCGCTCACACCCCCGGTCCGGGCGTCGCAATACGGGATTGCTATTAGCGCACCTGATTGTGGCACAATGGTTCGACACTTCTATGGGGGTGGCACGGTTTATGCTTAATAGACGACCATCCCGGTCGCGGCAACGCGATTGGTCAACTCAAAATTTCCAAACTACTCTCGCACCCTAAGGAGCGTAAAGATGGCGGTAGCCGACGTTCTCAAGCTGATCCAGGACAACGACATCAAGTTTGTCGACCTGCGTTTCACCGACACCATTGGTAAAGAGCAGCACGTAACCGTGCCGGCGCACGTCGTCGACGAAGAGTGGTTCGAACAGGGTCACGCCTTCGACGGTTCGTCGATCGCAGGCTGGAAGGGCATTCAGGCTTCGGACATGCTGCTGCTGCCGGATCCGTCGACCGCCAACATCGATCCGTTCTTCGATGAGCCGACCGTCATCATCACGTGTGACGTGATCGAGCCGGCCACCGGCAAGGGCTACGACCGCGACCCGCGTTCGCTCGCCAAGCGCGCTGAAGCGTATCTGAAGACCACCGGCATCGGCGACACCGCCTACTTCGGTCCGGAACCCGAATTCTTCATCTTCGACAACATCCGCTGGAACACGGACATGTCGGGCTGCTTCGTCAAGATCGGCTCGGAAGAAGGCGCTTGGGCGACCAGCGAAAAGTTCGAAGGCGGCAACCTCGGCCACCGTCCGCGCGTCAAGGGCGGCTACTTCCCGGTCCCGCCGGTCGACAGCCACCAGGACATCCGCGCTTCGATGGTGCTGGTGCTGGAAGAGCTGGGCGTGCCGGTTGAAGTGTTCCACCACGAAGTGGCGAACGCCGGTCAGAACGAAATCGGTACCAAGTTCAGCACGCTGACCCAGCGCGCCGACTGGACCCAGATCCTCAAGTACGTGGTTCACAATGTGGCGAACCAGTACGGCAAGACCGCAACCTTCATGCCGAAGCCGATCGTTGGCGACAACGGTTCGGGCATGCACGTTCACCAGTCGATCTGGAAGGACGGCAAGAACCTGTTCGCAGGCAACGGCTACGCCGGCCTGTCGGAAACCGCGCTGTTCTACATCGGCGGCATCATCAAGCATGCCAAGGCACTGAACGCGATCACCAACCCGGGTACCAACTCGTACAAGCGTCTGGTGCCGCACTTCGAAGCCCCGGTGAAGCTGGCTTACTCGGCCAAGAACCGCTCGGCATCGATCCGCATTCCGCACGTCGCGTCGGACAAGGGCCGTCGTATCGAAGCGCGCTTCCCGGATCCGTTGGCTAACCCGTACCTGTGCTTTGCCGCGCTGCTGATGGCTGGCCTCGATGGCATCCAGAACAAGATCCACCCGGGCGATCCGGCTGACAAGAACCTGTACGATCTGCCGCCGGAAGAAGACAAGCTGATCCCGACCGTCTGCTCGTCGCTCGACGAAGCGCTGGATTCGCTGGACAAGGATCGCGAGTTCCTGACCCGCGGCGGCGTCTTCACCGACGAATGGATCGATTCGTACATCGAGCTGAAGATGGGCGACGTCAACCGCACCCGCATGAACGTGCATCCGGTTGAATTCGACATGTACTACTCGCTGTGATGTAAAGGTCTGTTTCATACAGACCCACAACATCCCAGAAACCCGCACACAGCTTGGCTTGTGCGGGTTTTTTCATGCCCATATGACTTCAAGGTTTCCCAGCAAAGCCTGCAGTATTTGCCCTCAATCTGTCCCCCGTCCTACCATTTAGCCATTGAACCAGTCAAAACGGGGGACAAATGCCGCTTACCGAGCTGCAATGCAAGAACGCCAAACCCAGCGGGAAGGAGTATCAGATTGCCGACGGTGACGGCCTTACTCTGCTGGTCCGCGAAAAGGGGACGAAGCTCTGGCGCTACGAGTACCGATTGAACGGCAAGAAGACCAAGATCAGTTACGGCAACTATCCCGAACTCAGCATCAGTGATGCGCGCAAGCTGCATGCCGTCGCCCGACATCTGGTTGAGCTAGGCAGGCATCCGGCCGAGGTGCTCGATAGCTTCGAGAACAAGCGCATGATCTTGAGCGGCCACAGCCTCAAAGAAACCGAAGCCAAAGCAGAACACGATGCCGCTGAAGCATTGCTCAATGCACGCATGACCTTCGGAGAAGCGGCCGATCGTTACAAGACCGAGTGGGTTGATCGCAACTGGAAGAACCCAGACAAAGGCTTCTCGCCTGCACGTCTCCACCTACTACCGAAGCTCGCAGACTTGGCTTTGGATGCCATTGATACCTCCACGGTTCGCGAACTGCTCTATGACATCCGCGAGCGACGTGGCGTACAAGCAGCGCTGGGAGCGCACGGCTGGGCCTCTCGCATCTTCGACTACGCGCAGGAACACAGCTGGACCAAGCACAACCCCGCGCAGCAGATTAAAGCCGCACGCATCGGCACACCCGGCAAACGCAGCCGCTGGCTGCCAACCCCGGAAATACGCCGTTACCTTGCCGGGTTGTACCAGTCCGAGAGCTATCGAGGTTACAAGCTCGCCCTGCATCTGCTGCTCATGCTCGCTTTACGCAAGAACGAGCTATGCGGTGCCAGCTGGGCAGAGTTCGATCTTGAAAACCGGGAATGGCTGATTCCTGCCAGCCGGATGAAAAGCAAGAAAGAACATCGCGTTTTCCTGCCAACCCAAGCAGTCGAAATGCTGCAAGAACTGCAACGGTTGGGGAGCGGCAGCGAGTGGGTGCTGCCAATGCCGACCAATCTGAGACGAGCAATGAACGGCAACAACCTGGATGGTGCTCATGCTGCAGCCATCAATGCGGCCGGCATTGAAGACTATGTGATTCATGATCATCGACACACTGCCAGCACGCAACTGCGCGAGCTTGGACACATGCCGGAAGTTGTTGAGGCAGCCTTAAGCCACGCCATTCCCGGCATCGCCGGCGTCTACTCGCATGCTCAATACAAAGAGCAGCGATTAAAAATGTTGCAGGAGTGGGCGGATTTTCTTGATCGCACGATGAATGAACAGATCATCATTCAAGCAACTTTTCGGAAAACAGCCTAATCGGACGCTTGACACAGCTGAGCAGCCAAGACGATGACAATGTACTGAAACTACAACGGAAGCACGGATGATGACGGAAAGTCCACTAAAGAAATTCGAGAAAGAGATACTTGAAGCAATTGGCCAGAATTGCCCTATGCCAACAAAACAAGATCGGCAAAATGTCCTGTTACGACTACTTCGCTGGCACGTTCCACTCCTTGGAGGGAAAGCCTATCTTGCCGATCGCACTGAAGCAGATTTAGCGTATGAATGCCTAAGCAACTTGATTGAATACTTAAGACTAAGCGACCTAACGGATGAGGAAGAAACCCTTGTGCATCAGGTAGAAAATAACATATTAGGAAAGAGCTTAAAAATAACCTTGGCCATTTTTGGCAAAGATGAATTACAAGGAAGGAACACAAGGGATTTAAGAAGAGTGCGAGCACAAGCCATATTCGAATCGGAAACAGCAGAACTAAGAGAGCCAGAAAAAATTAACAGTCTCTTCGACGAACAGAAAAATGAAATAACATGGGAAGCAAAACTTGCCACCTTTCGTGCTTACTTCCCGAAAATACCAGATGAAGAAATAAAAGAATGGAACAGCCACAAGTCAGAAATGGAGTACAAGCGAACGGTAAAAATTATTGACCCCTTACTAAGGACTGCAGGGCTTTTAGATAAGAAAAAAACAGGCAGGCCCAGAAATTCAAAAAATAGACCGAAGTAGTTTTCAGGTTTGTTTTTCTTACCGCTGGTCTCATAGCATTCCGTTCCGTACCGTCCGGTGCCTAATCAAAGGAACGCTATGCAGCAGCACACCCTCACGCCTGAGCCGCAAGTCTCAGCTCCCGCCTCCTCCCGCATCCTGCGTCTGAAACAGGTCATTGCCATCACCGGCCTCGCTCGCTCAAGCATTTACCGAGCCGAGGGAGCCGGGCGCTTCCCGCATCGCGTCAAACTTGGACCGAACTCTGTCGGATGGCGTTCTGACGAAATCGAAGCATGGCTGGCAGCCCTGCCTCGCCGTACGCACTAATCCATCACGACAGGACATCACATGAACTACTTCTTCATCGATCAATTCGATCACGACCACATCATGGATGACGCTCAATTGCTGCATCTTCAGCACATTGGCCACCAGACGATCAAGGTCATCACGCACCGTGATGATGACTTGACGATCATCGGCCCCATTGAGAATGGCGACAAATACATGGTCATTGATGGCAACTCTCAAGCCTATGGCGGCAGCGTGCATGATCACGTGCGGTATTGCGCAAAAGAGCAGTTTCTTGCCGAGGACCTGTCAAAGGCCAAAGGGGGTATGAATGTTCATTCAGAAAATTGACATGAACGCTTATGCACACGTCATGGCCACGGGGCGCGAGGAGCAGGAGCGAACGCTTGATGCAGGCATACAAACCATTCACTCGATTGAATATGCCGGGCAACACATTGTGATTGTTGGTCCGCTGCCAGGTGCGGATTACGCGTTGATTTCTGAATCGCTATGCGTGCCCGCAATATTCATGAACTGCTAATTGCAGAACAGGACCGGGCTGGGGGCGACTTCACGAGCTGGATTGTGCAGATACAGCAGCTCACTGTACCAAAGCTGATTGCATCGCTTCGGCATCAGCGCAACCCGGCCCGGCGCTGGATACTGCAGCTCACGTTGGCAAAACAGGGGGTGCCTCCGGCGCTTCGTGGCCTCCCCTGTTCCGACGATTTGGACGACCCACAGCGCGCGTATGAATGGTGGCTGGCGGATGTAGATTGGCTCCGGCGAGTATACCCAACACATGTGCCGGCCTACGAGCGTTGGCGACGCTTGTTTACCCCGCAAAGCTCGCCTGCGGGCGCCAGCTGGCACAAGACCGCCCTTTGGGTCTACGGCCATGCGGAGCGCTCTGCCGCGTACTACGCACGAGGTTTAGCCCTTACCCCAAAGCAACGCGACGAATTGGCGTGGCTGTGCGGCCGGGACGTGCACCTCACACGCAGAAAGCTGCAAAGGCTTCATCAAGACAAGGACAAACTACTTCGAGAGCAAATGGCACGCCGGGACAAGTCGGGCAGCACGAACAGCCGGTCGGTACTGGAGCGCCGCATTCAACTGATGGACATACACGTCCTGACCGGCCGCCACAGCACCCGGACGGCCAAGTACTACAACCGCCTCAACGGAGAGCACATCACCCGGCAGGCGGCTGAGAAGCAGCTCTCCAAGCTCGACGAACTTTGCCGCCAGCTGCAACGCAAGGAGAAGCGCCAATCTGATACAAATTGCCCTGTATAGCTGGGGGCGTCTGTCCTTAGGACAGACAAAACAAACCAGCCTGAAACCCGCGCCGTTGCTGGCGCAAATGGGGTTGCAGCAATCAGCAGCAGAAGGGGTTGCATCACATGAGGGCACTGCACCCCCTTCCACTACCAAGTGGCCAACCTCCCGGCCGAGGATCTGCTCACGGTCGTCGAAGCGAGCGAACCGATCAGAAGAAAAGATTTAACCGGGCATCTAGACAAGATTACTGCTCAGCAACGCTTGAAAAAGCAACGTTTCGACCTGCACTGGCTTGCAAAATCACTGCGAAGTATGCGTACCGGACGTCGGGATGTTGTCCCTTGAGAAGTGCACAGAAAATGTCGAAAGAGGCATGGATACTGGCTTTTAGGCAAGTTCCGACCTCAAGGCAGCCTTGTGCAAACCTTTCCTTTTCCTAGTGAAAATCATGTCAGCTGCCTCGTCCATCCAGATGAATTTTGAGGCAGTCAACATCCGCCAATCGGTGGTAACCAATAGCCACCGCATGACATGTAAGCAACAAGAATAATCAAGAAAGAACGAAAGAAGATTTATGACAGAAAATTTCGTTAAAATTCATGCAAACGAAAATAGCGCTCGCGATGCGGGTACATAATACTGAGGACAGTCTGTAGTGGACATCGGGAAGAGGAAAGAGCAGTTCAATGTCGCGTATGTACATGCGATGGCGGCCCAAGCAGGTCTTAATCCAAGCCACCCCCAGGTCGATGACGACAGCATAGACATTCAATTGCAAGGCAAAGGCTTCCCAGGCCTACGTCGTAACCCGATGGTTCAGTTGCAGCTGAAATGCACATCGCAGGACGTAGTGTCTGGGGGAGTCATCAAGTTTCCTCTGCCACGAAAAAACTACGACGACCTCCGCGGTAGCGACGTTATTTGCCCACGCTACCTTGTCGTACTGCTAGTACCTGAAGAGCATGAGCGGTGGGTTGAACACCATAGCGCGCACATGTCATTGCACAACACATGCTATTGGCTGTCGCTAAAAGACTATCCGAGCACAACGAATACGACCACGGTGACTGTTGATATCCCGCTTGCTCAGCGGTTGACAACAACGAGCCTCCGGCACTTGTTGACGCTAGCCAGCAATGGGGAAAGCGCATGACACGGGACGAGGTTGCCAAAAAACTCCACGATGTTACGCCCGCCCACCTCGAAGCCTATCTGTTCGAAAATGGCTGGGTACACGATGGGGACATCTCCGAACTGGCGTCGATATGGCATCGCCCCGAGCCGAAGCATGTTGACGTAGAGGTTTTGCTGCCGCGCTCAAAGTCGGCGAGAGACTTCAAGGAACGCATAATTGACGCATTGATGACACTGGCTGCGTTCGAGGAACGCTCTCCCATCGTGATCATGAAAGCAGCGATAGGCCACCTCGCGGACTTGGTTCGCATTCGCGTATTTCACAACGATGTTAACGAGGGAACAATCCCAATCAACGACGGCGTGCTACTTAACCTACGGGCACGAGACCTTATGGCCTCTGCAGCAATGTCCACAACGTCAAAACGACGGTACTTCTCCGGAAAACGTTCGCCGGAAGCAATAGCTTTCATTGACTCGCTGCGTCTTGGGCAAACGGAGGTCGGAAGCTATATCGTAAATATCATTGCTCCGACTTCGCCAGCATCGCGTGATCAGCAGTCATTGGACACCGTTCCGTTATCGAACATAGTGACGGCGAACCTGACCACAAGCCTTGACGCCCTAATGTCCGCAATTGATAAGTTCGCAGCTGAGGGTAATCTCGCCGTGTTCGATGAGGCAGTAGCATGCGGAGCAAGCGCCAACATGTGCGATGCCCTCATAGGACTGAGCGGTACTGAGAAAAAACGCGGCTTCGAGATTTCAATCACACCATCGAGGAACCACACTTACACCTCTCAGGTAAAGACGTTTCGCTTTGATGTCGAGAAAGTAGGCAGAATGGCTGATGCTTCCGCCTACTACAAAGATAATTACGTCTTACCAGCACAAACAATTCTCGGGACCATCAAGCGCCTCGATAGACCGCTTGAGGAAGAGATAGGTACAGTTACCATCGCAGCTACGGTGGGGGGCATGGAAAAACATGTCTCTATTCAATTGGGGCCTGATGAGTACCTAGATGCAGTCAATGCACACAAACAAAAATCTGCAGTTCAGTGCACAGGTGATCTGCATGTTTCTGCGCGAGCAGCAAAGATGCTCAATCCGACGGGCTTCAAGGTCCTCACAAGTGGCGAACTGTTTCCCTAATAACGCGTAGCGATCTCATCACGAACTTGGTTTAGTGCCCAAGTAATTGCCCGGTCATGGTGCAGTCATTCACCACTAGTCCTCAAATGGGTTTGCAGTTCGTGAATGAGGGTTCCTACTGCGGTCCAGACGCCACCGATCAGCAGCCCGATCAGCGAGACCGCGATGCCAACGTACCGCAGCTCGAAGTAGTTCCGGTATTCCAGTCCGTCGCTGGTGCTGACCAGCCCGCGAGCGCTCCAGCCATAAAGCATGAACAGCGCAATCGTACTGACCGCCATGATGGTGATGCCGGTACTCCAAAGCAGGGAGCTTGCTTGGGGCTTGGTGGTGTCGGGGACAAGCTGTTCGGTCATGTGCAGGTTCTCCAGATTCAGTGTGCCGGCTGAATCGCCGGGCGCTGAGTCTAGTGGAGAGGCATGCCGCAGCAAGTGCCCCGCCTACCTGAGCTTTGGATTGTCGCCTTCCTCGTACACATCCATCGCTCCACGCCTTCAACACAAACCGTCAAGCCTCTATTCCATGTGCCAGCAACACGGGAAGAGCGAAGTCCTAGAAAAAACGACTTTCTCTGCCTCCATCCACGCCACGTCCTGCGGGCCTATGGGAGCTTGCCCTTGGAGAGCCGACCTCCAAAAAATCCGACCCGATTTTCGTCTCGCGGTCCTGCCGTCCCCCATCCTGTCCCCTGTTTATAGAAATTGAGCAGTAATACCAGTAAAAACATAGCAACATGTACTACTCGCTGCAACGCGGTCTCTCCAGTCGCGCTCAGGCGCCTCTGGAAACACCCAGAACCCCGCACCGATATCCGGTCGCGGGGTTTTTTTACGCCCGTACCGTACCTGCCTCGCCGAACTCGAACTCACCCGGTACCCAAGAAAACGGAGGGGCTCACGTCGCGCACCGAGCCGCCATGCCGGACTCAAGGTCGACGATCGCAAACCCTTCGGCGCAGATGGCCAGGACCTCCCGGTTTGCACAACCGCTGGCAAATCAAGAAGCCTTCTTGCAGGCAACTGATCAATAGAACAACAGTATCGACTAACAACAAAAATTCTGGCTCTTGAAACTTAAAACTTTACATGACGATGGCAACATGTAAGTCTTTAAAAGAAGTTTCAAATAAAACAGTTGCAAGTACTCTTGGTCACGAGTTCAAGCATCTGAAAGACAGAGCCACGTATGCCTGAATCGCCACTCGTGTTGCTGCAAGAAAACCCCGCCATCGCATTGTTCCTTGCATTGACGGCAGGCTACGCCATTGGCCGTATCCGTTTTGGGCCGATCCAGCTCGGCGGCGTCTGCGGCACGCTGCTTGCGGCGCTGCTGATTGGCAACTTCGTTGATGTCCAGCCCGCGCCGGGCATCAAATCGCTGTTTTTCGCCCTCTTCATCTTCGCGCTCGGCTACGCCGGCGGGCCGCAGTTCTTTGCCAACCTGAACGCGAAGGGGCTGCGCCTCGGGCTTTTGTGTGCCGTAGAGGTCGCGGTGGTGCTGGCGCTGGTGATGGGTGCAACCTGGCTTTTCGGCCTCGATCAGGGCACCGCCGCGGGCTTGATGGCCGGCGCCGCCACCGAGTCTGCCGTGGTCGGGACGGCCTCCGATGCCGTTTCCAAACTGCCACTGGCGCCGGACGTGATCCAGAAGCTGCAGGCCAACGTCGTGACGGCCTACTCGATCACCTATGTCTTTGGCCTGATCGCCATTGTCATTGCCACCAGCCAGCTGTTTCCGCTGCTGCTGAAAATCAACCTCAAGAAGGACGCCGAAGCGCTCTGGCAGCAGATGGGCGGGCTAAATGGCAGCGAGGACGACACCGATCTGCAGGCGGCCCCCGAGGTGGTCGGACGCATTTACCGCATCGAAGCCGCGGCGGGAAAGCGGGTTGCCGACATCGAGACCGGCGTCGACGGCAAGGCCATCATCGAGCGGATCCGGCGTCATGGGAAACTGATCGATGCGACACCGGAACTGGTCCTGCAACAGGGCGATGCCGTCCTGCTTACCGGCCAGCGCGACAGTGTCCTGGCCTGCAGCCTCTTGCTGGGGCCCGAGGTCGCGCACGTTGCCGGGCTCGATTTCGCGGTAGAGATCGAAGACGTCGTCTTCAACCGCCGCGACCTGGCGAAACAGGCACTGGGCGAGCTGCGCCGCGAGTTTCGCCGGACCGGGCTCAGCGAAGGGGTCCACCTGCTGGAAATACGCCGGCTGGGTGAGCCGCTGCCGCTGCTGCCCGACCTTCGCCTTCAGCCCGGCGACGTGATCCGCCTGCAGGGCTCGCCGCGCGACATCGCCAGAGTCAGCGCGCACATCGGCCGGCGCATCGACAAATCCGACGAAACCGACTTCACCTACGCCGGACTTGGCATCGTGCTCGGCATTCTGGTTGGCGCGCTGGGCGTGAAAATCGGCGGCGTCAATTTCTCGCTTGGCACCGGCGGCGGTGCGCTGCTGAGCGGCCTGCTGTTCGGCTGGTTTCAGGCACTGCGCCCCGACGTGGGCCATATTCCGGCCTCGGCGATCGAACTGATGAAAGACCTCGGTCTGGCAATGTTCATCGCCTGCGTCGGGCTGTCCTCGGGGCCGCAGGCAATGGCGCTGATCAAGAGCTACGGCATCGCGCTACCGATTACCGGCGTGCTGATCGCGCTGGTCCCGGCGACGCTGTCGCTGCTGCTCGGGCGTTTCGTCCTGAAGCTCGACAGCCCCGTGCTGCTCGGTGCCATTGCCGGCCAGCAATGCAGCACGCCGGCGCTGAGCGCCGTGGTCAACGCCGCCGGCAACACCACGCCGCTGCTCGGCTACACGATTACCTACGCCATTTCCAACATCGTGCTGCCGCTGATGGGGCCGCTGATCATTTTTCTGGCAGGTCAGATCGTCGTTCACTGACCCGCTTTTCCTGCAGTTGACCAACTAAAGAGGTGCGCACCGTGGATTGGTTACACGAAATCTTCAAGCGATCTCCAGAGATAGCGTTATTCCTCTCTCTGGCGCTCGGTTACCGAATCGGCAAGATCAATTTCGGCAAGTTCCAGCTGGGTGGTGTCGCCGGTTCGTTGCTGGTCGCGGTCGTGATCAGCCAGGTCGGCGTGTCGATCGATCCGGGCGTCAAGTCGGTGCTGTTTGCGCTGTTCATTTACGCGGTCGGTTATGAGAGCGGTCCGCAGTTCTTCAACTCGCTTGGCAAGCAGTCGATCCGCGAAATCATTCTCGCCATCGTCCTGTCCGCCACCGGTCTGCTGACCGTGGTCGTGCTGGCCAAGCTGACCGGGCTCGACAAAGGGCTTGCAGCCGGTATTGCAGCCGGTGGCCTGACGCAGTCGGCCATCATCGGCACGGCGGGCGATGCCCTTGCCAAGCTCGGTTTGCCGGCGGAGGAACTCACTCAGCTCCAGGCCAATGTCGCCATCGGCTATGCGGTGACCTATGTATTCGGCTCGTTCGGCGCGATCATCGTCTGCGTCAACATCCTGCCGAAGTTCATGGGCCGCAGCATCCGTGACGACGCCATCGCGGCCGAAAGCGCCATGCAGGCCGGCGTGCAGGTACTCGGACCGGGGCAGCTCGCAGCGGTGCCGCAACTTGTTGGCCGGGTGTACCGCGTCGATAAGGCCGCCGGGCGTACCGTCGGTGAAATCGAGCAGTCGTCGACACCGCCGACCACGATCGAACGGGTCAAGCGCGGCGGCCAGATCATCGCCGCGCCGGCCGAGTTCGTCCTGTCGCAGGACGACATCGTGCTGCTGGTCGGCCGGCGTACCGCCGTGCTCGAACAGGCCGGCGCGATCGGCCGCGAAGTCCACGGCGAAGCCGGCATGGACATCGCGATGCAGCGCATCGACATCGTGGTCACCAGCAAGCGGCTGCAGAACAAGTCGCTTGGCCAGATCGCCGCCGAAGCCTCGCCCGAGGTACGTCACGGCGCCTACGCGGTCGGGCTTTCGCGGATGGGCAAACCGTTGTCGATGTCGCCGGACACCATCGTCCAGACCGGTGACGTACTCACCGTCTACGGCGCGGAAAAGGACGTGAGTCGTGTTGCCGGGCTGGTGGGCTACACCGTGATCCACACCGAAAAAACCGACTTCGTCTACATGGGCGCCGGTCTGGTGGTCGGCCTGCTGATCGGTTTGCTGGTCGTCAAGATCGGCTCGATTCCGCTCACGCTGGGCAGCGGCGGCGGCGCGCTGCTCTCGGGTCTGCTGTTCGGCTGGTACCGGGCCAAGAAACAGACCTTCGGCGCCATGCCGGGCGGCGCGGTGCAGATTCTCAAAGACCTCGGCCTTGCCGGCTTTGTCGTCGTCGTCGGCTTGTCGTCGGGCCTGCAGGCGGTCGAGACCGTCCGCGAGCACGGCTTCACGATCTTCCTCGTCGGCGTTGCGGTCACCATCATTCCGCTGCTGCTGACGATGCTGTTCGGCCGCTATGTGCTGCGCTACGACAACGTCGCCGTGTTCGCCGGTGCACTGTCGGGTTCGCGCAGCGCCAATCCGGCCTTCGGCGAAATCCTCGACAAGGCAGAAAACTCGATTCCCACCGTACCGTTCGCGATCACCTATGCGCTGGCCAACGTGCTGCTCACGTTGCTCGGTCCGCTGGTCATCGCCTTCATGTAATCCCGTCGGCCCAAGCACGCATTCACAAGGAGTACACCATGAGTTTCAACAACATCGAAGATTTCTCCGGTCTCAGCCCGTTCGAGCTGAAGGATGTGCTGATCAAGGCAGCCAGCCAGAGCGACAAGCTGATGCTCAATGCCGGCCGTGGCAACCCGAACTTCCTTGCCACCGTGCCGCGACACGGTTTCTTCCAGTTCGGCCTGTTTGCGATGACCGAATCGGAGCGCTCCTTCATCTACATGCCCGAAGGCGTCGGCGGTTTCCCGCAGCGCGACGGGATCGAAGCGCGTTTCGAGATTTTCACCAAGGCCCACGCCGGCACGCCGGGCATCGCCTTCATCGAGTCCGCCGTCTCCTATGTCCGCGACCAGCTCGGGCTGTCGGCCGGTGACTTCATCTACGAAATGTGTGAAGCCATCCTCGGCTGCAACTATCCGGTGCCGGATCGGATGCTGGTGCTGAGCGAGAAAATCGTCGCGCAATACATCCATCGCGAGATGATCGGCACCCACCCGTTCAAGGGCCATTTCGACATGTACGCGGTCGAAGGCGGCACGGCGGCGATGACCTATCTGTTCAACAGCCTGCGTGAAAACCACCTGATCGAGAAAGGCGACACGATCGCGCTGGGCATGCCGATCTTCACGCCCTACATCGAAATTCCCGAGCTCAACGACTACCAGCTCAACGTCGTGCATGTGAATGCGCCGCCGGAAAACAACTGGCAGTTCACGACCAAGGAACTCGACAAGCTGCTCGACCCGAAGGTCAAGGCCTTCTTCCTCGTCAACCCGAGCAATCCGCCGTCGACGAAGATCAGCGACGAAGTGCTGGAATACATCGCCGGCATCGTCAAGCAGCGCCCGGACCTGATCATCCTGACCGACGACGTCTACGGCACCTTTGCCGACAACTTCGTCTCGCTGTTCGCGATCTGCCCGTACAACACCATCCTGGTCTACTCGTACTCGAAGTATTTCGGCGCGACCGGCTGGCGTCTGGGCGTGGTGGCAACGCACGAGGACAACGTGTTCGACGCCAGCATCGCCAAGCTGCCGGAAGCCAAGAAAAAGCAGCTGGACGAACGCTACGGTTCGATCACCACCGAACCGCGCAAGCTCAAGTTCATCGACCGTCTGGTCGCCGACAGCCGCACCGTCGCGCTCAACCACACCGCCGGTCTGTCGACGCCGGTGCAGGCGCAGATGGCGCTGTTCTCGCTGTTCGCGCTGATGGACGAGCCGGAGGCGTACAAGAGCGCGATGAAGCGCATCGTCCGTCGCCGCAAGGTCGCGCTCTATCGTGAGCTGGGCCTGCCGGTGCCGCATGATTCGAACACCATCGACTACTACCACCTGCTCGATTGGGAAACGATCCTGACCCAGCTGTACGACAAGGATTTCGCCGACTGGCTGTTCAGCTCGCTCAAGCCGAACGAAGGCTTGCTGCGGCTGGCGGAAGAAACCGGCATCGTCCTGCTGCCGGGCCAGGGTTTCGGCACCACCAATCCGTCGGGTCGCGTCTCGCTCGCCAACCTGAACGAGTCGGACTACGCGCGGATTGGCGCGGCGATCCGCAAGATCGCGGCCGAAGCCTATGCTCGCTATGAAGCAGCAGGTGGCAAGAAGGCACCGAAAGGCGGCACGGCAAAGAAGTCGAAAAAATAAGCGGCGTCACGCACTGAACACCGCCCCCCGAAGCCCCGCAGCGATGCGGGGCTTTTTCATGAAACTCAGCAATCAAAGTAAGGCGTCGGCAGGACGATTCACTTACGTTACCGGGATTGCCTTTGACCCACCCGCAAGACCTCGGTGATGCCCGCCTCCGCCGACTACCGGTACCGCGCCGATGAGCGCTTCGACTTCGAATCCTGGCGCCAGCAGTGCCCGCCGATGGCATCCGGCCTGCCAGGTCCGATCGGTTTGCAGTCTGCCGGGGCGCTGCCGTGATCAAGCAGTTCGTCCTCGATTACCTGCTTCCGGGGCTCGTGAGTACCGGGCTGTGCAGCTTTCTGCTGTTCGTCCTGTTTGCGCGCCTGACCTACGACTATCTGGCGACGCATTATCACGACCTGCTGTCGTCACGACCGACCAACGGGCTGCACGACTCCGATGCCAACGGCGCCTTCATGGCCGACGTCTGGCAGGTCGGGCGCAACGGCGAATGGCGCCGGATCGATTCGCCGTTCTGGCGGGGCTTCTTCTGGCTGACGATGACGACCGGCGGCCTCATGCTAGTCAGCCTGACCGGCCTGATAGCGATCTTCATGTTCCCGCACTGGTGGCGCTAGCAACGCCCGATGCTCCGACACCCGGACAGCCGCCGGTCCGTCCTGCCATGAGCCTGATACCGGCCGGGGCATGAAAGGCCACACGGCAAGGACATCGAAAGTGCGTGCAAGCGCTGCGGCAATACGGAGCCTTTCTGTTGCATGAACAGCAACGACTACATACTTTCCATAAGGTGAATTACCTAGTCAGTCTAAAGTGGATTTTTTACCCGCAATGGAGACTCCGGTGATCCTTGCCTCTGCCTACTACCCGTACAGTGCCGACGCGCGCTTCGACTTCGATTACTACCGCCAGCAGCATCTGCCGATGGTGCTGCGGCTGCTGGGTCCCTTCGGCTTGCAGCGCGCCGAGGTGGTCCGTGGCGTTCCGGCACTCGACGGCGCCACGCCGCGCTTTCTGGCCGTCGGCCAGCTGTACTTCACCGATCTTGCACGTCTGGCCGACGGACTGGCGGCCCATGGTGACGACATCCTCGCCGACGTTCCCAATTACACCGATCTCACGCCCGACATCCAGCTCGCCGAGGTGCTCGCATGATCAAGCAGTTCGTACTCGACACGCTGATTCCGCTACTGGTGTCCGGCAGCCTGGGGGGTTTTCTGTTGTTCGTGCTGCTGGCGCGGCTGGTCTACGACCATCTGGAAACGCATTACCGCGACGCCCTGTCGTCCCCGGCCACGCACGGATTTCTCGAAACCGATTCGATGGGCGGCTATATGGCCGAAGTCTGGCGTGTCGGCCGTAGCGGCGATTGGCGGCGGATCGAATCGCCGTTCTGGCGTGGCTTTTTCTGGCTGGCGATCACCGCCGGCGGCGTGATGCTGCTGAGCTTGGTCGGCATGATCACGATCTTCATGTTTCCCAGCTGGTGGCGCTGACCGCATGGCGGCAGGAAACCGCCGTCCATCTCCCGGGCACGAACCTTATGGCGTCGCAATGCACTGAGCGTGGGCGCAATTCGCGCCCCTTGATTTCTCAGGACTTTCCCATGCATTCATTTCCCCTCGCCTTGTTTGCCGCCGCCAGCCTGACCCTGTCTGGCACGGCCCTTGCCAAGGCGCCCAGCTGCGCCAAGACCGGTGACGCCGCCGTCGCCGGCCTGTTCGACCAATGGAACGCCGCGCTGGCGACGAACAACCCGGACAAGGTGGCCGACCGCTACTGGCCCGATGCGGTGCTGCTGCCGACGGTCTCGAACACGCCGCGCACCGACCGCGCCAGCATCCGTGCCTATTTCGTCGATTTCCTGCAAAAGCATCCGCAAGGCAAGATCGACACCCGCACGATCAAGATCAACTGCAATACCGCTGTCGACATGGGCACCTACACGTTTACGCTGCAGGACAAGGACGGCCACAGCAAGCAGGTCGCGGCGCGCTACACCTATGTGTACGAAAATCGCGGCGGCAGCTGGAAGATCCTGCACCACCATTCGTCGGCAATGCCGGAAGCGGTCACCAAGTAATCAACCCCGCAAACCGCCAGTCAGTCTGGCGGCGCGCACATCCGACAAACGGCGACTGCCGGACCAGCGGCAGGAATATGCTAAGTGAATCAATTGCTTGGCACCGCCCATGCGCTTGCTCCGCCTTTTTGCCGGCACGCCCAACCGGCTTGCGCTCACGCTCACGGCGCTGTACGTGCTGTGCGGCTATGGCAGCGTTTTTCTGGCGCGACTGGCGGCGGGGCCACTGCCGGTGCTCGAATTCGCCGCCGGCGCTGGCCTGATCTGCCTGCTGCTCGGCGGCCGGCGCGGTTATGTCAGCGTCTGGCTTGGCAGCGTCATCGTCCAGCTGCCGCAACTGGCGATGATGCTCGAGCTGCAATCGGCGCTGCTGCTCGCCGTGCTGCTGGCGCTGGTCAGCGTTACCGAAGCTCATCTCGCACGCATCGGCTGGCGCAACAGCGAGATGCGCATCCGTCACCCGCTGCTGCGCGAACCGCGCGAACTTGCCCACTTCTGGCTCTACGTGGCGATGCTGCCGCCGCTGCTGACCCAGCCGCTGCAGCTGCTGTTGCTGAACCTCGCCGGCATCGGCAGCGAACGCAGCCTGATCGAAACCGGCTGGTACCTGATGATGCTGATCCTCGGGCACGCCAGCGGACTGTTCCTGCTTGGCCCCTGCTATGCCGGCTGGCGCGACCGCGGCCGCTGGCCACGCCTGAACTCGCTGCCGTGGTGGTGGATCGCCGCCTTCGTTGCCGTGCTGGCCTGCGCCTTCCTCGTTTACCGTCACACGCTGATGCTGGTGCTGCCGCTATTGCTGGTGATGGCAATTCAGCACGGCCTGCCGGGAACCGGGTTGGCGATGCTGATGCTGGCGCTCGCCAGCGTGACCGCCACCGCGCGCGGCCTGGGCATCTTCGCCGGCGGCATGCCCGGGCTGTCGTTTCTCAATCTGCAGGTCTTCCTGTTCTCGACCGGTTTCATGCTGCACTACCTCGCGCTCGCGCAGTCGCTGCTGCTGCGTCACCGGATGCGGCTCGAGGCCGAAGTCATCGCGCGCACCGAGGCGCTGGCGGCAAGCAATGCCAAGCTGGCCGAGCTGGCGACCATCGATGCACTGACCGGCGTGCGCAACCGGCGCGAATGGCTGCGCCGCGCGACCGAGCAATTGCTGCAGGCAAGGCGCTATCCTGCGCCGCTGAGCGTGCTGGTGCTCGACCTCGACCACTTCAAGCTGATCAACGACCGGCACGGCCACCATGCCGGCGATCTGGCGCTGTGCGCCGCCTGCGATGCCTGCACCGCCGCACTGCGCGTCAGCGACAGCTTCGGCCGCTGGGGCGGCGAGGAGTTCGCCGTGCTGCTGCCGGCCACCAGCGAGGAGGAATCGCGCCGCGTCGCCGAAAAGCTGCGCCAGACCATCGCCGCCATCCGCATTCCGCTCGACACCGGCGCGGTCATCCGCATCACCGTCAGCATCGGCATGGCATCGCTGCGCGACGACGATCACGACCTCGAGCGCCTGATCCGCCGCGCCGACGACGCGCTGTATCGGGCCAAACGCGGCGGCCGTGATTGCGTCGTCTGCGACAACGGCGACGGGTAGAATGGCACGCCCTGCCCCTACGTTCGGTCCGCCATGCCACTACGCGCCGTTGTCTTCGATTTCGGCGGGGTCCTGTTCGACTGGAACCCCGACTACCTGTACCGCAAGCTGATTCCGGACGCGGACGAGCGACGCTGGTTCCTCGAACAGGTCTGCAACCCGGCGTGGAATCTGCGGCAGGACGGCGGCCGGCCATTCAGCGAGGCCACGGCGGCGCTGATCACCGAGCATCCGCAGCACGCCGCCAACATTCGTGCATTCTCCGAGCGCTGGCCCGAGACACTGGCCGGCACGCTGGCGGATGGCGTCGCGCTGATGGAAGCGCTCGAGGCCGCCGACGTGCCGCTGTACGGACTGACCAACTGGTCGGCCGAAACCTTTCCGTACGCGTGGCAGCACTACCCGCTGCTGCACCGCTTCCGCGACATCGTTGTCTCCGGCCGGCTCAAGCTGATCAAGCCCGATCCGGCGATCTACGCCGAGATGCACGCGCGCATCAATCGTGACCTGCCCGGCATCGCCGCGCACGAGCTGGCCTTCATCGACGACAGCCGCAAGAACGCCGACGCCGCCAGCGACCTCGGCTGGCACGGCATCCACCACACCAGTGCCGCCGATACCGCCGCACGGCTGCGCCAGCTCGGACTGCATTTCTGATGGACGCCACCAAGCCCCGCATCACCATTCTCTATTGCACCCAGTGCCAGTGGCTGCTGCGCGCCGCCTGGCTGGCGCAGGAGCTGCTGACGACCTTTGTCGACGAAATCGGCGAAGTTGCCCTGCAACCAGGCAGCGGCGGCGTGTTCCAGATCCACGTGAACGACGTGCTGGTCTGGGACCGCAAGGCCGAGGGTGGCTTCCCCGAAGCCAAGGTGCTCAAGCAGCGCGTGCGCGACGTGATCGCGCCCGACAAGCCGCTGGGCCACAGTGATCGGCCGGCCTCCTGACGCCGCGACGAGGCTGTGTTAGCGTTTCGCCCATGAAACCGTTTTACCTGCTGCTCGCCGCCCTGCTCCTGCCCGTGTTCGCCCACGCCGACATCTACAAATATGTCGACGAAAACGGCCACGTCACCTTCACCAATACGCCGATGAAGGGTGCGCAACGCATCTACGTCGACTCGATTTCGGTCATTCCGGGACCGAGCAGCAGCAAGCCGCGCACCAAAACCGCCGGCACCACCGCCCCCCGCGTCAGCAGCCCGTCGCCGGCCGACTTCCCCAAGGTCGACGCGGCAACGCAGAAAAGCCGCGACAGCAATCGCAAGCAGATCCTGCTGGACGAGCTGGGCAGCGAGAAGACCGCGCTCGCCAATGCCAAGCAGGCGCTGGCCGATGCCGAGAACACGCGCAGCGCCGAGGAAAAAGCCAATCCGCAACGCTATGTCGAGCGCCTTGGCCGGCTGCGCGACGCTTCGGTCATGCACGAAAAGAACGTCGCCGCGTTGACCAACGAACTCAACCGGCTGCGCTGACCCGAAGCGCTGCGAACAAAGCAGCTGACGCGGCGCCCGCTTGCCGTACATCCGCTGCGGTCGATGTTGCCCGCAGCCTGCCCGTTGCGCCGTGCGCACAGCGCTTGAGGGCGTTCGCCGCGCGACGCCATCGGCGAGGCATCGGGCACGATGCAATGCGCCCATCTCATCCCCCACTGCTGCATTCCGGCCCGTCCGCACGCACAATGCACTACTATGGTGCATCAACTTATTCGCGATGACCCGCTCGCCGTGCATTCCGTGTCGCTTCTCGCTGGCCCGGTAATTGCTTAACGACAGCATGTCATCCATGCCACGGTGTCCAGCATGCACGACCCTCATTTTTGCGGCCTCGATTACCTGGAAGCGGCGGTGCTTGCCGTCTCCAGCGACGGTGCGCTGGTGTACTTCAATCCTGCCGCAGACGATCTGCTCGGCCTGAAGGGCGAACAGATCGGCCTGCCGCTGGCCGCCTGCCTGTCGCCGGCGAGCGCCGTCGCCGCCGCCGTCGGCACCGCGCTGGCCAAAAACGTCAGCATCACCGAGTACGAGCTGCTGCTGCCGGTCACGCACGGCGACGCCTACGTGACGCTGAACGCCGCGCCGATCGAGCTGGCTGGCGACACGCTGGCGCTGGTCGAAATCCGCCAGATCGACCAGCAGCGCCGTATCGCCAACGAAGAACGCTTGCAGGCGCAGCAACAGGCCAACCGCGAGCTGATCCGCAACCTCGCGCACGAGATCAAGAACCCGCTCGGCGGCATCCGCGGCGCGGCGCAGCTCTTGTCGGCCGAGCTGCCGAATCCGCATCTGCGGGAATACACCCAGGTCATCATCGAGGAATCGCAGCGGCTGCAAAGCCTGCTCGACCGGCTGCTGACGCCGCACCGGCTGCCGCAGCTGTCCGAGCTGTCGATCCACGAAGTGCTCGAGCGCGTGCGCAGCGTCGTGCTCGCCGAAACGCCGAACGGCCTGGCGGTGCGCCGCGACTACGACACCAGCCTGCCTAGCCTGATCGGCGACCGCGAACAGCTGATCCAGGCGCTGCTCAACATCGTGCGCAATGCGGTGCAGGCGATGGCCGGCGTCGGCGAGATCGTCTTGCGCACCCGGATCGCGCGCCAGGTGACGCTGAACCGCAAACGCTTCCCGCTGGCGATCCAGGTACAGATCGAGGACAACGGCCCCGGCATTCCCGAGGCGCTGAAGGACACGCTGTTCTACCCGCTGGTGTCCGGCCGCCCCGGCGGCACCGGCATCGGCCTGCATCTGGCGCACACCTTCGTCAACCAGCACCACGGCAGCATCGAATTCGACAGTCGCCCCGGCGATACCTGCTTTACGCTACTGCTGCCATTGAATGGCTGGCAGTCGGCTCGAACCCTCCAAGGGAGCACACCGTGAGCACCGTCTGGATCATCGACGACGACCGTTCGATTCGCTGGGTTTTTGAAAAGGCGCTGACGCGCGACGGCATCGACCATGCCACGTTCAGCTCGGCCACCGAGGCGATCGACGCGCTGTCGCGCTCGACCCCGGCGGCCATCGTCAGCGACATCCGCATGCCCGGCGAATCGGGGCTGACCTTCCTCGAACGCGTCAAGGCCGAGCACCCCGGCCTGCCGGTCATCATCATGACCGCGCACTCGGACCTCGAAAGCGCCGTCTCGGCCTTTCAGGGCGGCGCGTTCGAATATCTGCCCAAACCGTTCGACATCGACGCTGCGGTCGCACTGATCCGCCGCGCGATCGAGGAAGGCGAACGCCAGCTCGGCGAGGACGTGGTGCCGGCGGCCACGCCGGACATCCTCGGCCAGGCCCCGGCGATGCAGGACGTATTCCGCGCGATCGGCCGGCTGAGCCAGTCGGCGGCGACGGTGCTGATCACCGGCGAATCGGGCTCGGGCAAGGAACTCGTCGCCCGCGCGCTGCACCGTCACAGCCCGCGCGCAGCCAAGCCCTTTATCGCGATCAACTCGGCGGCAATTCCGAAAGACCTGCTCGAATCCGAACTGTTCGGCCACGAGCGCGGGGCATTCACCGGCGCCGACGCGCGCCGGACCGGCCGCTTCGAGCAGGCCGAGGGCGGCACGCTGTTCCTCGATGAAATCGGCGATATGCCGTTCGATCTGCAGACGCGCTTGCTGCGCGTGCTGTCGGACGGCTTTTTCTACCGTGTCGGCGGCCATTCACCGATCAAGGCCAACGTCCGCGTCATTGCCGCCACGCACCAGAATCTCGAAACCCGGGTCAAGGATGGCGCGTTCCGCGAGGACCTCTACCACCGGCTCAACGTGATCCGGCTGCGCCTGCCCGCGCTGCGCGAACGGCGCGAGGACATTCCACTACTCACCCGCTATTTCCTCGGCCGCTCGGCGTCCGAACTCGGCGTCGAAGCCAAGCGGCTTGCCGACGACGCGATGGCCAGGCTCGGCAGCTTCACCTTCCCGGGCAACGTCCGCCAGCTCGAAAATCTCTGTCACTGGATCACCGTGATGGCACCCGCTGCCGTCGTCACCGTCAACGACCTGCCGCCCGAGCTGTTCGACGGTGACACCGAAACCGAAGCAGCGGTCAGTGGCGACTGGCGCCGGCTACTGGCGCAGGAGATCGCCTTGCGGCTGGCGCGCGGCGATGCGCGCGTGCTCGACGACATCGTCCCGGCGTTCGAGCGCACCGTCATCGTGCAGGCGCTGACGCACACCGGCGGCAAGCGCATCGAAGCCGCCGAACTGCTCGGCTGGGGCCGCAATACGCTGACGCGCAAGATCCAGGAACTGGGGATGGAAGACGCGCTTTAAGCGCCGCCGCGCTGCACGGCGATCAGCAGCAGCATCGGCCGTTCACGTTCTTCGGCCAGCGCCGGCATCGCCGCAAGCTGCGCATCGCTCGGCGCCCACTCGTCGAGGTCCAGCAGCGTGAAGCCGTGCAGCCGCAGCAGGCGCAGCCAGGTGCCGATGGTGCGGTGATACTTAATCACACCGTCGGCCAGCCAGTCGGTCGTCCGCCGGCCTTCGATCGCATAGCCGTCGACCGGCCAGGTTTTTCGGCCCGCGGCGTCGATGACCCAAGCCGGCTTCGTTGGCGCCATATAGATCGGATGCTCGACCGAAAACACCAGCTTGCCGCCAGGCACCAGCGCACGGTGAAGTTTGGCGAGCAAGCCGGCCAGATCGTCGAGGTAGTGCAGCGCCAGCGAGCTGTAGGCAAAGTCAAAGCCGGCCTCGGCCAGCGTCAGCGTCTCGAAACCGGCGCGCTGATAGTGGATCGCGGCCTCGGCGGCGGTCATGGCCTCGGCCTTGGCCAGCATCCTGGCCGAGACATCGACGCCCAGCACGTCGGCCGCGCCATGCTCGCTGGCCCAACGGCAAAACCAGCCGAAACCACACCCCAGATCCAGCACCCTGAGCCCCCGCAGATCGGGCAGCATCGCCTGCAATGCGGGCCATTCCGGCGCGCCATCGAGCCCGTGCACCGAGCGGGCTAGCTGGCTGTAGCCGGCAAAGAAGCCCGGCGTGTCGTAGATGTTCTGTGCCATGGTGTTCTCCTGTTCAGGCGGCCAGCGACCAAAAAAAAGCCAGCCCGCAGGCTGGCTTTTTCCGATCAGACCGCAGCGATCAAGCGGTCAGTTCGAGCAGCTTGTCGAATGCATCGTCAAACAGCTTCAGCCCTTCGGACTGCAGCTGCTCGCCGATCTGGTTGAAGTCGATGTCGAGCTTGCGCAGCGCCGCCAGCGTCTGCACCGCGTCATCGATCTTGGTGTCGAGGCGGTCGGCAGCAACGCCGTGGTCGCGGAAGGCATCCAGCGTCGCATCCGGCACGGTGTTGACGGTTTCGGCGCCGATCAGCTCCTCAACATAGAGCACGTCCGAGTACGCCGGGTTCTTGGTGCCGGTCGACGCCCACAGCAGCCGCTGCGGATGCGCGCCGAGTGCCTTGAGCTTGTCGAAACGGGTGCCGTGGAACAGCTGCTTGTAGTGCTGGTAGGCGACCTTGACGAAGGCGATCGCGCTCTTGCCGCGCAGCGCCAGCGCTTCCGGCGTGCCGATGGCTTCGAGCTTTTTGTCGAGCAGCACGTCGACGCGCGACAGGAACACCGAGGCCACAGCCTGGACGTGGTCGACCGGCAGGCCGGCGGCGGCACGCGCTTCCAGACCGCGGATATAGGCGGTCAGCACGTCGTCGGTCTGCTTGAGGCTGAACATCAGCGTGATGTTGACGTTGATGCCGGCGGCGATCAGTTGCTCGAACGCCAGCACGCCGGCGTGGGTCGCCGGAACCTTGATCATCGCGTTCGGGCGGTCGATCGCGGCCCACAGGCGCTTGGCGGCGGCGATGGTGCCGAGCGCGTCATTGGCCAGATGCGGCGAGACTTCGAGGCTGACATAGCCGTCGAGGCCCTTGGAATTGTCGTACAGCGGACGGGTCAGGTCGCACGTTGCCCGGATGTCCGGCACCACCAGCGCTTCGTAGCGCTGTTCGGCGCTCAGATCCTGCTGCTTCAGCTCGGCCAGATCGCCAGCGTAGAGCGGGTCGGACGAGATCGACTTGTAGAAAATGGCCGGATTCGACGTCACGCCAGCAATGCCGTCGTCGTCGATCAGTTTCTGCAGGGCGCCGGACTTCAGCAGGCCGCGGGACAGATTGTCCAGCCAGATACGTTGACCGAAGGGCTTGATGGCAGCAAGTTTGCTCATGACGTGAACCTCATACTCGTGGATGAAGAGAAGGCCGCCAGCGCCGGCATGCCGGGGTAGCGTCAGCGGACATTATCTGACTGCGGCATGGGTTGGACCTTGCGCTGGGGCAAAGTGCCCGGATTGCGGGCTCCACTCGATTGTGCCAGAAATCCACCGACGCCGAGCTGGGTGCAACCTCGCTCAGACCTCGGCAAGCAGCCGCTGCATCGGGAAACGGACGGCGAATTCGCTGCCCTGACCGAGTCTGGACTGGATCGCCATCTGTGCCTGATGGCGCTGCAGGATGTGCTTGACGATCGCCAGCCCGAGCCCGGTGCCGCCGGTGGAGCGCGAGCGGCCGCGGTCGACGCGGTAGAAGCGCTCGGTCAGCCGCGGCACGTGTTCCGGGGCGATGCCGATGCCGGTGTCCTGGACCGCAAACACCGGCTGACCGTTGTCGATGCGCCAGTGCAGGGTGATCGTGCCGCCGGCCGGCGTATAGCGGATCGCGTTCGAAACGAGGTTGCCGAACGCCGAGTGCAGCTCGTCGTGGTTGCCGATCAGCCGCGCCGGCATGATGGTGCCGATCGCCACCGTATGCCGGCCCTGCGACAGCCCTTCGGCCTCGACCGCCAGCAGCCGCATCAGCTGCGGCACATCGACCTCTTCCTCTTTCATCTGCATGCCGTTCTCGAGCCTCGAGAGCGTCAACAGGTCGTCGACCAGCCGCTGCATCCGCTGCGTCTGGTCGTACATCAGTTCGAGATGCTTGTTGCGCGTCGCCGCGTCGACGTCGGGCATGTCGATCATGGTTTCGATGAAGCCGCCGACGACAGTCAAGGGCGTGCGCAGCTCGTGCGAGACATTGGCGATGAAGTCGCGGTGCACGGTCTGGATCCGGTCGAGCTGGGTGATGTCGCGGCTCAGCAAGAGCTTGCGCGTCGAATCGAACGGCACCATCTGCACCGTCAGCACCTGATCGACCGGCCTGGTCAGCCGCAGCATCAGCGGGTGGGCGAAGTCCTGGCTTTTCAGGTACTCGCGCAACCCCGGCTGGCGGATGATATTGGTGATCACCTGCCAGACGTCGGCGACGCGGTCGATGCCGAGATGCTGGGTCGCGGCCTGATTGCACCATTCGATCCGGTCGTGCTCGTCGAGGATCAGCACGCCGTCGGGCAACGCCTCGCCGGCGCTGGTAAAGCGCTCCAGCGTCGCCGCCAGCCGCTCCTGCTGCTTCTTCTGCAGCCGCACCTGATCGTAGAGTTTGTCGAACAGGTCCTGCCACAGCAGGAAGCTGGCCGGCACCCGATCGACATGCGGGTCCTGCAACCAGCGGTGCAGCCGGCCCAGGTTGTAGAGGTGGAACAGCGCCGAGCACGCGACCACGACGAGCGCGAAAATCAACCCCCATTCGGTGCCGGCGACCGCGCCGATGAACAGCGCGATCAGCGCCACCGAGAGGTAGTAAATCAGGGAACGCAGCCAGAGCATCATATTCAGCGCCAAGCGCGTCTCGCGAAGGATCGTGGGCGATTGTGGCACCCCCGCCGGGCTGCGGCGATGCCAAATCTTTACGACCGGATGAAGAAATGCGCTTATTGCTGCGCGGAGAATCGATAGCCGGTGCCGCGCACGGTCTGGATCAGCGCGTCGAAACCGGACGATTCGAGCGCCGAGCGCAAGCGACGGATGTGCACGTCGACGGTGCGCTCCTCGACGAAGACATGGTCGCCCCAGACCTGGTCGAGCAGTTGTGCACGCGAGTGCACGCGCTCCGCGTGGGTCATGAAGAAGTGCAGCAGCCGGAATTCGGTCGGCCCCAGATCGAGCGGCTTGCCGTGACCGGTGACGCGGTGCGTGGTCGGATCGAGCCGCAACCCTTGAACCTCGACAACGTCGTCGGTCACCTGCGGCGAACGGCGGCGCAGCACCGCCTTGATCCGCGCCTGCAGTTCACGCGGCGAAAACGGCTTGGTGATGTAGTCGTCGGCGCCGGTTTCGAGGCCGACGATCTTGTCCTGCTCATCCGAGCGCGCGGTCAGCATGATCAGCGGAATCGTTTTGGTCCGCTCTTCGGCGCGCAGCTTCTTGGCGAAGTCGATGCCGGACATGCCCGGCAGCATCCAGTCGAGCAGGATCAGGTCGGGCAGCGCATTGCGAACGATGCCCATCGCCCCCTCGACCGAATCGGCGCGCATCACGTGGTGGCCGGCCTGAGTCAGATTGAAGGCAATCAGCTCCTGGATGGCAGGTTCGTCTTCGACGAGCAGGATATTCGCAGGCATGATTTGTTCCCAATGGCATTGCGTGGTTTGTGGCGAGCGTAATGCCTTCATGTGAATTTAATATTACAAGTCTCCAGGCCCTGACGCATTTTGCAAGCCGCTTCGGACGCGACGCCCCGCACCCGCTCGCGTTATCATTGCAATCTGTTCCCAGACACCCCTTCCTCATGGCCGGACTCCAAGCCCACACGCCGCAACCGACCGCGCTGACCCTGCATCAGGGCCGCCGCGTGCTCGACATCGCCTTCGACGACGGCTCGGCGTTTTCGCTGCCGTGCGAATACCTGCGCGTCCACTCGCCGAGCGCCGAAGTCCGTGGCCACGGCAATCCGGTGCTGCAGGTCGGCAAACGCGACGTCAACATCGTCGCAATCGAGCCGGTCGGCAACTACGCGGTCAAGCTGGTGTTCGACGACGGCCACGATAGCGGCCTGTACTCGTGGGACTGGCTGTACGAACTCGGCCGCGATCAGGCCCGGCTGTGGCAAACCTATCTCGACCAGCTCGCCGCCAGCGGTGGCCGCCGCGAGCAATCGGATGCCGCGAGCCAGACGCCACCACACAGCGCGCACCGCGATCCGCAAGACTGATACTGATACCGGGTGATTTATGACTGAGCAGCAAACGCATTTCGGCTACAAGACCGTCAACGAATCGGACAAGGCGCAAAAGGTCGCCGAGGTCTTCCACTCGGTCGCGCAGAAGTACGACGTGATGAACGACCTGATGAGCGCCGGCCTGCACCGCGCCTGGAAGTTCTTCACCATCGAGACCAGCGGCGCACGACGCGGCAACAAGGTGCTCGACATCGCCGGCGGCACCGGCGACCTGTCGAAGGCCTTCGCCAAGAAGGTCGGCAAGGAAGGCCAGGTCTGGCTGACCGACATCAACAGCTCGATGCTCGGCGTCGGCCGCGACCGCCTGCTCGACGCCGGCTTCGCCGTGCCGACCGCGCAGTGCGATGCCGAGAAACTGCCGTTTCCGGACAATTACTTCGACATCGTTTCGGTCGCCTTCGGCCTGCGCAACATGACGCACAAGGACAAGGCGCTGGCCGAGATGCACCGCGTGCTCAAGCCCGGCGGCCGCTTGCTGGTGCTCGAGTTTTCCAAGGTATGGGCGCCGGTCAAGCCGGTGTACGACCTGTACTCGTTCAAGCTGCTGCCGCTGATGGGCAAGCTGATCACCAACGACGCCGAGTCCTATCAGTATCTGGCCGAGTCGATCCGGATGCATCCGGATCAGGAAACACTGAAGACGCTGATGCAGGACGTCGGTTTCGGCCGGGTCGAGTACCACAATATGAGCGCCGGCATCGTCGCGCTGCACAAGGGCTACAAGTTCTGATGCTCGCAGGCCTGCTCAACCGCCTGTTCGACCACGACGCCGCGGCGCGTGCCGAGCTGGCGCGTTTCGACGGCCGGGTGATCAGGCTAGTATTTCCGGTCATTCAGGCCACGCTGGCGATCGAAGCCGGCCGCTTTGCCGCCAGCACCGCCCCAGCCGAAGCAACACTGACACTCGGGTTGCGCTTCTTTGCCGCACTGCCGTTCGACCGCACCGCGGCGCAGCGGCAGTTGCAGCTCGACGGCGACGTCCAGCTGGCCGCCGGCATCGGCCGCGCGCTCGGGCAGCTGCGCTGGGACGCCGCCGACTCGCTGTCGTCCTTCGTCGGCGACGTCGCCGGACGGCGCATCGTCTGGCTCGCCGGCAAGGTCGGCGGTGTGCCCGGCGCCATCGGCGCACGCATGGCGGTGCACCTGATCGAATACTGGCGCGACGAAGCGCCGCTGCTGGCGCACAAGCGTGACGCCCAGCCCCATTTCACCGCGGTCGATACGCTGCGCGACGACGTCGCGCGGCTGGAAAAACGCCTCGCCCTGCTCGATGCCCAGCTCGATCAAAGGCTCGCCAAGAAATAATGCGCCTGCTACGTCTGATCAAGATTGCCCGGGTCGTGCTCCAGTACGGACTCGATGAATTCCTGCTTGGCCACGAGCGCGTCCATGGTCTGCGCAAGCTGATCAATGGCGTGTGCTTCTGGCGCAAGCTCGACCGGCCGCGCGGCGAACGGCTGCGGCTGGCGCTGGAGGACCTCGGGCCGATTTTCGTCAAGTTCGGCCAGGTACTGTCGACACGCCGCGACCTGCTGCCGACCGATCTCGCCGACGAACTCGCGCTGTTGCAGGACCGTGTGCCGCCGTTTTCCGGTGATACCGCCGTCGCGGTCATCGAAGCCGGTCTCGGCCAGCCGCTGAACGTGCTGTACGCCGAGTTCGACCGCACGCCGGTCGCCAGCGCGTCGATCGCCCAGGTCCACCGCGCCATGCTGCCAAACGGCCGCGCCGTCGCGGTCAAGGTGTTGCGGCCCGATATCCTGCCGGTGATCGAATCCGATCTGGCGCTGATGCGGGTGATGGCCGGCCTGGTCGAGCGACTGTTCGCCGACGGCAAGCGCCTGCGGCCGAAGGAAGTCGTCGCCGAGTTCGACAAGTATCTGCACGACGAACTCGACCTGATGATCGAAGCCGGCAACGCCAGCCAGCTGCGGCGCAACTTCCTGGGTTCGACCCAGCTGATCGTGCCCGAGGTGTTCTACGACTGGACCAGTCGCGAGGTGCTGACGCTCGAATGGATGGACGGCACGCCGATCAGCCAGATCGATGCGCTGCGCGACGCCGGCATCGACCTGAAGAAGCTCGGCCGCTACGGCGTGGAGATTTTCTTCACTCAGGTCTTCCGCGACGGCTTTTTCCACGCCGACATGCACCCGGGCAACATCTTCGTCGCCGCCGACAACCGCTATATCGCGCTCGATTTCGGCATCGTCGGCAACCTGTCCGATGTTGACAAGCAGTATCTGGCGATCAACTTCCTCGCCTTCTTCAACCGCGATTACCGCCGTGTCGCCAGCGCGCATATCGAATCGGGCTGGGTGCCCGCGGGCACCCGCGTCGAGGAACTCGAGGCCGCGGTGCGTACCGTGTGCGAGCCGATCTTCGACAAGCCGATTTCGCAGATCTCCTTCGGTCAGGTGCTGCTGCGGCTGTTCGAAACCAGCCGCCGCTTCAACGTCGAAATCCAGCCGCAACTGGTGCTGCTGCAGAAAACGCTGCTGAATATCGAAGGCCTCGGCCGTCAGCTCGACCCCGATCTCGATCTGTGGGACACGGCCAAGCCGTTTCTGGAACGCTGGATGAACGAGCAGATCGGCTGGCGCGCGCTGGTACGCAACCTGAAGCACGAAGCGCCGCAGTGGGCGGCGATGCTGCCGACGTTGCCACGCAAGCTGAACGAACTCGCCAGCACCAACCACGTCGAGCTGATGGTTACCGGCTATCAGGGGCTGATGTGGGAACAGAAGAAACGCAACTGGCTGCTGGGTACCATTGCCGCCCTGCTCGCCGGCCTGCTGCTGACCCTGTGGCTGCGTTGAGCCTCCGTTTACTTTCTGCCGAATCCCATGATCAAGCGTAGCGCCAAATCGATTCTCACCACCTGGCTGGCCGGCCTGCTGGCCCTGCTGCCGCTGGCCCTGACGCTGACGCTGCTCGGCTGGGTCGTCAGCCTGCTCAACAGCTATATCGGCCCCGGCAGCCTGATCGGCCGGATGTTCTCGGCCATCGGCCTGCAACTGGTCGACAACCCCTACCTCGCCTACGTGGCCGGCACGCTGCTGCTGATCGTCGCGATCTACCCGCTGGGCGTCGCCGTGCAGTCGGGGCTGAAGAAACCGCTGGCCAAGCTGGTAGACCTGACGCTGCGGCGGATTCCGCTGTTCGGCAGCCTCTACAATCTGGCCGACCGTTTTGTCGGCCTGCTCGACCAGAAACAGGAAGCCGACATCGGCGCGATGAGCCCGGTCTGGTGCTTCTTTGGCGGTGATGGCGTCGCGGTACTGGCGCTGATGCCGAACCCCGAGCCGGTCGATCTCGATGGCCGGCTGTATCACGCGGTGCTGGTACCGACGGCGCCGGTGCCCATCGGCGGCGGCCTGCTGTACGTGCCGGCAGACTGGATCAGGCCGGCCAATATCGGCGTCGACAAGCTCACCAGCGTCTATGTCTCGATGGGCATCACGCCGCCGCCAACGCTGCGTAGCGGCAAGGTGGCCATCGACGGCGGCGCGGCGCCGACACTGCTGGGCTGAACGGCCGGCTTTTCGGCCGACCGTTCGTCGCTTAGTCCCGATTCAGCGGGATCGAGCCTCCCATTCCTGCCGATATCGCGACACTGACGTCCTGCCCGCAAGGGGCAGGACAGGCGCAGCAGACGCCTCAGCCGACATTGCCTTCCGGCGTTTCACCACTGTCCTGCAGCGACGTGCACAGACGGCTATGGCCGTCGTATTGCTGGATCAGCGCGGGCCCTGCGGCGTCGAGCGCGCTGTGCAATGTGGCAAGGTCGAACAGGGTATTCAGCTTGGTTTCCATGGTGTGCTCCGATTGCGATGACTAACCCTGTCATTTTATGCTGCGTCGCAACAATATTAGTAAATTCGTAAATCATACCTTCAGTAATATTTCTGTTTTTCACCAAAACTGCACCGGGCGACGACAAAAAAAAACGGGCAAGCCCGAAGGCCTGCCCGTTCAAGGTCTACAACAGGATACTTGTTACTGGATCGTGCCTGCCGGCAGCGTCGGATATTCCTGCTTCACTGCGTAGGTCTTGCCGCCGATGGTCACGACATAGTTCGACGGGCCGGAGATCGGCAGGTAGTAGTTCAGGGTGATGTCGATCTTCGCACCCGGGGCAACGGTCTGCCAGCTCGGGGTCGAGAACTTGACGTGGTGGAAGTCGCCCTTGAAGCCGCCGATGTTGTTGCCGGTATGTTCCGACGACACGACCTTCAGACCTGCACCCGACTGGTCGGCCATATTGTTCGGCGCGGCCACTGGGTAGTCGAACTCGATCACGGTACCGCCCGGCAGCGTTGCACCGGTGTTGTTGGTGATGCTCAGGTACGGGTTGATCGGGTAGTTCTGGTCACCCAGCTTGAAGTTGGTCAGGTCGAACTTCAGATCGATCTGTTGAGCCGGCATGGCAGTCTTCGCGCGCTTGTTGCCGTACGGCGAAGCATTGCGGAAGTTGGTCGCCATCAGCTTCGTCAGCGTCGAGCCCGGAACGTACTGACCCTTGGTGCCGTTCAGATTGGTCTTGTTGGCGTCATACGCGTAGTCGCCAGCAAATTCCCAGATCATCAGACCGCCAACGCCGTTGTTGATCACCCACTCGGCCTTCTTCTGGATCGATTGCTCGTCCTCGGTCGAGATGAAGACCTTCTTGCTGGCGTTCCACAGCCACGGCGCCACCAGGGTCGCGTCGTAGTTGCGGGCATAGCTACCCACGAAGTCGGTCGCCTTCAGGCCGAACTGCGGCAGGTAATCGCCGGCAATACCGTTCTCCAGGTTCTTGGCGTGCCACATCGGGTTCGAACCGGCGCCCATCTCGTTGCCGTTCTGATCCTTGTCGTGCCAGATGTTGTCGATACCGACCGCACCCAGACCGCACTCGGTCAGGCCCGGACCGCAGTTGCTCGACTTCGGCGACGTGCCCCACAGGCCGTTGGTACCACCGGTCACGTCCTTGTGGCCGCGGGTGTAGTACGGCACACCGGCGTTGATACGGCCACCCGGCAGCGCGCCGCGGAAGTAGTGGTAAGCCCAGTCGGTGTTCAGGTAGCCGATGCCACCGTACTGTGCCGAGCTGTACACCGACCACTTGGCGAGTTCGGCATCCTTGCCGTCGTCGAACAGCGCAGCGTTCGGACCGACAAACTCGTTCCATGCGCCGTGCAGGTCATACGTCATCATGTTGACGTAGTCGAGGCTCTTCACGGCCTGGAACGACTCCATGCCACGCAGCAGGTAAGCCGACGACGGCGACGCGATGGTCAGCATGTAGTACTTGCCGTCCGCCACTGCAGCCTGGTCGAGCTTGGTGCGCAGTGTTTCCAGCAGCGCGCGGTACGAGGCTTGCAGACCCTTCAGACGCGGGCTCGACACGCTCCAGTCGAGCGGGTTGCCGGCCTTGTCCATCGTGGTCGGATATTCGTAGTCGATATCCGCGCCATCGAAGCTGTACTGGCGCAGGAAGGCAACGACCGAGTCGGCGAAGGTGTTGATGCCGGCCTGGTTGACCGAACCGTCCGCGTTGGTCGTCATGGTGTAGAAGCCACCCGAGGCGACACGGCTGCCGTCGGCGGCGAAGTAGCCACCGGTTTCAGCCCAACCGCCGATCGACACCAGGGTCTTCACGCCAGGGTGCTGCTTCTTGAACTTGTTCAGCTGGTTGAAGTGGCCCTTGTACGGCAGGCTCGGATCCATTTCGGCGCCCGCAACTGCCGGCTTGCCGTCGGAACCGTCCCATACCATGCCGGTCGATTCGTTGCCGGCAGCGCTGGCATTGACCGAAACCTTGTTGCTGCCGTCTACGTGCGCAAACGCGTAGTTGATGTGGGTGATGTCGTTCCAAGGAATGTCGGACGCGAGGTAGGCCGGCAGACCGTTCTTGCCGGTACGCCAGTTGGTGAAGTAACCGATGATGCGGCGCTTCAGGCCATTCGGCAGGATTTCGCGGCCGTTGGTGTCGTAGACGGTGCAGTACGGCACGTTGGCGACCGAAGTCACCAGACCGTCCGGACGGCAGGCTTCCTGACCGCTCGGGGTCGGTGCAGGCGTCGGAGCCGGAGTCGGAGCCGGGGTCGGAGCCGGGGTCGGAGCCGGGGTCGGAGCCGGGGTCGGAGCCGGAGTCGGTGCAGGCGTCGGGGCCGGGGTCGGTGCAGGCGTCGGGGCCGGGGTCGGTGCAGGCGTCGGAGTCGGAGCTGGGGTCGGAGCCGGGGTCGGTGCAGGCGTCGGTGCAGGCGTCGGAGCCGGAGTCGGAGCCGGGGTCGGCGTTACGTTGCCTTGCAGTTCCCACGGGCCGTACTGGTCAGCGCCCGGGATATTGTTCTGCGTCCACCACTTGGCCTTGTAGGTCGCGCCGTTGTAGCTCACGCACTGGCCAGCGGTGTAGACCGCGCTGTTCGACCATGCTGCACAACCGCTCGGCGTCGGCGCCGGGGTCGGCGTTGCAGTCGGGGTTGGCGTCGGTGCCGGGGTCGGCGCAGGCGTCGGGGCCGGAGTCGGTGCGGGCGTCGGCGCCGGGGTCGGCGCAGCGGTCGGCGTCGGGCTCGGCGTACCGGTGCTGGCACCGATCAGCTTCCACAACGTCGGGCTCGCAGCCGGGTTCCAGTTGGCACCGACATAGGCGGTGTGGGTGACCAGCGCCTGGTAATCATTGCCGCTGTACGACACATAGGTGCCGGCGGTGTAGGTCTGGCCTTCCTGCCAGACCGGGTAGGCGGCAAAGGCATGCACTGCGAACAGCGCGGCCGGGATGGCAGCCAGGGTAAAACGGTTAAAACGGGACATGGAAAGCGTCTCCTCGTTATTGGTTTTGTTCAGGCCAACAAGTGGTATTAGCCGTGAACGCCACTGCCGTTATATTTGAGTAAGAAAACTCAAGGAAGGCATTGCCAGACCCGTAGTAATTCCGAGCCCATGCATGGCGAAGCTTGATTACTCGCGAACCCGCCCAAGCTGTCAAGGCACCGCCCGGCGGCGGGTTGAACGGCATGTAATACGCCTAGCGGCGCCAGCCGTTTCACTACAAACCGAAACTTTGCCCGTTACCTGGTCGATTCATAAATCTTCCACAAATGGCTGATATGCATACGCAATTTCACCGGCAACAATGACCGATCACCAAGGCGCCCTTCAATACGCTTGTAGTTTTTCATCGCACGACTTGGTAGTCGGCGTCCTCTACGCCACACCGCGACCGTTCATCTCCGATCAACAGCAGGCTATTTTGGAAGACTGCAACAGGCGCTCCAGTGTGGTTTTTTTCAATAAACTTACGATTATTTCCATTCATTGAAATACTCATCCGGCAGCGAATCCGCAAATGCGCTGCCGACACGCTGTGGCCAAGTGGTATTGCCTTAACGCATTCAGATGTCTCCCACTGCCGTGATGCCGGCATTCACCTTGCCGCTCGACGGCGCTTCTGATAAAACCCGAGTTAGTTACTCGGTTAATCAAGATGCTGATTCGCAAGCTGTTCAAGTTCGAAAACGCGCATATCGTGCGCAACTGTTCGTCCGACCGTTGCCGGCGGTCTATCCATGGCCATAGCTACAAGGTCGAAGTGCTGCTGGAAGCGCACGCGCTCGATCACGGCCAGATGGTGTACGACTTCGGCCTGATGAAGGGCACGATCAAGGACGTGATCGACGCGTTCGACCACGCGATCTGTTTCTGGGACAAGGACGATCCCGACTACATCGGACTGTGCAAGACCTTCTCTGCGCGGTGGATTTCGCTGCCGGTGTCGCCGTCGGCCGAGCAGTTCGCCCGGTTGTTTTTCGTCGTCATCGACGCGCTGCTCAAGCAGACGACGATGGCCAATGGCGAAGGCGATGTGCTGCTGCACTCGGTGATCGCCCACGAAACCGACACCGGCTACGCGCAGGCTTTCCGCGACGACGCCTACAACCCGCGCATGGGCGACATCGCGCTGGGCGACATCGTGTTCTCGGAACAGGTTCGCAACGAATGGCGCGATCCGGCGATGTACGACAAGCTGCGCGCCGGTGCACTGTTCGCCAATCCGGCGGTCGAGCTACAGATCAAACCCTGAACGGGTTGCATAAAAAAGCCGCGGCATGCCGCGGCTTTTTTATGACCAGTGCTCGCCCGAGTTGGCCATGCTCAGTGCTGCCCACAGCAGGATCAGCACCGCACCATAGGGCCAGACGTCGCCGATCACCGAGGCCAGACCGTTGAAGTGCATCAGGTGGCCGTAGTTCCAGCGGAACAGCGGCAGCGTCGCCGACAGCTGCGGACTCAAAGGCCAGAGCCAGCCGACCGCCACCGCCGCGGCCAGTGCCAGCGCACCGACCATCGCCCGCAACCGGCGGTGCAACTGCCACAGCCCCCATAACAGCAGTACGCCGACGGCACCGCCGATGACGATGTTGCGGTTGATCCAGGCGAAGAACTGCGCCGGTTGCAGCAGCATGCCGGCGAAGGTCAGTTTGACGACGAGGCCGGCGAGCAAGGTCAGGCGGATGGCCGCCGGCACCTCGCGCACATGTTTGACCAGCACCGAAACGAACAGCGCGACACCGACGAGGTGCAGCATCATGCCGCCGGCCTCGAGCAGCGACAGGAACAGCGCCGGATCGGCCAGCGGTGAGTCGAACGGCTGCGGAATCCCGCGTGGTGCAACGACGACGCCGAGAAACGGCACCGACGGATCGAACTGGGTGATGAACCACAGGCCCAGCCAGACCAGCCCCCATTCGGCCAGCGTGCTGTCGGCCAGGTGGCTGTGGCGGAACACCTGCCACGCCCGCTGCCAGCGGCGGTTGGCGATGATCAGCGACAACACGCCGCCGATGCAGGCGCCGAAGCCGTTGCTGAGCATGTCGAGATTCGACGCCACCCGGTCGGGCAGGAACTGCTGGACGAACTCGACCGAGCCGGACAGCAAGGTGCCGATCAGCGCCGCCAGTGGCCACGCGTACCAGCGCCGCCGCGCCATCAGGCCAACGGCAACGCCGAGCGGCACGTAGGCCAGCACGTTGACGAGGTTGTCGAACAGCGTGAAGTAATACGGCAGCGGATAGGTGTAGAAGGCGAAAATCGGCTCGCCGGTATAGCGCCAGCCGGTGAGCGGATAGAAGCTGATCGTCAGGATGACGAGCAGGTAACAGTAGAAGAAATACTGCGAGACGCGCGATTGCGAAACGTGGTTCGCGAGATAGCTGATCGGCGGAAAGCGCATGGATGAAAACGGGGCGAGTCACCTCGCCCCGGTTGGCTCCTTATTTGGACGTTTTCACTTCGGTCCACAGCCGGTTCAGGTCACGCAGCTGCTTGCCTTCGAGCGCGTTGAGCTGTTGCAGCTTCTTGATGGCGTTCGCGTCGGGGAAGACCGCGCTGATCTTCTTGATTTCCGGCTTCACGAACGGCGCCGCAGCGGCGTTCGGGTTGCCGGTGCCGACCATATTGGTCAGCTCGGCCGCATTCTTGCCGTCGAGCATGAAGTTGACGAACTTCAGCGCCAGATCCGGGCGCGGCGCGCTCTTCGGGATCACCATATTGTCGACCGACAGCGTGTTGCCTTCCTTTTGCAGCGTGTAGGCGACGCCGAACGGACGCTTCGCGGCCTTGGCATCCTGCGCCGCCTGGAACATGTCGCTCGAATAGCCGAGCGCGACCCAGATATTGCCCAGCGTCAGTTCCTTGATGTAGCTCTGGCTGTTGAACGCGGCCCAGTACGGCTTGGCGGCCTTGATCGTTGCGGTGGCCTTTTTCAGCTCGTCGGGCTTGACCGAATTGGCCGAGAAACCGTTGTACATCAGCGCGGCGGCGAACACCTCGCGGCTGTCGTCGAGCACGGTGACCTTGCCCTTGATCTTGGCGAGCACCTTCGGATCGAAAATCACCGACCACGAGCTCGGGTCGACACCGGCTTCCTTGAGCCGCGCGTCGTTGTAGCCGACCAGCGTCGTCGTGAACGAATACGGCAGCGAGTACTGGTTGCCCTTGTCGTAGCTGCTGTTCAGGAAGGCGGCGTTGACGTTCTTGGCGTTCGGCAGCTTGGCCTTGTCGAGCGGCTGCAGCAGGTTCTGCTTCACCAGCGGCTGGATCGCGAAGCCGGTCGGCACGATCACGTCGTAGCCCTTGGCGCCGGCGGCGAGCTTGGCGAGCATTTCTTCCATCGCGCCGTAGTAATCCTGCACGACGCGGCACTTGCAGTCCGCCTCGAAGCGCTTCACCGTTTCCGGCGCGATGTAGTTGTTCCAGTTGTACAGGTGGAGGACGTCATCAGCCTGAGCGACACCGGCGGTCAGCAGCAAACCCAGCAGCAGTTTTTTCATGTTTTTTCCGTGTGATCCGAAAAAAACGCGGCACTTCCGTACCGCGTCGACGAGGCAAATGATGCCGCAAGCCGTCGTGTTTGCAAATGTCACGACCGGGCTTGCGACACCCGTTTTACAACGACTCAGTTGCCGACCTTGATGTCGGTCCAAGCACGGTTCCAGGCCCGGCGGGTCGCTGCGCTCAGATCGGTCAGCTGCTCGAGCTGCTTGACCTGGTTCGCATCCGGATTGATCGCCGGCACCGCCAGCAGCGCCTTGTCGATAAAGGGCTTGGCCGCGGCGTTCGGATTGCCGGCACCGACGTTGTTGGTAATCCCGGCGGCGTTCTTGCCGTCGAGCATGAAGTTGATGAACTGCAGCGCCAGATCCGGGCGCGGTGCGTTCTTGTGGATGACGAAGGAGTCGGCGGTCATGCCGTTGCCTTCCTTCTGCAGCGTGTAGTCGATCTTGAACGCTCGCTTGGCCTTGACCGCATCCTGCTTGGCCTGGAACAGGTCGTTCGAGTAACCGAGCGCGACCCAGATATTGCCCAGCGTCAGTTCCTTGATATAGCTCTGGCTGTTGAACGCGGCCCAGTACGGCTTGGCCGCCTTGATCGTCGCGACGGCCTTCTGCAGCTCCTCGGGCTTTTGCGAGTTGGCCGAGAAGCCGTTATAGCGCAACGCGGCGGCGATCACTTCGCGCGGGTCGTCGAGCACGGTGACCTTGCCCTTGAGCTTGGCGAGAATCTTCGGATCGAACACCACCGCCCAGCTGTTCGCGTCGACGCCGAGCGACTTGAGTTTGTCGGCGTTGTAGCCAACCAGGGTCACGGTGAAATCGTACGGCGCCGAGTACTGGTTGTTCGGATCGAGCGGCGTGTTGGCAAAGGCCGGGTTCAGGTTCTTCAGGTTCGGCAGCTTGCTCTTGTCGAGCGGCTGCAGCAGGCCGAGCTTGGCCAGCGGCGGAATGCCGTAGTTCGACGGGCCGACCACGTCAAAGCCCTTGGCACCGGCGGTCAGCTTGGCGAGCGCTTCTTCCATCGACCCGTAATAGGTCTCCTGCACCTTGCACTTGCACTCGGCCTCGAAGCGCTTGATCGTGTCGCTCGACACGGCGTTGTTCCAGTTGAAGAGGTGCATGACCCCCTCGGCATGAGCAGCAACACTGGAAGCAAGGAGAAGGGAAAGAAGCAGCTTTTTCATCAACACATCGCCTTTAAAGCCCGAGACCCGTCTGGCTCGGCCATTTGGAGAACCCCGCCCGCGGGCGGGAACGTCGGATCAATCCGGGCAGAAATCCACCCACAGCAGTTCGAGCGGATTGTGCGTGCGCTCGGCCATGCTTTACGACTGCGCCTTGATCGCGCCCGGTGCAACCTTGCTGGCGATGACGATCAAGGCCAGCGTCAGCAGCATCAGCAGCGTCGAGATCGCGTTCACTTCCGGCGTCACCGCGATGCGGATCATCGAATAGATCTGCAGCGGCAGCGTCGACGCGCCGGCACCGGCGGTGAAGAAGGTAATGACAAAGTCATCGATCGACAAGGTGAACGCCATCAGCGCACCGGCAATGATGCCGGGCATGATCAAGGGCAGCGTCACCAGCCGGAACGCCTGCACCGGCGTCGCGCCGAGATCGCGCGCGGCCTCGACCAAGGACTCATCCATGCCCTGCAAACGCGAGCGCACGACAATCGCGACGAAACCGATGCAGAAGGCAATGTGCGACAGCGCGATCGACACCAGCCCCAGCGTCATGTTGAGCATGACGAAGAAGATCAGCAGCGACACGCCCATGAGGATTTCGGGAATCGCGATCGGCGTCAGCACCAGCACCGGCAGCAGCCGCAGCTTGTACTTGTACATCGCCAGCCCGGCCAGCGTGCCGAGCACGGTTGCGCACACCGAGGTGACGAGGCCGATGATCAGCGTATTGCGCGCGGCGGTGAGCATCTGCGCGTCGTTGAACAGGATCTCGTACCACTTGAACGTGAACCCGACCCACTCGGCATTGAGCTTGGAGTCGTTGAACGAGTAGACGACGACGATGATCAGCGGCAGGTAGAGGAAGAGGTAGACGAGCGACGCCGCGCCCCACAGCCATTTCGATTGTTTAGAGTGCATTGCGCTTGCCTCCGCGGCCGATCAGCGTGGCCAGACCGGCGAGCAGCAGCACCGCCAGCGTCAGCATGATCGACAGCACCGAGCCGAACGGCCAGTCACGGCTGTCGAGGAACTGCTGCTTGATCAGGTTGCCGATCATGATGCCGTCGGTGCCGCCGACGAGGTCGGGCACCGCGAACATGCCGAGCGCCGGAATGAACACCAGCGCCGCGCCGGCCCAGACACCCGGCAAGGACAGCGGCCAGGTGATGCGCCAGAAGCGCTGCCAGGCGTTGGCGCCGAGGTCCTGCGCGGCGTCGAGCAGATTCATGTCGTGCTTTTCGAGATTGGCGTACAGCGGCAGCACCATGAACGGCAGGTGCACGTAAACGAGCACCAGAATCACCGCGAAATGGCTGAACAAGAGCTGCACCGGACCGATGCCGACAACGCCGAGGATGGCGTTGATCGACTTGGCGAAATAGCCCTGCGGCCCGAGGATGATCATCCACGAGTAGACGCGGATCAGGAAGTTGCTCCAGAACGGCAGGATCACCATCAGCACCAAGAGGTCACGGTGCTTCTTCGGACTGCGCGCGATCAGCCACGCCAGCGGATACGCCAGCGCCAGGCAGATCACCGTCGTCAGCCCGGCGTACCAGAACGACTTGAGGAACAGCTCGAAGAACACCGGCTCCTGGAAGAAGCGGGTGAAATTTTCCAGCGTCAGGAAATCGGCGTAGTTGCTCGCGTTGATCAAGAGCGTGGTCTTGCCGGTATCCGGGTTGACGTCCATCAGCGGCAGCAGGCCGCCATAGTCGCCGGGGAAGCGGAACGCGGCGAAGGCCATGATCGCCGACGGAATCGCGAAGAACAGCAGCAGGTAGAGCAGCGGCGGGCCCGAAATCAGCCACTTTGCGAGACGGTTGTTGCGCATTGTGCGGCTCCGGCTCAGGCCAGCACGAAGTGGCCGGCGTCGTAGCGCCACGCCAGTTCGACCTGATCGTCGTCGTCAAAGAAGCGCGCGCGGCCCGATGCGGCGTTCGGCAACATCGTTTCGACCAGCGTGCCGTTGTCGAGCTCGACGATGTAGATCGTCACGTCGCCGAGGAACAGGCAGTCGTGGACCTTGCCCTTGAAATGCACCTCGTGCTCGTCGCCCTTCGGCAGCGTCGCGCCGAGGCGGATTTTTTCCGGCCGCAGCGTCAGCGTACCCTTGTCGCCGACCTTGGCCCCGGCCACCGGCAGTGCTTCGGCGACGCCGACGCCGGCGATCTCGAGCCTCATCTTGCCGTCATCGATGCCGACGACGGTCGCGTCGAGCAGATTGCACTGGCCGATGAAATCGGCGACAAAGCGGCTGTTCGGATAGCTGTAGATCGTCTCGGGGACGTCGAGCTGGGCCACTTCGCCCTTGTTCATCACCGCGATCCGGTGCGACAGCGCCAGCGCCTCGCCCTGGTCGTGCGTCACATAGACGAAGGTGATGCCGACTTCCTTCTGCAGATTGATCAGCTCGATCTGCATGTCCTCGCGCAGCTTGGCGTCGAGCGCCGACAGCGGCTCGTCGAGCAGCAGCAGTCGCGGCCGGTTGACCAGCGCCCGGGCGATCGCGACACGCTGGCGCTGGCCGCCCGACAGCTCGTGCGGGAAGCGCGTGGCGAACTGGGTCAGCCGCACATCGTCGAGCACCTCGTCGACGCGCGACTTGATCTCGGCCTGCGACACCTTGGCCATTTTCAGCGGGAAGGCGATGTTCTGTGCCACCGTCATATGCGGGAACAGCGCATAGCTCTGGAACACCGTATGCACCGGCCGTTTCTCCGGCGGAACGCCGGCGACGTTCTGGCCGTCGAGCAGGATCTGGCCCGAATCCGGCTGCTCGAAACCCGCGAGCATGCGCAGCAACGTCGTCTTGCCGCAGCCGGACGGACCGAGCAGCGTGAAGAATTCGCCGGCCTCGACCGACAGGCTGACGTGGTTCACCGCGGTGAAATCACCGAAGGTTTTGACCACATCGCGGATCTCCAAGAGCGCCATGTTGTTCCCCGAGAAAAAACGGCCCGTAGTTTAGCGAAGATCCACCCCCGGGGACAGGCGTTTTTGCCAACAAAGACAAGGGATTGCGCGGGATTGGCATCCTGCGGCCACAATGCACCGCTCATCGGGGCCGACGGGGGTTCGCGCGACAGGCGCGACCGTATAATTTACGACACTTTGATGCGGACGAACGACATGACAATGAACTGGCAGCGACTGCTTTCGGCCGACCGCCTCGGCACCGATCAGGACACGCCGATCGAAGCCGGCCGCAGCAATTACCACAAGGATCACGACCGCATCGTGTTCTGCTCGCCGTTCCGCCGCATGGGCCGCAAGACCCAGGTCCACCCGATGACCGAGAACGACCACGTGCACACGCGACTGACGCACAGCATCGAAGTCGCCTGCGTCGGCCGCAGCCTCGGCGTGCTGGTCGGCGAGGCGATCCGCGAACGGCTGCCGGCGCACGTCAACCCGTACGACCTCGGCGCCATCGTCCAGGCGGCGTGCCTGGCGCACGACATCGGCAATCCGCCCTTCGGCCACGCCGGCGAATACGCGATCCGCGACTGGTTCCGCCGCGACGAGCACGCCTACCTGCTGCAGCACCTCGGGCCCGACGAGCGCCGCGACCTGACGACGTACGAGGGCAATGCCCAGGGCTTTCGCATCATCACCCAGCTCGAAAACCACCGCTTCGAAGGCGGGCTGCGGCTGACCTACGCCACACTCGGCACCACGCTCAAATACCCGTGGACCAGCGAGCACGCCGGCCCCAAGGGCAAGTTCAGCTGCTACGCCAGCGAACTGCCGCAACTGCATCAGGTGGCCGCCGCGCTCGGCCTGCCCGAACTCGCACCGGGGCGCTGGGCGCGCCACCCGCTGTCCTATTTGATGGAGGCGGCCGACGACATCTGCTACGCCATCCTCGATCTGGAAGACGGCATCGAGATCGGCATGTTGGCGTACGAAACGGTCGAACCGATCTTGATGAAGATCGCCGGCGGCGAGCGCGACCTGCTGGCGCTCGAAGTCTCGGCGGCGCCGAGCATACGCCGCAAGATTTCGCTGTTGCGCGGCAAGGCGATCGACCGCTGCGTGCGCGACGTCGCCGCGACCTTCCTCGCCCAGTACGACCGGCTGATGGACGGCAGCTACCAGGGCGATCTGCTCAACGACTGCCCGGCGCCGATGCGCCACGGCATCAACGAGGCCAAGCAGCTGGCGCGTGACCGGATTTTCAACGAGCGCCGCAAGATCGAAATCGAGGTCGGCTCGTTCACCTGCCTCGACATCCTGCTCGACGCCTTCTGCAACGCTGCCTACCAGCTCAAGGTCAGCCCCGAACTGCCGTTCCGGATGCGCCGGGTGCTCGACCTGATGGACTACAACGCGCCGAAAAAGGAATGGCCGCTGTATGACGCCTACCTGCGCGTGCTCGACTTCATCGGCGGCATGACCGACAACTACGCGACCTATCTGGCACAGCAGGTCGGCGGCATGGGGCGCTGAAACGGTTCGGCAGCTAAGTCTGCCCCCGTCCGATACGCCCATGCCCCCAAGGCGGTACCCGCCCAAGGTCTTCCTGCGGGGCATCCTCATCGACCGCCGGTCCATTCCGCTGGCCGCGCTTCGGGCAGGCTCAAGCTGGCTCGCTCGCCAACCGAAACAGGTTGAAGCAAGATCGCGACCGATCAGCGGTCCGTCGGCATTAGTGACGGGAACTTGATCGCCCGGCGATGAGACCATCCAGGGTTCACGCCGTTTACGAGATCCACCGGATGTTCCGCTTTCTGCTGGCCGCGCTTTGTTGCGCCGCCGCCCTTCCCGCCCTGGCCGCAGCCCCCCGCTGCGAACGCGATGCGCTCTCGCTGAGCACCCGCATCGACAAGGCCACCGCCAAACTCAAACCCACCTCGATGCGCGGTGCCGATGGCAGCAAAGCCGATCACTACCGCAGCGACGCCGGCGACCTGATCGTCGAAACCCGCAACGGCGGTCTCACCTCGATCCGCTATTACAGCAAGGATGGCAAGCTGCGCTATCTGCGCGGCTTCGGCGCGGTTCAACAGGGCAAGCGCATCGTCTCCCATACCGGGCGGCTGTCGTGGAAAGCCGATGGCAGCCGCTGTGACGGCGCACGCTATGTCCGCGGCAAGGCCACCAAGCTCGACAGCAGCACCTACGCCTCCTACCAGACCGAATGGCAAACCCTGCTGGCGGCCACGTCCGCCGCGGCGTCGCCGTCGACAGCCCGGCCGGCCACATCCCCGGTGCCGCGTGCCGTCGCCGCGCCGGTCCGCAATGCCGCACCGGTCTTCACTGCACCCGACGCCGCGGCGACGATGCGGTCCGGCCTGCAATAGGCCGGACAAAACCGCAAATAACCGCACATCAATTGCATAAAACCGCAGAGCGGCGCATAGTGAGCGCATGTTTACGCATGAACGCCAGCAACATATCGTCGCCCTGCTGACCGACCGGGGACGCGTCAGCGTCGCCGACCTTGCCAGTTCGCTGGCGGTCTCCGACGACACGATCCGCCGCGACCTGAACGCGCTCGCCGCACTCGGCCTGGTGCAGAAGACCCATGGCGGCGCGCTGTCGCTCGACGTACCGAACATGCGCCGCAGCGCCCGCGCCGCGGTGCTGCCCGAGGTCAAGCAGGCGCTCGGCCGGCGCGTCGCCGCACAGATCGAACCCGGCCTGACGCTGATGCTCGACGCCGGCAATTCGCTGCTCGCCGTCGCGCAGGCACTGCCCGACGTACCGCTGACGGTGATCACGCATTCGCTCGATATCGCCCAACTGCTGTCCGAACGCGCGCAGGTCAAGCTGATCCTGCTTGGTGGCGAATGGGATGCGTCGCAGCGGCTATTCCGCGGGTCGACGATGCTGGCCATGGCGCAACGGTACCGCGCCGATCTGGCAATCATGGGCGCCTGCGCGATCCATGCAACGCTCGGCGTCACCGCCAGCGACGAATCCGACGGCGCGATCAAGCGCGCCTTCATCACCGGCAGCAAGCGGGCCTGGCTGGTCTCCGACCACAGCAAATTCGACGAGCACGCACCGTACGCGGTTGCACCGCTCGCCGCATTCGAGCGCGTTTTTACCGACCGCGACCCGCAGCTGCCGCTTGCCCCGACCACGACCCTGACCCTGCTCACGGAGACGCCCCATGGCTGAAACACTCAACGTCGCCCTCGTCGGCTACGGCTACGCCGGCAAGACCTTCCACGCCCCGCTGATCGCGAGCGTGCCCGACATGGCGCTCGCCGCCATCGTGTCGAGCAGCGCGGACAAGGTCGCCGCCGACTGGCCTCAAGTCCCGGTGCATGCCGACGTCGCCGCCGTACTCGCCGACCCGGCGATCGGCCTGATCGTGATCGCCACCCCGAACGACACCCACTTCGACCTCGCCCGCCGCGCGCTCGAGGCCGGCAAGCACGTCGTCGTCGACAAGCCGTTCACCGTCACCGTCGCCGAGGCCCGCCAGCTCGAAGCCATCGCCGCCCGCGCCGGACGCGTGCTGTCGGTGTTCCACAACCGCCGCTGGGACGCCGACTTCCTCACGCTGAAGACGCTGATCGCCTCCGGCAAGCTCGGCGACGTGGTGCAGTTCGAATCGCACTTCGACCGCTTCCGCCCGCAGGTACGTCAGCGCTGGCGCGAAGCCGCCGTTCTCGGCGCCGGGCTGTGGTACGACCTCGGCCCGCACATCGTCGACCAGGCACTGCAGCTCTTTGGCAAGCCCGACGCCGTCTACGCCGACTTCGCCCAGCGCCGCGAAGGCGCACTGGCGACCGACTATTTCCACGTGCTGCTGCGCTACGCCTGCACCCACGTGATCCTGCACGGCAGCGTGCTCGTCCCCGGCGGCAGCCCGCGCTTTGCCGTCCACGGCACCGCGGCCAGCTACATCAAGCACGGCCTCGACGTGCAGGAAGACCAGCTCAAGGCCGGCGCACAGCCGGGCGTTGACGGCTGGGGCATGGATGAGCTGCACGGCATCTGCTACGTCGGCAATGCCGATGCACCGATCGTCGAGCCGATTGCCACGCTGCCAGGCGACTACCGCCACTATTACGCCGGCGTACGCGATGCGGTGCTTGCCGGCGCGGCCAATCCGGTGCCGGCCGCCGAGGCCATCCAAGTGATGGAGGTGATCGAACTGGCGATCCGCTCCGCCGAGGAACGCCGCGAACTGCCGCTGGCATGAACCCTCGGGCTGCTGCGCTTCGGACGAATGCGAGCTGCTTTGGCTCGCACCCCCACGGCAACAGGTTGAACACATGAGCACCGAGCTAGCCGCCGATCTGGCGCTGATCGTCGAGCAGGAAGCGCTGCTGCAATTCGAACGCTTCGACGCCGATCTGGCGTTCGAGCTTGGCAGCCGGCTGCGCGATGCCGCGACCCGCTACGGCACGCCGGTCGCGATCGAAATCTGGCTGAACGGCAGCCCGCTGTTCTTCTTCGCCATGCCCGGCACCGCGCCAAGCAATGCCGACTGGCTGCGCCGCAAGCGCAACACCCTCTGGCACTTCGGCCGCAGCAGTTATGCGATCGGCCTCAAGCTCGCCCAGAGCGGCGACAGCCTGGCCGGCAAACACGCCTTATCCGAGCGCGACTACGCCGCGCACGGCGGTGCGTTTCCGCTGGCGATCCGCGGCACCGGCATCGTCGGCAGCATCGCGATCTCCGGGCTGCCGCAACGCGATGATCATGGGGTGGTGGTGGCGGTGATTGCCGAATACCTCGGGATTGATCCGGCGGCGATCGCGCTACCGGATTGAGCATCGCACGGTAGCCATACGCGGGATTGCGTTGCGGAGGGCATGCGCTGATTTGCCGCTTGCTGCCCTTTCGCCGCCCTGCTTATGTCCAGCGACCGTTGACGTACACCATCTCGGCCATCAGGGCACGGCGGCGGTCGTGAGCGACAGCCCCTCCGGTAGCGGCCGACACACCCGATCGCAAGCAAGCGGGCCATCGCATCGGCCGGACAGGCTGACGCCAGCCCCCGGAGGTCACGCCGCTGGCAGCATGAATCTCGATCCGCCCCCTCGCGGATGGTCCTGTTCCACATCATGTCAGATGCATTAAACAACCAAGCACCTCACCGGCCAGCGCGCCAATCACTCCGCCCACGCCCCCTGCAATTGACACGCCACCTTTCGGTGCCGATGCTGCCTCGCGCAAGATCACTACGGGATAATACTTACGAACACCGGGGATCCTGCGTTGACCTTCATTGAAATTCAAGCAGGTAGGAGATGAGCTGCATGAAATCGAAATCCGGGCGCTTGCCGTCCAATGGCCGCGTCTTGGCCTTGTCCATCGTTGCCGCCTTTGCCGGCTCGGTGATCCCTGCCACAGCGCTGGCCGTATCGTGCACCGGCGTTGCCGCCTGGGATGCGACCAAGGTTTACGCCGCGGGCGGTACGTCGGTCACCCAGGCCAACCATCTGTACCAGAACAAGTGGTGGACCCAGAACGAAGACCCGAGCAAGTCCGGCGCCAACGGCGTCTGGGCCGACAAGGGGGTCTGCGACGGCGCGGTCACGCCGACGCCCACACCCACACCGGTCCCGACTCCTGCGCCGACCCCGACGCCTGTTCCCACACCGGTACCGACCCCTGCACCGACGCCCGTGCCGACTCCGGCCCCGACACCCGGTAGCTGCGCAATCTGGACCGAAAGCAACACCAAGCCGTACAACGCCGGCGACGTGGTCAGCTACAACGGCAACGCCTATACCGCACTGGTGACGCATTACGCCTACGTCGGCGCCAACTGGAACCCGGCGTCGAGCACGACGCTGTGGAAGGCCGGCGGCACCTGCTCGGGCACGCCGACGCCGACGCCGACGCCGACCCCGACCCCTGCGCCGACCCCGTCGGGCAATAACGATGCTTGCCGTCCGGAAGGGCTGGCCGTATCGCAGGTTGCCAACGTGCCGTACTGCCTCGTTTACGACACCGCTGGCCGCGAAAAACTGGCCAACGGTCTGCAGCGCCGCAACATCGGTTACTTCACCAACTGGCGCACCGGCAAGGACGGCCTGCAGCGCTATCTGGCCAGCGACATTCCGTGGGATGCACTCACCCACATCAACTACGCCTTCGCCCACATCGACGGCAACAACAAGGTCTCGGTCAATCAGGACGTCGCCGGCAACGAGTCGACCGACATGAACTGGCCGGGCGTCGCCGGTGCCGAAATGGACCCGTCGCTGCCTTATACCGGTCACTTCAACCTGCTGAACAAGTTCAAGAAGCAGCATCCGAACGTGCGCACGCTGGTGTCGATCGGCGGCTGGGCCGAAACCGGCGGCTACTTCGGCGCCGACGGCAAGCGCGTCGCATCGGGTGGCTTCTACGCGATGTCGACCAATGCCGACGCCACGGTCAACACCGCCGGCATCAACACCTTCGCCGACTCGGCGGTCGCCTTCATCCGTCAGTACGGTTTTGACGGTGTCGACATCGACTACGAATACCCGACGTCGCTGACCAACGCCGGCAACCCGCTCGACTTCACTGTCGCCGGCCCGCGACTCAAGGGTTTGCAGGCAAGCTACCGCGAGCTGATGCGCGTGCTGCGCGAGAAGCTCAACGCGGCTTCGGTTGCTGACGGCAAGTACTACGAGCTGTCGGCCGCGGTACCGGCGTCGGGCTATCTGCTGCGCGGCATGGAAGCCTTCCAGTCGCTGGCCTACCTCGACTTTGTCAACGTGATGAGCTACGACCTGCACGGTACGTGGAACCAGTTCGTCGGCCCGAACGCAGCACTGTTCGACGACGGCAAGGATGGCGAACTGGCGTTCTGGAACGTCTACGGCGATGCGCAGTACAAGAACATCGGCTACCTGAACACCGACTGGGCATTCCACTACTACCGTGGCGGCATGCCGGCAGGCCGGGTCAACGTCGGCGTACCGTTCTACACCCGCGGCTGGCGTGATGTCACCGGTGGCAACAACGGCCTGTGGGGCACCTCGCAGACCAATACTTGCCCGGTTGGCGTCGAAGTACCGTGCGGCGTTGGCGCGGCGGGTATCGACAACATCTGGTTCGACGTCGATGAAAAGGGCAGCGTCGAGGACGCCGGCTCCAACCCGATGTGGCACGCCAAGAACCTCGAGAAGGGCATTGCCGCCGACTACCTGTCTCAGTACAAGTTTACGGCCAGCGACCTGACCGGCGTTTACACACGCTACTACGACAGCACCCTCGTGGCGCCGTGGCTGTGGAATGCGCCGAAGAAGGTGTTCCTGTCGACCGAGGACGAGCAATCGATCCAGGCCAAGGCCGACTGGATCATCAAGAACGGCGTCGGCGGTGCGATGAACTGGGAACTCGCCGGCGACTACGACTGGGATGCCAACCGCACGACACTGACCGGCAGCAAGGGCCAGTACGTGCCGGGCGCGACGCTGACCCGTCTGCTGGCAAGCAACTTCCGCAGCGCCACGCCGTACGGTAACACGCTGTCGAACACCGCAATGCCGGCCGAGGTGGTCGACGTGTCGGCCTCGCTGACGGCGTTCGCGATGGGCGACGACAACTTCCCGATCGCACCGAAGCTGCACATCGTCAACAACACCGGCGCCATCATCCCGGCCGGCAGCGTGTTGCGCTTCCAGTATCCGACCTCGGCGCCGGACAACCTCGAAGCCAGCGGCATGACGGTGACGTCGGGCCACACCGGCAACAATATCGGCGGCCTCAAGAGTGATTTCCACACCGTCGACTACACGCTGCCGAAACTGGCTGTCGGCGCGGTGAAGGACATCAAGATCACCTACCGTCTGCCGATCGCCGGACCGAGCAACTACCAGCTGATCGTGAACGGCAAGGCGTTCTCGCTGAAGCAGGAGCACCCGCTCTACCCGGTTGGCAAGTTCTAAGCACGAAACGACTCCGGCGCACCTGTGCCGGACGTAAAAAAAACGCCCCGGCATGCCGGGGCGTTTTTCTTGCACGCCGAAGCGCTTACTTGGCGATCAGCCCGCTGACGCGGCCGAAGCGCTTGCCGTCGAAGCTGACGGTGCGCAGCTGCACCGCGTTGACGTCGGCCACCGCCGGCGCCCGGCCGGCGTCGTACGCTTGCCAGCTCTTGCCGGCGTCGAGCGAGTACTGGATCTTCACGCCCGGCAGCTCGGTCACCGCGGCCAGCTTGCCGTCAACGACCCTGGCGCCGACCATCGACAGGCGATAGTCGATCCCCGCCTTGTCGAGCTTGGCGAGTTCGCGCTGGCCGACCGCGTTGGCAAAGCTGGTCCAGTCGGCATTCAGCGCCTGCGCGTTGACCAGCTTGGTTTCACCGGCCTTGTAACGCTCGCCGACGGTGTACGGGCGCTCCCAGCTCGCCTGGTGCCAGGCGCGCTCGGCGACGGCAATCAAGCGCGGGAAGGCCATGTACTCCCAGTGCGCGTCGGTGCGGACCGCCTCGCTCCACAGTTGGGCCGACATCCCGGCGACCGGCGGCATCGGCTTGCTGGCCTTGGCCTCGAAGGCGTTGCCGTCGCGATCGAGCGAGGTTTCGGCGTTCTGCGGCAGGTTGGCCGGCGCGAAGCTGAAGATGCGCTTCATCGTATTGGCGCGCGAACCCCAGTAATAGCCGCCCTCCATCGGATCGACCTCGTTCGGGAAGTCCAGATAGACGTAATCCGGGTTCGAGATCACCACGCCGTAGCCCTTGTTGGTCCACTCGACCACCGAATCGGCGCCGCCCCAGTACAGCGTGTCCCAGAAGTTGACGCGCACGTTCTTGGCGGCGAAATCCTTGGCGTTCGGCGCATGCTTCAGCCCGTCCTGCCACGCCTGGAAGTTGCTGATGCCGTACTTCGGCAGCAAGGTACTGACTTCATGGGCAAAGTAGCCCGGCAGATGCTCGACGTCGGCGACCTTGCCGGACTGGATCAGCGCCATGCACGCCGGCGACCTGGCCCACGGGTGGTCCTGCTTCGACAGGTCGAGCCAGCCCTTGCCTTCGCGATCCTTGGCCGGGGCGTTCTTGTCGGCGTAGCCGGCACCGAGGAAGATGTTTTTCGCTTCGTCGCCGCCGAAATGCCACGACGTCAGCTTGAGACCGGCGTCCTGATACATCCTGGCGATTTCGCCGATCACCTTGTCGGTGAACTTCAGCGCCGACGGCTGGCAAGGATTCAGCGTCGACAGCCGGTCGTAGAACTGCACGCCGGTGATGTTCGAGGTTTCCTGCGGATCGACCAGACGGTATTCGTTGGCGGCCTCGGGCTTGCCCTCGGCCATCAGGCGCTTGTAGCGCGCCTCCATCGACACCACGGCGGCCCGGGCGTGGCCCGGCATGTCGATTTCCGGGATCACTTCGATCTTGCGGGCATGCGCGTACTGGAGGATCTCGATGAAATCGTCGCGGGTGAAATAGCCCGATCCCGGCGTGCTGCTGTCCGGCCCCTGGCCCAGTTGCGGCAGCAAGCCCTTGGTTTCGCTCAGGTCGTGCACGCGCTTGCCGCCGACCGCGGTCAACTCCGGCAGGCCCGGAATCTGCAGGCGCCAGCCCTCGTCATCCGACATATGCATGTGCAGCTTGTTGAGCTTGTATGCAGCCATCTGGTCGATCGCCGCCAGCACCGTCGCCTTGCTGTGGAAGTTGCGCGCGGTGTCGATCATGAAGCCGCGATAGTCGAAGCGCGGCGCATCGGCGACTTCCATCGTCGGCACGACCTTGGCGCCCTGCGCCGGCACCAGCGACAGCAGCGACTGCACGCCGTAGAACGCGCCGGCAGCGTCATGGCCGACCACTTGCGCGCCCTTGGGCGTGATCACCAGCGAATAGCCATCGGCCTTGGCGGCGACGCCCTTGAGCGACTTCGGCGCGATGCGCACGGTCACCGGATAGCGGCCGGCGGCGACGCCGATTTCGCTGGCGCGGGCCTGCAATGCGTCGACGCTGGCCTGGTCGAGACCGCGGGTGTCGAGCTTGATGCCGGCCGAGAGATCGGCGCTCTGGCCGGTGAGCTGCTGCGCGGCCGGCGCCGGAATGATGCGTGCAGCGACATCCTTGGCCGGCAGCAGCGGCGTCGCGGTGTAGGCGTCGTAGCGGGTCGCGGCGGTCATCACGACGTTGTTGTCACCGGCGGAACGCTTGGCGTCGGCAACGGTGAGCGGTGCGACAAAACGCGTCAGGTCTTCGGTATCGGTGCTGGCGATCACTTTCGGCGTCGCGTCGCCCGAGGTCACGTACCAGCGCGGCATGGCGTCGTACATCGACACCTGCCAGTACTCGCCGACCATGCCGAGCGTCAGCGGCTGGCCCTTGATGAAGCCCTTGAAAGAACCGGTCGGTTCGAGCCGGTACAGGTCGCCGGTCAGATGGGTGATCTTGAACTGATCGTTGTCGACGCGAATGATGCGGCGGATGCTGGAAAAATAGATCGCCCAGTCCGTGCCCTTGATGTCGCTGGCGGCGTCAAAGGTCACGTCGATCTTGTAGCACGACGCCCAGTCGGCGCCGAGCGGCGAGCATTCCTTGGCGGGCAGATTGCCCTTCATCTGGTACTTGATGCCCAGTTGACTGGCGATGCTGTCCACCTGTTGCTGTGCGCCCGAGCCGGCGTACGCGAACCCGGCGACGGTCATGCTCGCCACCAACAGAGTCAGTTTCTTTTTCATCACGGCTTCCTTGCTTGCGTCCGGACTTGTGACCCGGACGGATCGACCAAGCGGGGTTACGTCGACCCCGCCTCCCGCAAACAAGATGCGCCGAGAAGGCTTACACGTCGTTGCTCAAGATCAACGCTTGGGAAACCAGACTGCCATGCCGGTGCTCAAGACCGCGGCCTACCAGGCCAGCAACGCGTGGCCGTGCGTTTTCAGCCACGCCCGCAAGTCGCGCCAGTGCGGGCAATGCCGTTCGACGATCGCCCAGAAGCGTGGCGAGTGGTTGAGTTCGGCCAGATGCGCGAGCTCGTGGATGATCACGTAATCGATGACGTCGAACGGCGACTGGACCAGTCGCCAGTTGAGCCGGACCACGCCGGCAGCGGTGCAGCTGCCCCAGCGCGTGCCGGCCGACGTCAGCTTGATCGCTGCGGGCTGCAGCGCCATCCGTTCGGCCCACAGCGCCACGCGTTCGGCAAAATAGGCGCGCGCGGTACGCTGCAGGAAGCGCTGCAGCGCCGGGGCCAGTGTCTCGCCGTCGCCGGCGATGTGCAGCGCGCCATCGACGAGCGCGCTGCGGCGGGCGCCGGCGACCAGCGTCAGCGGTTTGCCGAACCAGCCGACCTGAACGCCGTCGGCCAGCTGCGGCGGCGGTGCCGGCCGCTTCGCCAGATGCTTGAGGATCCAGCCGAGCCGCTCGCTCACGGCGCGGTCGGCGTCGGCCAGCGGCGCGCGTTCGGGCAAGGTCACCGACAGGCCGTCGGCGGCGATCTTCAGGCCGATCGAGCGACGGCGGGCGCTGCGCTTCACCGTGAAGGCGATTTCACCGCCCGGGTGGCGCAGTCGCCGTTCCATCATTTCGGAAAGCAGGGTCCGCGTTCGGGCATCGCGGCCAGCGCGCCTTCGATCCACGCCTCGATCTCGCGGGTCAGCTCGAGCGCATCGCGACCGGCGGTGTCGATCGGCTTGCCGATCTGCATCGTCACCGTGCCCGGATGCTTGAGGAAGGAATTGCGCGGCCAGTACTCGCCGGCGTTGACCATCACCGGTACGACCGGGATGCCGAGCTCGATCGCCAGCCGGGCGCCGCCCGGCTTGTACTTGCCGCGCTCGCCCGGCGCGACGCGCGTGCCCTCGGGGAAGATCGTGATCCAGAAACCATGGCCGATCCGGTCCCGGCCCTGCTCCATCAACAGCCGCTGCGCCTCGGAGCGGTTGGTCCGGTCGATCGCGATCGGCGACGTCGCCTTCAGCCCCCAGCCGAAGAACGGCAGCTTCAGCAGCTCGCGCTTGATCACGAATACCATCGGCGGGAACACCATCTGCAGCGCCATCGTTTCCCACGCAGACTGGTGCTTGCAGACGATCATCGCCGGCCCGGCCGGAATGTTCTCCTTGCCGACGATCCGGCCCTTCAGGCCACAGGTGACGCCGAGCCACCACAGCAGCGCACGGCTCCAGCCGGTGATGATGCGCGTGCGCAGCACCGGCGGCAGCGGCAGGATCAGGATGCAGAAAATGGCGTACGGCGGCGTGATGATCGCCATGCCGAGCCAGTAGAGGATGGAGCGAATCCAGATCATTGCCGGTCCGTATCGAAAGTCATGATGGTTTCAAAAAAATACAGCGCGCCGCCGGTACCTGTTTCGGCAGCTGAGCGAGCCGAAGCAGGTCGCGTCCGACCGAAGCGCAGGCACCGGAATGGCCATATGGGCCATGAGGATGTCGAGCATCGTACGGGCGCGAGATGCGAAGGCGCAGCCAGCTGACGGAGCAGGGACCTAGCCGAGGCGCTGGAGCCAGTCGGCCACGGCCGCCAGATCATCGAACACCCGCGTTCCCGGCGGCAGACTGTTCTTGCCCTCGGTCTTCTTGCCGTTGCCGGTGCGCACCAGCAGCGGCTTGCCGCCGGCGGCGGCAATCGCTTCGAGGTCACGCTGGCTGTCACCGACCATCCACAGCTCGGTCGGCGACACATGGAAGCGCTTGGCGATGTCGAGCACCATGCCAGGCGCCGGCTTGCGGCAACGGCATTGCGCTTCGGACACGTGCGGGCAGAAGAAGATCGCGTCGATTTCGCCGCCGGCGTCATGGACCAGCCGGTGCATCTTGGCGTGGATGCGGTTCAGCGTCGCCACGTCGTAGTAGCCACGGCCGATGCCGCTCTGGTTGGTCGCAACGACCAGCGTCCAGCCGGCGCGCGTCAGCGCACCGATCGCGTCGAGGCTGCCGTCGATGGGTATCCATTCGTCCGGCGACTTGATGTAGTCCGGGCTGTCGTGGTTGATCACGCCATCCCGGTCCAGAATCAACAGCTTCATAGGCCCCTCCGCTGCGGGCATCCATGGCAGGGCGGCATGATCGCCCCCTGCATTCAATCGGCGCTTAATCGGCAAGCAGCGACAGCTCCGCAACGCGGTTCATCAGCCCGGCCAGCGCCGACAGCAGCGCCAGACGGTTGCCACGCACCGCGAGGTCGTCGGCCATCACCATCACGCCGTCGAAGAACGCGTCGACCGGCGCCTTCAGCGCGGCCAGCGTCGTCAGCGCACCGGTAAAGTCCTGCTTGGCCAGCGCGGCTTCGGCTTGCGGCACGACCGCTTCGTAGGCCGCGAACAGCGCCTTTTCGGCCTCGCCGTCGAACAGCGCCGGGTTCAGCGCCGGCAGCACGGTGTCGACCTTCTTGAGGATGTTGCGGATGCGCTTGTTGGCGGCGGCCAGTGCGTTTGATTCGGGCAGCAGCTTGAACGCGGCGACCGCGTCGAGGCGCTTGACCACGTCGTCGAAACGCTCCGGATTCAGCGCCAGCACAGCGTCGATGTCGGCGGCCGGATAGTCGGCGGCCAGGAAGTTCTTCAGGCGGTCGAGCATGAAGCCCTGCACGCCGGCGATCGTGCCGTCCTTGATCACGCCGGCCGGGAAGGCGGCGGCGGTCGCGGTTAGCAGCGACTTCAGGTCGAGCGGCAGCACCAGCAACTGGCGCAGTACGCCAAGCGCGGCACGGCGCAATGCGAACGGGTCCTTGTCGCCGGTCGGGATCAGGCCGATGCCGTAGATGCCGACGATGGCTTCGAGCTTGTCAGCCAGCGCCACGGCCTGCGCGACCGGACCTTCGGGCAACGCATCGCCGGCAAAACGCGGCCGGTAATGCTGCTCGATCGCGTCAGCGACCGCGGCGTTTTCGCCGTCGATCTGCGCGTAGTAGCGGCCCATGGTGCCCTGCAGTTCCGGGAACTCGCCGACCATGTCCGACACGAGGTCGGCCTTGGCGAGCTTCGCGGCGCGCTGGCAGTCTGCGGCGCTGGCGCCGAGGACCGGGCCGATTTCGCCGGCCAGCTTGGCGAGGCGTTCGACGCGCTCGTACTGGGTGCCGATCTTGTTGTGGTACACCACGCTGCGCAGCCCTTCGACGCGCGATTCGAGTTTCTTCTTCTGATCCTGCGCATAGAAGAACTGCGCGTCCGACAGCCGCGCGCGCAGCACGCGCTCGTTGCCGGTGATGATGTGGCTCGGATCGGCCGCTTCGAGGTTAGACACCAGCAGGAAGCGGTTCATCAACTTGCCGTTCTGGTCGAGCAGCGGGAAATACTTCTGGTTCTGCTGCATCGTCAGAATCAGGCATTCCTGCGGCACCTTGAGGAATTCGGCCTCGAAACCGGCCTCAAGCACCACCGGCCATTCGACCAGCGCGGTGACTTCGTCGAACAGTGCGTCATCGGCGGCGATGGTCGCGTTCAGCTTGGCGGCCGCCGCCTTGAGGCGATCGACGACCAGCTCGTGGCGCGCGGCAAAGCTGGCAACGACCTTGCCTTCTTCGTACATCTTCTTCGCGTATTCGTCGGCGCTCGCCAGTTCGACCGCGCCCTTGGACAGGAAGCGGTGGCCCTGACTGCTGCGGCCCGATTCGAGGTGCAGCACCTTGGCCGGGATCACGTCGCTGCCGTGCAGCACGACCAGACCGTGAACCGGACGGATGAACTGACCGTCGCGGTCGCCCCAGCGCATCGTTTTCGGCGCTGGCAGCTTTTTCAGTGTGGCTTCGATCAGGTTCGAGAGTACGTTGGCCAGCGTTTCACCGGCCTTGACGCTACGGAAGATGAACACGTCCTGCTTGCCGTCCGAGCCTTGCTCGAGCGCGGCGATCTCGACGCCACACGAGCGGGCGAAACCGGCCAGCGCCGGCGTCGGCTGGCCATCCTTGTAGCCGGACGCGACCGCCGGGCCGCGACGTTCGATCTGCTGCTCGGGCTGGACCGCGAGCACGTTCGGAATCGTCACCGCCAGACGGCGCGGGCTGGCGAACGGGTGGCAATCACCGTCCTTGGCGACGAAGCCGAGCTTGGCGAGTTCGTCGAAAATCGACCGGGCGAACGCGTCGCCCAGCTTTTTGAGCGCCTTCGGCGGCAGCTCTTCGGTAAACAGTTCGATCAACAGGGTTTGGGACATGACGATCACTCTTTGTTCTGGGCCTTGTCGGCCATCATCTTGCAGACCTGACGCACGAAATCGGCGCCGTAGCTCTCAAGCTCGGGTGCAGCGAATTCCCACTGGAAGCCGGGAACGTCGTAACGGGCGATTTCGTCGCCATCCAAGGTGCGCAGCGATACCGCAATGCCGGCCATCCGCCCGCTCGGGCAGTCGATGGCCTGGCGCGCGTACTTGATCCGGTAACGCCCCTTCGATTCGCCGTCGATCTGGTCTTCGGCGAAGGTCTGGCGCATCCACACATAGGTGTATTCGGTGCTGCCGGCGCGGTCGCGGTGCGAAATCGAATTGACGTCGACGTCGACGACCATCCCTTCGGGCTGCCCGTAATTGCGCCAGTCGGCGCTGCTGCCCGGCACCGGTTGCGGGCCGCGCGTGCCGTCCTCGAAGTCGCCGCAGGCGGCGAGCAGCAGGGGCAGGCAGAGCGCGGCGACCGCTTTCATCGCGTCAGGCCGGGTTGCACATCGGGAAGCCGAGCGCTTCGCGGCTGTCGTAGTAGGCCTGCGCGACCATCCGCGACAGCGTGCGCACGCGGCCGATATAGGCGGCGCGTTCGGTCACCGAGATCGCACCGCGGGCGTCGAGCAGGTTGAAGGTGTGCGAGCACTTCATCACCATTTCGTAGCCCGGCAGCGCCAGGCCGGCTTCGATCAGCCGCTTGGCCTCGCCTTCGAAATCGTTGAACAGCTTGAACAGCAGTTCGACATTGGCGTATTCGAAGTTGTAGGTCGACTGCTCGACCTCGTTCTGGTGGTAGATGTCGCCGTAGGTGACCTTCTGGCCATTCGGGTAGACGGTCCAGACGAGGTCATAGACGTTCTCGACGCCCTGCAGATACATCGCCAGCCGTTCGACGCCGTAGGTGATCTCGCCGAGCACCGGCTTGCAATCGAGGCCGCCAACCTGCTGGAAGTAGGTGAACTGGGTCACTTCCATGCCGTTCAGCCACACTTCCCAGCCGAGGCCCCAGGCACCCAGCGTCGGGCTTTCCCAGTCGTCCTCGACGAAGCGGATGTCGTGCACGGTCGGATCGATGCCGAGTTCCTTCAGCGAACCGAGGTAGAGATCGAGGATGTTGTCCGGGTTCGGCTTCAGCGCGACCTGGAACTGGTAGTAGTGCTGCAGCCGGTTCGGGTTCTCGCCGTAACGGCCGTCCTTGGGGCGGCGCGACGGCTGCACATAGGCGGCGTTCCACGGCTCGGGGCCGAGCGAGCGCAGGAAGGTCGCGGTGTGGAAGGTGCCCGCGCCGACTTCGAGGTCGTACGGTTGCAGCAACGCGCAGCCCTGGCGAGCCCAGTAGTTCTGCAGCGTGAGAAGGATTTCCTGAAAGGTCAGCATGTCGGTCTTGGCCGGATGATCCGGTTTCCGGTTCTGAAACCTGCTGATTCTACTTGTATTTGGCTGCCCCCGGCGAGCCGGCCACCTGCCGTTCGCGCTGCAATTGTGCCCGGCAGAGCGTCAGCAGGCGCTGCGCACCCTGCGTCAGCACCTTGTCGCGAGCGCGAATCAGGTAAAAGCGGCGGGTCAGCTGCAGCGCCGGCGTTGTCAGCGCGATCAGCTCGCCCCGCATCAGCTCGATCGCCACGGTGCGGCGCGACAGACAGGCCAGCCCCAGCCCGGCGCGCACCGCGCCCTTGACCGCCTCGCTGGTTCCCAGCTCGAGCGCGACCCTGGGGCTGCCGATCAGCGGCGCCAGCGCGGCCTCGAGCACTTCGCGCGTGCCCGAACCCTGTTCGCGCAGCACCCACTGCGCACCGGCCAGCATCGTCGGCGTCACCTCGGCACCGATCCAGCCATGCCCGGGCGGCGCGACGACGGCGAGTTCGTCGGCCAGCCACGGTTCGGCGACGACGCGCGCGTCATGGCTGATGCCTTCGATCAGGCCGAGATCGGCGCGGTATTCGGCGACGGCGGCGATGGCCTCCTGGGTATTGCCGATGGCGATCTCGGCACGGCTGTCGGGGTCCTCGGCCAGCAGCGCGCCCAGCAGCTCGGGCAACACGCGGTTGCCGATCGTCGAGCTGGCCGCCAGCCGCAAGCGCGCCGGCGCGTCGCCGCGAAAGCGCGCCTCGATCGCATGTGCCTGCGCCAGCAGCGCCTCGGCCTGCGGCAACAGCCAGCGGCCGTGTTCGTTCAGTTGTACGCGCCGGCCAATCCGGTCGAACACGACGACGCCGAGGCGGCGTTCGAGTTCGGCCAGCGCCCCGCTGGCCGCCGATTGCGACAGGTTCAGCGCCTGTCCCGCCGCCGTGACGCCACCAGCCTGCGCCGTGGCGACGAACACTTCGAGTTCCCGCAAGGTCAGATGAATCATCGGTTTTTCCGATCAAGCGAACAAAAATTATCCGTTATTCAAATATAACCGATAGGCATATCGTTAGTCCCATATGTATTGACGAGCACGAAGCTGACATGACCACCGCCTCCCGAACCACCCCGCTTTCCTCACTGCTTCCCGGATTGCTGCTGACGCTGCTGCTTGCCGGCCTCGCCCTCTGGAGTTCGGACTTCGCCCTGATGCAGCAATGGGGGCTGTCGGCGCTGACGCTGGCCATCGTTTTCGGCATGCTGCTCGGCAACACCGTGTTTCCGCGCCTTGGCCCCAGCTGCGGAGCTGGCGTCGGCTTTGCCAAGGCCAGGCTGCTGCGGCTCGGCATCATCCTTTACGGCTTCCGGCTGACGTTTCAACAGATCGGCGACGTCGGCGTCGGCGCGATCCTGATCGATGCGCTGGTGCTGACGACCACGCTGGTCCTCGCCTATCAGCTCGGCACGCGCTGGCTCAAGCTCGACCGGACCACCGCGCTGCTGATCGGTTCGGGCAGCGCCATCTGCGGTGCCGCCGCCGTGCTCGCCGCCGAGCCGGTGGTCAAGGCCGCGCCGAGCAAGGTCACCATCGCCGTATCAACCGTCGTCGTCTTCGGCACGATCGCGATGTTCGTCTATCCGCTGCTCTACCCGCTGGCCCAGCAGCTCGGGCTGGTGACGTCGCCACAGGCTTTCGGCGTCTACACCGGCTCGACGATCCACGAAGTTGCCCAGGTCGTCGCCGCCGGCAACCAGATCAGCCCGGCCGTGGCCGATACGGCGGTGATCACCAAGATGATCCGCGTGATGATGCTGGCGCCTTTCCTGCTGTTCGTCTCGGTGTGGTTCGACCGCGGTGCGCAGGCGCAGCACGGCCACAAGCCGCGGATCACCATTCCGTGGTTTGCGCTGCTGTTCATCGTCATGGCCGGTGTGAACTCGACCGGGCTGGTGCCGCACGCACTGGTCGAACGCCTGGTCCAGCTCGATACCGTGCTGCTGGCGATGGCGATGGCCGCGCTGGGCCTCGATACCCGCGCCACGGCCATCCGCCAGGCCGGGCTGAAACCGCTGCTGCTGGCCACCGTGCTGTTCGGCTATCTGGTATTCGGCGGCGCGGCGATCAATCTCGGCATCCGCGCCTTGATCGCCGGGTCGGGGCTATGAGCGGCTCGCGCGGGCAGGCGATAGCGGCAAACCGTCACGCAATGTGACCCGGCCGCACAGTCCCAGCCCCCGATGCCGCCATATAACCACTCAATCGATTTATCCGTTCATTTATACCGTTTCATCGAAATCGAAGCGCTACGGCAACCAAGCCCATCGCGGCCGGCCCAAGGCAGACGATGACAATTCACGTCAGCCCTCACCGGGCTTGGATTAGAATCTGAATCATCCTTGCGCGCTTTCTGCACGCCCGTTTCCGCCTCTCTGCCGATAGAGTCACGATGAAATCGCTCCTTGCCCTGATCACCCTCGGCGCCAGCCTGTGCGCCCAGGCCCAAATCGACCTGAGCCAGCTGCGCGACGCGGCGCGTTCGCGCGACCTCGCGACGCTGAACCATCTGGCAAAAAATGCCGACGGCGAAGTGCTCGAGATGTATCCGCGCTATTACCTGCTGTCTGCGCAGATCAACACGCTGAGCGAAGACGATGTCGCCGCCTTCCTCAACCGCTACGAAGGCTCGCCGCTGGCCGAACGGCTGCGCGCCGACTGGCTCAGGGAACTCGGCAAGCGGCAGGACTGGGTCTCGTACGACGTCGAATACCCGAAGCTCGACAGCCCGAGCGTCGAACTCAAGTGCTACGCCGCCCAATCGGCCGCGCTGCGCAACGACGTCGCCGCGCTGGCGCAGGCCAAATCGCTGTGGTTCAGCGCCAAACCGCTCGCCGATGCCTGCAACCCGGTGTTCGACACGCTGTTCACCCGCAATGTGCTGACGCAGGACGACGCGTGGGCTCGCATCCGCCTGGTGCTGAACGCCAACCGCAGCGACCTCGCCCGCCAGCTCGCCGCGCGGGTGGGTTTTCCGGCCGAGCTGTCGGCCAAATCGCTGGCGCGCGCCGCCAACACGCCGGATAAGGTCTTCGACGCGGCAGCCGAAGGCCGCGCCGCGCGCGAAATGCAGCTCTACGCAATGCAGCGGCTGGCCCGCAAGGACGCCGATCGCGCCGCGCAGCTGTTCCAGTCGGCGTCGATCAACTGGCCGGAAGCCGATCAGCGCTACGGCTGGCAACAGCTCGGGCTGATCGCGGCCAAGAACCACAACGACAATGCCAGCAGCTGGTTCGCCCGCGGCGGCAGCGCCGAGCTGGATGAAGCCGGCCGCTTCTGGTCGGTGCGCGCCGCCCTGCGCGTGCGTGATTTCAAAACCGTGCTGAGCCGCATCGACGCGATGCCGGCCGACGATCTGCAACTGTCGGTCTGGCGTTACTGGAAAGCCGAGGCGCTGAAGGCGCAAGGCCGCGGCACGGAAGCACAACCGCTGCTGCTGGGCCTGACCGATGGCGACGACTTCTACAGCCTGCTGGCGCGCGAGGAAATCGGCCCGGTCGCCGGCGCGTCGCCGCAGCACAAGCGGGCCGAGGCGGCCGAAGTCCGGGCGATCGAAAACGTCCCGGGCATCCGCCGCGCACTGGCGCTGTACGCGCAGAACTGGCGCGTCGAAGGCACGCGCGAATGGTCGTCGGCGATCAAGGGCATGAACGACAGCCAGATGCTCGCCGCCGCGACGCTCGCCGACGCCCGCGGCCTGTACGACCGCTCGATCGACACCGCCGAGCGCCTGAAGCCGCTGTCCGATCCGACGCTGCGCTACCCCTACCCGTGGCGCAATGTCGTCACCCGCGCCGCGCAGGAGCAGGGGCTCGATCCGGCCTGGGTCTACGGCCTGATCCGCCAGGAAAGCCGCTTCGTCCCCGACATCCGCTCGAGCGCCGGCGCCGCCGGTCTGATGCAGCTGATGCCCGGCACCGCCAAATGGGTCGCCGGCAAGATGGGCCGCAAGCGCTTCGACCTCTCCGAAGTCACCGACATCCCGACCAATGTCAGCATGGGCACCTTCTATCTGCGCTACCTGCTCGACCGGCTCGACGACCACCCGGTACTGGTCACCGCCGGCTATAACGCCGGCCCGGGCCGCGCGCGCAACTGGCAGAACGACGATGCGCTCGACGCCGCGATCTATATTGAAACGATCCCCTTCGACGAAACGCGGAACTACGTGAAGAAGGTCCTCGCCAACGCCCAGCACTACGGCGCGAGCTTCGGTACCAGCACCACGTTGCACCAGCGCCTCGCCGCCATTCCCGGCAAACTCGTGACGCCACCTCAGGACAACACCCTCGGCGGCGCCGATGGGGGCGACAGCAACTGAGGTCCATCATGCGCATCCTGATCATCGGCGGCACCGGCTTCATCGGCAGCAGCATCGCCGCGCGGCTCGCCGCCGCCGGCCATATGCAGACACTGACAACACGGCATCGCGAGCAGCACGTGGCACTCCTGGTTCTGCCGCTGCTCGAGCTGGTCGAGGCCGATGTCCACGATCCGGCCCAGCTCGCCGAACTCGTCCGCGATCAGGATGCGGTGATCAACCTGGTCGGCATCCTGCACGGCGACGCCGCGCGCTTCGAGCACGCGCACGTCGCGCTGACCGAGAAGATCGTCGCCGCCTGCGAGGCCGCCGGCGTCAAACGCTATCTGCACATGAGCGCGCTCGGCGCCGATGTCGACGCGCCGTCGATGTACCAGCGCAGCAAGGGCCGCGCCGAGGCCTGCGTCGCCGCCAGCCGGCTCGACTGGACGATTTTCCGCCCCTCGGTCGTCTTCGGCCGCGACGATCACTTCCTCAAGCTGTTTGCCAAGCTGCAACAGAAGCTGCCATTGCTGCCGCTGGCCGGCGCCGGCACGCGCTTTCAGCCGGTCTGGGTCGAGGACGTCAGCCGCGCGTTTACTACCGCGCTGGCGCGCAATGACCTGATCCACCGGCGGCTCGATCTGGTCGGCCCCACGGTCTACACGCTGGCCGAACTGGTCCGGCTCGCCGGCCGCTGGTCGCAACATCCGCGGCCGGTGCTGCCGCTGCCCGACGCGCTCGCCCGGCTCGAAGCAACCTTGATGGCGCTGCTTCCCGATCCACCGTTGACCCACGACAATCTCGACGCGATGAAAATCGACAACGTGGCTGCCGGCGGTTTCCCGGCCGTGCTAGGCTGGGCGCCCAAGGCGCTGGAAGCCATCGCACCAGGCTATCTGGCCCCCTTGGCCCCGGCGGCGCCGCACCGTGGTGCGACAACGCCTCCCCCTCCCTCCCCGTAGAATCCCTGATTGTAGGAGACATGCAATGACTGCGATCCTGATCGGCAACCTGCCGCCTGAAACCAGCGAAGACGACGTTCGTACCCTGTTCACCGACCTGGGCATGACTGCCGACGTTGGCGACGTGACGATTGCCGAAGGACTGGGTGAACGACTCGCGGCCTCGGTGTCGATCGACTGCAGCAGCGCTGCCGCCGAAGTGCTCGTGCAAAAGCTGAACGGCCACTTCTGGAACGGTCGCGAGCTCGCCGCCAGCTACAACCCCTTCGGCCAGTAAGGCCCCACCTCGCCGGCGATGCCGGCACCAGATAGATCAAGACTGGATCAAGACGATGCGGATCGCGGTATTCGACAGCAAACGCTATGACGAGACGTCGCTCAATGCGGCCAACGCCCGCTACGGCCACGAGCTGGTCTATTTCGGCGACCGGCTCAATCGCCATACCGTTCCGCTCGCCGCCGGCTTCGATGCAGTCTGCCCCTTCGTCAACGACACGCTCGACGCGTCGACGCTGAATGCGCTGGCGCTGCTGGGCGTCAAACACGTCGCACTGCGCTGCGCCGGCTTCAACGGCGTCGACCTCACCGCGGCAACCCAGCTCGGCATCACCGTGACCCGGGTGCCGGCGTATTCGCCCGAGGCGGTCGCCGAACACCTGTTCGCGCTACTGCTGACGCTGGTGCGCAAGACGCACCGCGCCTACACCCGCGTGCGCGACGGCAATTTCTCGCTCGAAGGGCTGGAAGGCTTCAATCTGCACGGCCGCACTTTCGGCGTCATCGGCGCCGGCAAGATCGGTCAGGCGGCGATGCGCATCGCCAACGGCTTCGGCATGCGCGTGCTCGCCTTCGACCGTTCGCCCGACAGCAAGCACGCCGGCGAGCTCGGCTGCACCTTCGTGCCGCTGGACCAGTTGCTGCGCGAAGCGGACGTCGTGTCGCTGCACGTGCCGCTGTTTCCGGAAACGCGCTACCTGATCAACGCGGATTCGCTGAAAACGATGAAGCGCGGTGCCGTCATCGTCAACACCAGCCGTGGCGGACTGATCGACTCGGCCGCACTGGTCGAGGCGCTCAAGAGCGGCCAGATCGGCGGCGTCGGCCTCGACGTCTACGAGTACGAGGAAGGCGTGTTCTTCGAAGACCTGTCGGGCACCGCGTTGCAGGACGACGTGCTGGCACGGCTGATGACGTTTCCGAACGTCGTGATCACTTCGCATCAGGGCTACCTGACCCACGAAGCGCTGACCAATATCGCCGATACCGTGTTCGAGAACCTCGACGCCTTCGCCAAGGGCCTGCCGCTCGCTAACGCGGTCCACGCCTGACGTGCGCTTCCCGCATGCCCCCGCCCGCTGGCTGCAACCGCTGCCCGGGCTGATCGCCGCACTGTTCGCGCTGCTGTTCGCCAGCTTCCTGCTGGTCACCCGTGGCGAAACCGAACAGTTGCGCACGGCCCAGCTCGAGCAGGACATGCTGTGGCAAAAACAGGCGATCGAGCAGCAGGCCGAAGCCAACCGCGAGGCGCTGCTGGGACTGGCCGCGACCTTGCCGGGCCAGGATTACACCGCCCCGCCGTTCCAGGCACGGGTCCTGACGCTGATCCAGACCAATCCCGAGATCGTCGGCCTGGCGATCCACAACGGCGGCGCGCGCGCGCGCTGGACCGCCCCGCAGGCGCGGCATACCCAGCCCTTCGACGGCTACACCGGCTGGGGCTCGCTGAAAATCGTCGACGGCCAGCCGCTGGTAACCTACACGACGGTGACGCCGGACCACGGCAACTACATCGTCGCGACGATCGCGCTCGACGTGCTGCTGCAGCATCAGGTGCCCTGGTGGCTGGGGCAGCGCTACCAGATCTCGCTGCTGAACTCGAACGGCAAGACCATCGCCACCAAGAGTCAACGCCAGTTCGACCCCGCCGACAAAGCCTATACGATCCGGCTCGACCGGCCGCCGCTCGGCCTGACGCTGGTCGCGCGCGCCTACAACACGCCGCGCGCGCTGCTCGCCGATCTGCTGCCGTGGCTGCTGTTCATTCTCGCCGGCGCCATGCTCGCGTCGACCTGGGCCTTGCGCCGGCACATCCGCAAGCGCGAGGTCACCGAAGGCCAGCTGCGCAGCGAAACCGCACTGCGGCTGGCAATGGAAAACTCGCTGGTCACCGGCTTGCGCGCGACCGACCTCGACGGCCGCATCCTGCACGTCAACCGCGGCTATTGCGACATGACCGGCTACAGCGCCGACGAACTCAGCGGGCTGATCCCGCCGTTCCCGTACTGGCCACCCGAGGAAATCGAGCGTTGCATGGCGGCCAGTGACGCCATTCTCGCCGGCCGGCTCGATCCGAACGGTTTCTCGGTCCGCTTCATGAAGAAAAGCGGCGAGCGTTTCGACGTCCGGCTGTACGCGTCCAAGCTGATCGACGGCGACGGCAAGCACATCGGCTGGATGAACGCGATGTACGACATCACCGAGCTGCGGCGCGAGCGCAAGGCGCTGCAGGCGTCGCACGAGCGTTTCGTCACCGTGCTCAACGGCCTCGACGCCGCGGTCGCCGTCTCGGACACCGAAACCGGCGAACTCTTGATGTCCAACCTGCAGTTCGATCGCGCCTTCCAGTTGCCCGACTGGCGCGGCCGCTGCTGCATCGTGCCCTTCGTCAAACGCCGTACCGATCCGCCGGTCGATGCCGAGTGGTACGACAGCTTCAGCAAGCGCTGGTACCAGATCAAGAGCCGCCAGAGCGTCTGGGTCGACGGCTCGGCGGTCTGGCTCGAGATCGCCACCGACATCACCGCGCTGAAAACCGCCGCCGAACGCGAGCGGCGCCAGAACGAAACGCTGCAGCAGACCGCCCGCTTGATCAGCATGGGCGAGATGGCGTCTAGCCTCGCGCACGAGCTCAACCAGCCGCTTGGCGCGATCGCCAGCTACGCCTCGGGCTGCCGCAACATCCTCGGCAGCCCCGACCCGAACCTGAAACAGCTGGCGCAGGCGCTCGACAAGATGGCCGAACAGGCCAAGCGCGCCGGGCAGATCATCCGCGGCATCCGCGAGTTCGTGCAGCGGCGTGCGCCGTCGCGCAAGCGCTGCGAAATCGGCACGCTGCTCGACACCGTGCTCGGCCTCCTGGGCCACGAAATCGTCCGCCGCGACACCGACGTGTCGGTGCAGCAATCGACCGGCCTGCCGTCGCTGTACGCCGACCCGGTAATGCTCGAGCAAGTGATCTTTAATTTGATCAAGAACGCGCTCGAAGCCATGGACGTGACCCCGGCGGCGCGGCGCGCGCTGGCGATTTCGCTCGAGCGCGACGGCGACTACCTGCGCGTGACCATCGCCGACCGCGGCCCGGGCCTGTCGCCGGAGCAGCTCGAACAACTGTTCAAACCGTTTTTCACGACCAAGGACACCGGCATGGGCATGGGGTTGAATATCTGCCGCTCGATCATCGAGCACCATCAAGGCCGGATGTGGGTCGAAGCCAATCCTGGCGGCGGCAGCCGCTTCATCTTTACCGTACCGTTCAGCGAGGAACCCAATGCCATCGAACCCTAACCGCCGCATTGCCATCGTCGATGATGATGACGCCCTGCGCGACGCGCTCGCCTGGCTGTTCTCGACCCGCAACCACGATGTGCAGCCCTTCCCGAACGCCGAGGCGCTGCTGGCCGACTACACGCCCGACCGCTTCAGCTGCCTGCTGCTCGACGTGCGCATGCCGGGCATGAGCGGGCTCGAGCTGTTCCAGAAACTGCGCGAGTTTCCCTACCTGCCGCCGGTGGTCTTCCTGACCGGCCACGGCGACGTACCGATGGCCGTCGGCGCGCTCAAGGACGGCGCAACCGATTTCATCGAGAAACCGTTCAACGACAACGACATCGTCGATCTGGTCGAGCGCTCGATCGCCGCCGACGCGCTCAAGCGCACCCAGTGGCAGGCGAAGAACGCCGTCGAGGCGCGGCTCGAGTCGCTGACGCCGCGCGAGCGCGAAGTGATGAAGCTGATCCTCACCGGCCGGCTGAACAAGCAGATCGCCGACGACCTGTCGATCTCGATGAAGACCGTCGAAGTCCACCGCGCGCGCATCCTCGAGAAAATGCACGTCAAGACCGCGATGGAACTCGCCGCGCTGCTGCGTGACGCCAACATCACCGTCTGAGGAATGCGCCGTTGCTGATGCTGATTTCGCCGGCCAAGACGCTGGACTACACCACCGCCCTGCCGACACGGCGCCACAGCGACCCCGACTTCCTCGACCGCAGCGCAACGCTGGTCGAGGCGTTGCGGCAGAAGTCGCCGGCCGAGCTGTCGCAACTGATGACGATCTCCGACGAGCTTGCCGTCCTCAATACCGGCCGTTTTCAGGCCTGGCAGCCGCCGTTCACGCCGCACAATGCGCGTCCGGCGGTGTTCGCCTTCAAGGGCGACGTCTATGAAGGACTGGATGCCTATGGGCTCGAGCGCGGCGCATTTGATTATCTGGGCAAACACCTGCGCATCCTGTCGGGCCTGTACGGCCTGCTGAAGCCGTTCGACCTGATCCAGCCCTATCGGCTGGAAATGGGCACCCGGCTCGGCAATCCGGCCGGCAGCAATCTGTACCAGTTCTGGGGGGAAACGATTACCGATGCGGTCAACGCCGTCGACGCCCGCACGCTCGTCAACCTCGCCAGCGACGAGTACTTCAAGTCGGTCAAGCCGAAGCGGCTCAAGGCACGGTTGATCCAGCCGGTATTCGAAGATTTCAAGGGCGGGCGCTATAAAGTCATCAGCTTCTATGCCAAACGTGCCCGGGGGCTGATGGTGCGCTACGCGGCGCAGCACCACGTCACCAAGCCCGAGGCGCTGCTGGGCTTCGACCTCGAAGGCTATGCCTTCGCCGCCGATGCCAGCGATGCGCAGCGCTGGGTGTTTCGCCGCCGGCTTGCAGAGTAAACGCCTGTCCCGTTGGGGGACGAGCCAAAGCGGCGGCGGGCCCGAAGCGAGGCGGCCACAAAAGAAGTCCCCCCAAGGGGAGCTGGAAAGGAGATGTGGTCCAGAGGACGAGCCGAGGTTAAGCCCTTAGCTGGACCCCGCAACACCGGACAGACGCAAAAGGCGTAGCCGACCAAGGAGATAGGTTCCAAGCGCGGTCGCGGTGCGGGCAGCATGCCCGCCCGTGTTGTTCAACACATTACACAGCATCAGGCACTGAAAAGGATCCAGACATGCTCGACCTCGATTTCAAGCGCACCGCGCTGGTGTTGATCGATCTGCAGTGCGGCATCGTCCGCGCCTTCGACGGCAATGCCGTGGTCAAGCGTGCAGCGCGGCTGGTGCGGCGATTCCGGGCGCACGACGGCTTCATCGCCTTCGTCAACGTCGACTTCCACGACGGTCGCGACATGCTGGCGCCATCGTGCGATGCACCGACCGCGCCGGGCCAGCTCCCGCCCGACTGGGGCACACTGGTCTCGCAGCTCAATGTCGAGGCCGGTGACTACATCGTGACCAAACGCCAGTGGGGCGCGTTCTTCGGCACCGATCTTGACCTGCAACTGCGCCGCCGCGGCATCGACACCATCGTGCTCGCCGGCATCGCGACCAATATCGGCGTCGAATCGACCGCCAGACAGGCGTTCGAGCTCGGCTACACGCAGTATTTCGTCGTCGACGCGATGAAAACCGCCAGCAAGGAAGCCCACGAAGCGACGCTGAAATTCATCTTTCCGCGCATCGGCCACATCGTCGACACGGCGACCGTCGCCGGCTAGAACGGCGACGGATGACTGGCGGCGAAGTCGAACAGCAGCGCCGCTTCAGCCTCATCGACGGCCAGACCGAACTCATCGGCGAGCACCTGGCGCAAGCGCTGCGGATGGGCCACCGTTTCGGTCGTCTTGGCCCCGTGCTCGCTGCGAACGAAACGCAAGGCCGCCAACGCCAGCTGCCCCGCAGCGGTATAGCGCGTCACCAGCAGCAGATTGGTGAACAGCGATTGCGGCGAACGGGCGATGTAGAAATTCGCGGCGTCAAAATCGATCGGGTACGCCGGCCGCAGATCGAAACAGTAAAGATCGGACCAGTCGTCGTTCTCGCCGCTTTGCAGCAGCCAGTCGTCGCCATCGGCAAGCAGCCGGAAACACGACTGCCGCTGCTCGAACACCATACCGGTGCGCAGCGGAATCGGTTCGATCAGGCCACCGCCGCCAAAGCCGACGTCGGCCAGCCACTCCTCGTCGCCAATGCGCACGAACAGCAGGTGATGACTGCGCTGGCGCGTCTGCGGCGTACCGCCGCCGATCAGCACCCGCCCCATCGCCGACCGGACCTCGAAGCCTTGCGCTTGCAGCAGCTCGGCAAAGCTGGCATTCAGCTCGAAACAATAACCGCCGCGGCCGCGCCGGATCACCTTGTCGAAACGGGCCGCCGGCTCAAGCTCGGGCAAGCGGCCGAGCAGCAAGTCGACGTTGTTGAACGGCAGCGTCTCGACATGGGCGCGATGCAGCTGCTTCAGCCGCGCCAGCGCGTCGCCATCAGGCCCGATGCCAAGCCTGGCCAGATATGCCAGCACCTCCATCATCGCTCCCCCTGCGGCACGACAATGCCGCGCATCGGCTGAGTCCGGCGTTCGCCCAGGCCCTGACGGATGTTCAGCGCATGGTATTTCGCGAGCGCAACGCGCTGCTCCTTCGGCAGGCTGTCGTCGTGATAGGCCGCCTGGATCAGCTCCTTCTGCACGAAGGCCAGCTGGCGGGCCAGCAGCTCGCAGTTCTCCATCGTCGCGCCACGGTTCATCTCGGCGACGATCATCAGCGCATCGCGCTTGATCCGGTAGGTCAGCGAATGCTTCAGCGGATGGCTGCCCGCCTCGGACGCACGCCGTTGTGACGGCATCAGTTCGGTCGCGGGAAAGCGCGACGACGCTGCGGCAGCGCTGAAACCGCGCCGGAGCAGTTTGTTCAACCACTGTTTCATGCCACATCCTCCGGCGAGCGCGTCGCCAATAAAAACGGGACGCCACGCGTCCCGTTATCGATCATTGCAGCGGCTTATTCGCCGAGCAAAATACGCAGCATCCGGCGCAGCGGCTCGGCCGCACCCCACAGGAGCTGGTCGCCGATCACGAAAGCCGACACGTATTCCGGGCCCATATTGAGCTTGCGGACACGGCCGACGCCGATTTCCAGCCCGCCGGTGATCGCCGCCGGCGTCAGTTCCTTGACGGTGACTTCGCGGTCGTTCGGCACCCACTTCACCCAGTCGTTGCCCGACTTGATGATGGCCTCGATGTCGGCCAGCGGCAGATCCTTGTTCAGCTTCAGCGTCAGCGCCAGGCTGTGGCAGCGCATCGCGCCGATCCGCACGCACAGGCCGTCGACCGGCACGGTTTCGCTGGTGCCGAGGATCTTGTTGACCTCGGCCTGGCCCTTCCATTCTTCCTTGGACTGACCGTTGTCGAGCTGCTTGTCGATCCACGGAATCAGACCACCGGCGAGCGGCGCACCGAAGAATTCGCTCGGCACATCCGAGCGGATCGCCTGCGCGACCTTGCGGTCGATGTCGAGGATGGCCGAAGCCGGGGTCGCCAGCTCGTCGGCCACCGAGCCGTACACGACGCCCATGCCTTTCAGCAGTTCGCGCATGTGGTTGGCGCCGCCACCCGATGCCGCCTGGTAAGTCATCGAGCTGACCCAGTCGACCAGACCCTCGCGGAACAGGCCGCCGACGCCCATCAGCAGGATCGAATTCGTACAGTTGCCGCCGATGTAGTTCTTCACGCCACGCGACAGCGCTGCGTCGATCACGCCGCGGTTGACCGGGTCGAGAATGATGACGGCGTCGTCTTCCATGCGCAGCGTGCTGGCCGCGTCGATCCAGTAGCCATCCCAGCCTGCCGCGCGCAGCTGCGGGAAGATCTCGGTGGTGTAATCGCCGCCCTGGCAGGAAATGATGATGTCCATCGCCTTGAGTTCGGCGATGTTCTTCGCATCCTTGAGCGTGCCTGCATCGCGGCCGAAATTCGGCGCGGCGCTGCCCGCTTGCGAGGTAGTGAAGAACACCGGTTCGATCAGGTCGAAATCCTTTTCTTCCTGCATACGCTGCATGAGGACCGAGCCCACCATGCCGCGCCAACCGACGAGGCCTACGCGTTTCATCATCAAATCCTTAGGAAAACAGTGAGATAGAGCAAGCTTCCGATCTTAGTGAAAAACCGGATTGATTGCCAGCACCCGCCGGTGGTCAGCGATGTAGTGTCAAGCACTTGCTTACGCAATGAGAAATTATTACATTCAAATAAATCGGCCATATCCGAGCATCAACCTTGCTAAAGCGCCTGAAAACCCTGTTTGGAACACCGCTGTCGGAGTGGGCATCGCGCCATCGCGAAACCGCGGCAACGATAGCGGCGACGGTTCCGCAGTACGTCGCCCGCAAGGTCAACCGCGCCGCCCTGCACGATCTGCTGTTCCGGATCGAAATGGCACAATTGAACGGTCAGGCGCTGGCGATTCGCACGCCTGGGTCGACGCAGCCGCCGCTGTTGCGCTCCATTCTCGCCGACCTCGACAAACTCGCCCGCCAGTACCCGGATCACGCCCGGATGCTGCGCATGCAGCTACACGCCACGCACGATCCGAACGAGCCTTGTGCGCGTAGCCGTTTTGTCAGCGCTGCCCAGCAGGCCAGCGCACGCGTTCGCCATCTCGATTAGCCGGCTGACAATGCCACCCGACGGCGCTACCATTTCGGGCTTCAGTCTCGAAGTGGAATCGGCATGCGGGTCTTGTTGCAACGCGTCAGTCAGGCGCACGTTTCGGTCGATGATGCCGTCTGTGGCCGCATCGGCCCCGGCTTGCTCTTGCTGGTCGGCATCGAAGACGCCGACACCGACGCCGATCTCGTCTGGATGGCCGACAAGCTCGCCAATCTGCGTATCTTCGAAGACGATGCGGGGGTGATGAACCGGTCGGTGCTCGATGTCGGCGGTGAAGCACTGGCCGTGTCGCAGTTCACGCTGTATGGCAGCTGCCGCAAGGGCAACCGCCCGTCCTGGGGACGGGCTGCGCGCGGCGAGATTTCGCAGCCGCTGTTCGATGCCTTTGTTGTCCGGCTGAGCGAGGTGCTCGGCAAACCGGTGCCCACCGGGGTCTTCGGTGCCGACATGCAGGTGTCGTTGATCAACGATGGTCCGGTCACGCTGATGCTCGATTCACGCCAGCCCGAATAATCATCCCGGCACTTGACGGACGGCAGCGTCGCTCGCCAGAATGACCACTCAATACAGCGCCGATTTGACCCCTCAGCTTGCGGGCGCTGCCAATAAATCCGGCTAAAGCGTGCGAGCGAACCCGCGCCGTGCACGCGGGTTTTTTTATGGTCGCGGATGCCAGCTCATCCGCCGCGCCGAGTTAAGCGACAACTTGCGGGGCGCGTACAAATGCCGCTAAAGCGTCGGCCGAGCAGGCGTATCGGCCGTCCGTCATCATTCCGATTGGAGGCCAGCATGTACGATTGTCTCGAACCCTGCACCGTGAACCACGTCCGTCCCTCACCCGCCCGATCGCGCGGCCACGGCGAGCCCAGCCTGTGCCTGAAGGCGCATGGCCCGCTCGATGAGGCCGAGCTGATCCGTGCCGGCGCCGTTGTCTACGACCTGGGCTACCCCGGCCGGCGCGACGGTCTGAAGCTGCATATCCGCGGCATCGACGTTCACTTGGCTCTGCGGCTGCAGGCGCTGTTTCCGACGCTGATCGCGTGTTACGAGGTGCCCACCCGGTACCGTTGCACCCGCCGCTAGCCCTTTCCCACCGGAACGGCGCAGCGGCTTTCAAGGAAGACCCATGCTGCACCTGCGCCAAGAAGCCCGCGCCACCTGGACCCTGGCCTGGCCGATCATGATCGGCCAGCTGGCATCGACCGGCACCTCCTTCGTCGACGCGGTCATGGCCGGCCACGTCTCGGCCGGCGACCTCGCCGCGGTTTCGGTCGGCGCATCGATCTGGGTCATGCTGATCGTCACACTGATCGGGCTGAACCTCGCCGCCAGCCCGCTGATCGCGCACGCGGTCGGCGCACGCCGCGAGGCCGACGTCCCGGCGCTGGTCCAGCAGGCCTTGTACCAGGGCCTGTGCTGGGCGCTGATCGGCTGGGTGATCGCGCTGGTGGCCGCGCCGATCTTTCCGCTCCTCGGTCTGCCGCCCGACGTGGCCGCCAAGGCGCACGGCTTCCTGATTGCCGTCAGCTGGGGGCTGATCCCGTTTTCGCTGTTCCGCGTGCTCTACGGCTACAGCGCCAGCCTGGGTCAGACCAAACCGATGATGGTGATCTCGCTGATCGGCCTGGCGCTGAACATCCCGGCCAACTGGATGCTGATCTACGGTCATTTCGGCTTCCCGGCGATGGGCGGCGTCGGCTGCGGCTGGGCCACGGCATTCTGCATGTGGGCAACCTTGCTGATGATGATCGGCTGGATCCGCTATGCGCCGGTCTACCGCGCGACCTACCCGTTCCGGCACTGGCAGCGCATCGACTGGCGCCGTCAGCGCGAACTGGCGCGGCTCGGCCTGCCGATCGGCGTGGTGTACTTCGTCGAGGTCAGCGCGTTTGGCGGCGTTGCGCTGCTGATGGCCCGGCTGGGGACGACGTCGGTGGCGGCGCATCAGATCGCACTGAACATCGGCTCGCTGACCTTCATGATCCCGTCGGCGCTCGGCACCGCGCTGACGGTCCGCGTCGGCCACGCGCTCGGCGGCGGCAACCCGCATCGCGCGCGCGAAATCGGCAACGCCGGCCTGGTGCTCGGATTGATCGTCGCCAGCGTCAGCACCTTGCTGATCATCGCCGGCCGGCATCAGATCGCCGGCTGGTACACCAGCGATACCGCGGTGCTGGCGCTGGCCGGCACGCTGCTGCTGTACGCCGGACTGTTCCAGCTGGCCGATGCGACCCAGATCGTTGCCGGCGGCATCCTGCGCGGCTACAAGGTCACACGCCAGCCGATGCTGATCCACCTGACGGCATTCTGGCTGGTCGGCATCCCGTTGGGCTATGTGCTGGCCTTCGGTGTCGCTGGCCTGCCCGGCATCGGCGCCGCCGGCTACTGGCAGGCACTGGTGCTGGCGCTGTTGTGCGCGGCGTCGCTGCTGGTCTGGTTGTTCATCCGCACCAGCAAACGGTTCATCAAGACGGCGAACCCGTTGCGCTAGGCGGGCGAGCGCCGGTGAAGTCAAGGCGGCGCGCAGAAACCGGAATGGGTGCCATGAGGGCAAAGCCCTCTTGCGGGAATTGCGAGTACCGCCCTAAGCAGCCTTCACTCCGCGCTGCCGCCTAAGGCGATCGCTTGGCTAGTCACCCCAGCGCGTCATCAGCTGATGCGGCACGCCCAGCTGATCGAGAATGCGCGCAACAACGAAGTCGACCAGATCGTCGATCGACTCCGGGTGGTGATAAAAGCCCGGGTTCGGCGGCAGGATCACCACGCCGAGCCGGGCGAGCCTGAGCATGTTCTCGAGATGAATCACCGAGAACGGTGCCTCCCGCGGCACGACGATCAGCGTCTTGCGTTCCTTGATCATCACGTCGGCGGCGCGCTCGAGCAGGTTGTCGCTGGCGCCGCCGGCCATCGCCGCCAGCGCGCCCATCGTGCACGGCACGACGACCATGGCATCGCCCGGGTTCGAGCCCGACGCCATCGGCGCAAACCATTCCTGCTGGCCCCAAACCTTGAGCCTGTCTTCGCCGACGCCATACTGGCTGCGGAACTGCTTGGCGAGATCGTCGGCCCGGCCCGGCCAGGTCTGGCCGAGCTCCTGCTTGGCGACGATCTGCGCGGCCTGCGTATACAGCACATGGACGGTGCAGCCTGCCGCGAGCAGACATTCGAGCGTCCGCAAGCCGTACGGCAGGCCGGACGCACCGGTAAAGGCGAGCGTGATCGTTTTCATGATGGTGCAGCTTCCTCAAGCAATTGGGCGGCGATCAAGCCGTTGACGATGCCGAAGCCCCACGCCGCTGCTGCAAACAGCGGCACCAGATGCTTCAGGCCATCGTGCGGGATCAGCCACCACCGTGCCAGCCCGAGCTGGCCGGCGATGTGGGCAAACGCGGCCAGCAGCGACAGGCTGACCACGCCAAAAAAACGTTTCGGCAGGTATTGGGCCGGCGCAAGCACCGCAAGGCTGGCGATGCCGCCGGCCAGGCTGAGCGCAAAGCCCGGCGACAAAAAGCCGCCGAGCAGGATCGCGCCGCCAAAAATACGCAACAACGACACCCATGCTGCGACACGCCAGCCGTGACGGACCAATGCGTACAGCGTGACGATATTGGCGAGCCCAGGCTTGATGCCGGGAATCGGCGACGGAATGCCCGCTTCGATCACCGCCAGCGCAATCGCCACTGCGGCCAGCCGCGCAACGTAGACGTCGTCGCGCGTCGGCCGCAGTTCAGTAACTGAGGCTGTCAAAGCCACGCCCCCCATCACCGAGCAATTCGAAACTGGTCCGGTTCGGCAGGCAGATGGCCGCTTCACCGGCCTGCGTCAGCCAGCCTTCACGCACGCAGTACTGCCGCGGGCTGGGGTCGGCAGCGATCCTGGCCTTGCCGGCGGCAATTTCGATTACCGTCTCGCCCAAGGGGCCGGGGACCTTCAGCGTGCGCGTCGCCGCCAGATCGACCTCGGCGTAGATCTCGCCGCCCTGATAAATCCTTACCCGGGTCGCACCGCCACCGTGCCAGCCCCAAAAGGCGCTCGCGATCACCAGTGCCATGCCGAATCCCAGCATCAGCCAATCACCGACGCGCAGCGAGCGGATCAGGCGTGTTGCTCGCGGTGCCGTATCAGTACCTGCCGTTGCTTGGAAAAGTGCTTGTTCAGCTGCTCGGCCAGATAGACCGAACGGTGCTGGCCACCGGTGCAGCCGATGGCCACCGTCACGTAGCTGCGATTGTCCCGGTCGAACTCGGGCAGCCAGCGCTCGAGAAAGCCGAGTACATGAGTCAGATAGCGGCCGACCTGCGGCTGGCGCTCGAGAAAATCGATCACCGGCTGGTCCTTGCCGGTCAGGGGCCGCAACACCGGGTCGTAGTGCGGATTGGCCAGACAGCGGACGTCGAAAACGAAGTCGGCATCGAGCGGCAAGCCATGCTTGAAGCCGAACGACTCGATCACCAGCGTCAGCTTGCCACGGTCGAGCGCGACAAACTCGCGTACCCAGGCACGCAGCTGGTTGGCCGACAGGCCGCTGGTATCGATCCGGTGCGACAGCGCGGCAAAATAGGCCAGCACCTCGCGTTCGAGCTCGATCGCCTCGCTGACCGTCCGCTCGCCATTGGCAAGCGGGTGGCTGCGGCGGGTCTCGGAGAAGCGTTTGACCAGCATCTCGTTGTTCGATTCGAGATACAGCAGGTGCACGTCGAGCCCCAGCTCGACCAGTGCCTCGTAATGATGCGGAAAACTGGCGAGGTTGAGCGCGCTGCGCGCATCGATGGCAATCGCGACGCGCGGATAGCCGTCTTCGTCGAGCATCGCCACCGTCTGCGGCAGCAACGGTGCCGGCAGGTTATCGATGCAAAAGTACCCCAGGTCTTCGAGCGCCTTGATCGCGACGCTCTTGCCCGCGCCGGACAAGCCGGACAGCAGCACGACCTGCTGACGATTCCAAGTCATGGTCAATGCTCCTTTGGGGTTATTCGCCCATTTCCATGAAACGCTGGTGACGCTCGATGAACTCGCGGGTCGAATCGATGCCGCGCAGCTGCAGGATGTAATTGCGCACCGCCGCCTCGACCAGCACCGCCAAGTTGCGACCGGCGGCGACCGGAATCACCAGCTTGCGCGTCGGTACGCCAAGAATTTCCTGCGTCGCCGCCTGCATCTGCAAGCGGTCGATCGGCGCCAGCGTGTCGCCACCGGCCTTGGCGAGATGAATGATCAGCTTCAACGTCTTCTTCGGCCGCACCGCGGTCTCGCCGAAAATCGTCCGAATGTTCAGCACGCCGATCCCGCGCACTTCGAGGAAATCGCGCAGCATCGGCGGGCAACGGCCTTCGAGCGTTTCGGGATTGGTCCGGTAGACCTCGACGACGTCGTCGGCAACGAGGCCGTGGCCGCGCGAAATCAGTTCGAGCGCCAGCTCCGATTTACCCATCGACGATTCGCCGGTCAGCAGCACGCCGACTTCGAGCACGTCGAGAAACACGCCGTGCAGATGCGTCGAAACCGCCAGCGCTTTCGCCAGATAGTAGCGCAGCACGTCCATCAGATAGGGCGACTGCTCGGGACTGGTCAGCAAGGGCACGTGGTGACGTTCGGCCCCCTCGCGCAGCGCATCGGGAACAGGCTGGCCGTTGGCGACGATCATCGCCGCCATTTCGCTGGCAAACAGCCGCTCGACCGACTCGCGCTGCGCCTCGGGCGACAGGTCGAGGAAATACTTGGTCTCGGCGATGCCGAGGACCTGGATCCGGTTCGGGTGGATGAAGTTCAGGTGGCCGACCAGCGCAAGGATCGGCTTCTGCTCGGCCGAATCGTTGGTCAGCAGATTGTTGGCACCCGATTGCCCGGCGACCCACGTCAGCCGCAGCTTCTCGGCGTTGTCGATGAAGAGTTGCCTGGTGGTGATCTGCGGCATGGTCGCTCGTGGGCTGAGGTCAGGAACGGGGCAGACGCGACGCGCCTGCTCTTTGAGCTTACACGAGGGCGGCGGTGCTTAGAACCTGTTTACGATCTACCGCGAGCAGTCTTCAGCAGGGTGCGCGGCACAGCAAACGGAATGCACCCAACACACATGAGGATTTCGAGCGGCCCATGAGTCCGATCAGCGCTACGCAGCAAGATCGTGGACCAACTTTCAGAAGCCCGCGTACGGCTCCCAAGTGGAAATCAGCTTGTAGGCCTCGCCCGGCTCGCCGAACGTCGCCAGTTGCTCGCGGACGGCCTTGTCCGAGAACAGCTGCGCCAGCTCGGACAGTATCTGCAGATGCAGATCGGTCGCATTGGCCGGCACCAGCAGGACGAAAATCAGCGATACCGGCTTGCCGTCGGGCGCATCGTAGGGAATCGGTGCCTTCAGGCGCACGAAGGCGCCGGTGGCTTCCTTCAGCCCCTTGATCCGACCGTGCGGAATCGCCACGCCCTGGCCTAGGCCGGTCGAGCCGAGTTTTTCACGTGCGAACAGGCTGTCGAAGATCACGCTACGGGCGATGCCGTGGCTGTTCTCGAACAGGATACCGACTTGTTCGAACACGCGTTTTTTGCTGCCGACGTCCATGTCGAGAAAGACATTTTGCGTCGGCAGAATCTTGGAAATCAGGCTCATTGCGAGAATCCATGAGCAGGAGGAACGTCGAAGCGGGCCATTGTATCGCCTCCCGCCCCGTAAACAAAAACGGGAATCCGCAGAACGGATTCCCGTTGGCAGGAAAAGGACACTTACTCTTCGGCAACAACTTGACGGCGGATGCTCTCGCCATCGTGGCCGTTGCGCTTTTCCTTGTGCTTGACGATCTGCCGGTCGAGCTTGTCGGCCAGCGCGTCAATCGCAGCGTACATGTCTTCGTCGATCGCCTCGACGTGGATATCCTTGCCCGGCACGTGCACGGTTGCCTCAATTTTCTGCTGCAGGCGTTCGACCGAGAGGACGACGCCGACTTCGATCACCGCGTCAAAATGACGCGCCACCCGGTCAAGCTTGCTAGTGATGTAATCACGGATTGCCGGGGTCACTTCGAGGTGATGGCCGCTGATATTGAGGTTCATAGACATTCTCCTTCAGGGAATCGCCGTTACAGGCATTTGCGCAGATTGACGGGAGGGATTTGCATCGCCTCCCTGTATTTGGCAACGGTTCGTCGCGCAACCACGACCCCTTGCCCTGCCAGCGCTTCCGCGATGGCACTGTCCGACAATGGTTTTTGCTTGTCTTCCTGCTGGAGCAGTTGACGAATCTGCGCCTTGATCGCCGTCGCCGAGGCTTCGCCGCCGGCTTCGGTTTCGACATGACTGCCAAAAAAATACTTGAATTCGAAGATACCACGCGGCGTCAGCATGTACTTCTGCGTCGTGACACGGGAGACGGTGGATTCGTGCAGGTCGAGCTCGGAGGCGATGTCGCGCAGCACCAGGGGCCGCATCGCGATTTCACCGTGCTCGAAGAAGGCGCGCTGCTTGTCGACGATGGCCTGTCCAACCCGCAGGATGGTATCGAAACGCTGCTGCACGCTCTTGACCAGCCATTTGGCTTCCTGCAGCTCGCGCGCCAGCACTCCGCCATCGCTGCGTTGCAGGATATCGGCGTACATCCGGTTGACCCTGAGCTTGGGTCTGGCCGCGTCGTTCAAGCGCACTCGCCACTGCCCCTTGTACTTGCTGACCAATACGTCGGCCACCACATAATGCGACGATTCGTCGCTCCACTGTGCGCCTGGTCGCGGATTCAGGCTGACGATCAAGGCCTGTGCGGCCTTCAGGGCCGCTTCATCGCATTTCAGGCGGCGTTTTAACCTAGTGTAGTCCCGTGCCGCGAGCAAATCGAGACTGTCCCGCACGATACCCAGCGCCAGTTGACGCACGTCAGATACCGCCAATGCCGCCAGTTGCAAAGCCAGCGATTCGGCCATGTCCCGGGCACCGACGCCGAGCGGTTCGAGCTGCTTGAGCCGCGCCAGCGCGATCGTCAGGTCATCGAGTTCGAACTCGAACCCGCCGGCAAGTTCCGCAGGCAGCAGCGCAAGAATTTCTTCGAGCGGCTGGGTCAGGAAACCGTCGTCGTCGAGCGCATCGATCAGCCACGTCAGCGCGGCCCGATCGCGCAACGGAATCGGCAACAAGCCGGCTTGCGCCAGCAGGTGCTCGCGCAAGGTCAGCTCACGGGCGATATTGCTGGCCGGGTCGAAATCGTCATCGTCGTCACCGCCGCTGCGCGCGCCGCCACCACTGCCTTCCCAGCCCCAATCGTCGTTGTCGAACGCCGATTCGCTTGCTGGTGCATCGTCGCTGCTGCTGGCCTCGGCCGGCGCTTCGGCACTCCCTTCCCCGTCGGACGAAGAATGTTGATCCTCACCGCGCTCAAGCAACGGATTTTCGGCCAGGAATCGCTCGACTTCCTGCTGGAAATCGAGCGTCGACAGCTGCAGCAGCTTGATCGATTGCTGCAGCTGCGGCGTCAGATTGAGCTGCTGGGAGAGGCGAAGTTGCAGCGATTGCTTCATGCCGCTACATCCGGAAGTGTTCGCCGAGATAGACCCGGCGCACCTGCTCGTTGGTGACGATGGCACTCGGCAATCCCGACGCCATCACCGCGCCTTCGGAAATGATGTAGGCGCGATCACAGATCCCCAGCGTCTCGCGGACATTGTGGTCGGTAATCAGCACGCCGATGCCGCGCTCCTTGAGGAAGCGGATGATGCGCTGGATGTCCATCACCGCGATCGGGTCGACGCCGGCGAACGGTTCGTCGAGCAGGATGAAGCGCGGACTGGCCGCCAGGGCGCGAGCGATCTCGGCGCGGCGGCGTTCGCCGCCCGACAGGCTCATCGCGTTGTTTTCGCGCAGGTGCGAGATATGCAGGTCGTTAAGCAACGCATCGAGTTGGCGGGTGCGCTCGACCTTGTCGGCGACGTGCAGCTCGAGGACCGCGAGAATATTCTGCTCGACCGTCATTTTGCGGAAGATCGATGCCTCTTGCGGCAGGTAGCCCACGCCCATGCGCGCACGCTCGTGCATCGGCAGATGGCCGATGTCGATGCCGTCGAGGCGGATCTCGCCGCCATCCTTGGCGACGAGGCCGACGATCATGTAGAAACTCGTCGTCTTGCCGGCGCCGTTGGGCCCAAGCAGGCCGACGACTTCGCCGGCCGCGACGTCGATCGACACATCCTTGACGACGGTGCGCTTCTTGTAGCGTTTCATCAGGCCATTGGCGCTGAGCACGGCCTTGGCATCGGTCATTTCGCGTCCTTGCTCCACGAACCGCCGGTCTTGGGCGCGCTGGCGGCGACAGGCTTGCTGGCGACGGGTTTGCTCGCCGCGGCCTTGGCGGGTTTCGCCGCGGTGCTGCTTGCGTCCTTCTTCTTCGGCATCAGCGTGATATTGACGCGGCTGCCCGGCTTGCCATCGGTTTGCGCCTGATAGGTCGACGTTGCCATGTCATAGACGATCAGGTCGCCGATGACCTCGTCGCCGGTATCGCGGCGGACCCACGCCTTGTTGATCAGCTTGAGGATGCCGGTCTTGCCATCGTAATCGTAATGCAGCGAGTTGGCATCGACCCATTCGCCGGTATCCATGCGCTGGCGGAACTTGACCGGCTTGCCGTCCCCCTGCGAGAACTGGTTGCCGTCGGCGTCCTGACGCACGGTGACCTTGTCGGCCTTCAGCGTCATCGTGCCCTGCACGACGATGACATTGCCGGTGTAGACGCCGACATTGTTCTTCTGGTCGAAATTGGCGTGATCCGCCTCGATATTCATCGGTTTTTCGCGGTCGGCGGTCTCTGCGTGCGCCAGCGGCGCGGTCAGCAGGATCAGCGCCGTCAATTCAGCGGCGTGGCGGCGGCGGGACATAGGTCGTGCTCACTTTGGAGAGGAGTTCCAGATTTTCCTTGTCCAGATCGGCGTTGAAGCCGACCCCGGACACGGTGTATGCGCCCATCTTGCCGTTGACCGGCGTCTTGGACCAGACGAAGTTTTCGTTCGGCTTGACCCAGACGTCGGAGCTGACGACATCGAGCTGCGGCTTGTCCGCGCTCGGCGCCCGGGTCAGCTTGGCGTCGTCGGGAAACCAGACGAGGGTACCATTTTGTTCGGTCCGCGCGCGTTTGCCGACCACGGTCAGCTCGGGCGTATCGGGCTTGGTGTAGTGGATGCGTGGCTGATCGAGCCAGTTGGTATCGCCGGCCGGATAGTGCCGGACCCGGTCGGCGTAAAGCCGCGACAGCAGCTTGCCGTTCACGTCGAAACGGTAGGCCGTCGTGTTCTGCGCAATCAGGTCGGGCTCGTTCGGCCGGTCGGGCCGGCTGGTGCCGGGCACCCGGGCCACTTCGTTGAGGATCAGCACCAGCGCGCCGAGCGTCGCCAGCAACACGATGGGCAGGAGTTTGGTCGACAGTCCGCCCATGATCAGCGCAGATAGTGGGCCATCAGCCCATCGTACGTACCCTGCGCCTGCATGATCAGATCGCACACTTCGCGCACCGCCCCGCGGCCGCCGGCGCGGCCGGTCACGTAGTGGGCATTTTGCAGGACGATTTCGGGCGAATCCGGCACCGCCACGGCAAACGCGGCGCGGCGCATCACCGGCAAATCGATTACGTCGTCGCCCATATAGCCACACTCATCGGCCGTCACGCCAGCGGCGTCGAGCAGCTCGGCAAAGGTCGCCAGCTTGTCGTGTGCGCCCTGGTAGACGAAATCGATCCCCAGATTGCTGGTGCGGTGTTCGAGCAGCTTCGACTTGCGACCGGTGATGATCGCCAGCTTCACGCCGGTCTGCTGCAGCATGCGCAGACCGTGGCCGTCGAGCGAATTGAAGGCTTTCATTTCCTCGCCGGCGTCGTTGTAATACAGACCGCCATCGGTCATCACACCGTCGACGTCGAAAATCATCAGTCGCACGGCACGGGCTTTTTCCTGCATATCGGTTTCCTTTGTCTTCGCTCAGACGACCCGGGCGCGCAGCAGGTCGTGCATATTCAGCGCACCGACCAACCGACCGGCGTCGAGCACCAGCAGGCCGTTGATGCGGCGTTGTTCCATGACCTGCACCGCCTCGGCGGCCAGATGGTCGGCATCGATCGTCAGCGGCGCAGGCGTCATCACCTGTACCACCGGCGTCGCCAGCACGTCGCGGCCGTCGTCGAGCGCGCGTCGCAGATCGCCGTCGGTAAACACGCCGACCAGCGCGCCGGCGGCATCGACCACGGCGGTCATGCCCATGCCCTTGCGGCTGATCTCAAGCAGCGCATCACGCAGCAACACGTCGTCCCGCACCACCGGCAAGGCATCGCCAGCATGCATCACGTCACGCACATGCACCAGCAGGCGCCGGCCCAGGCTGCCGCCCGGGTGCGACAGCGCAAAGTCCTCAGCCTTGAAGCCGCGCGCGTCGAGCAGGGCCACCGCCAGCGCATCACCGAGCGCCAGCGCGGCGGTCGTGCTCGCCGTCGGCGCCAGATTTAGCGGGCACGCCTCCTGGGCCACGCTGGCATCGAGCCAGACCTCGGCCGCGCGGGCCAGCGTCGAATCCGCCCGGCCTGCCAGCGCGATCACCTTGACGCCGAGCCGCTTCAGACTCGGCAGGATCGCCAGCACCTCGTCGCTTTCGCCCGAGTACGACAGCGCCAGCACGACATCGTCGGCGGTGATCATGCCGAGATCGCCATGCAGCGCTTCGGCCGGGTGGACGAACATGGCCGTCGTACCGGTGCTCGCCAGCGTCGCGGCGATCTTGCGGGCGATATGGCCCGACTTGCCCATGCCGGTGACGACAACACGGCCGGTACAGCCCAGCAACAGCGCACAGGCCATATCGAAGCGATGATCGAGCCGGTCGGCCATCGCGGTAATGGCGTCGGCCTCGATCGTCAGCACTTGGCGGGCCTGCGCCAGCAATCTCGATTGCGTGATTTCACTCATGGGCGTCAGTATAAAAGAGCCGTGCCAAAGGCCGCCAGCAAGTAGGCCACAGCGGCAGGTATAATTTTTGCCAGCCCCTCCACGAAACCTTCCGGCCGCAGCCATGCCCGTCCATCTTTCCTCCCTGTTGCTGCTGCTCGCCGCCGCGGTGATCACCGTCGTGCTGTGCCGACTGGTCAAGCTGCCGGCCATGCTCGGCTACCTGTTCGTCGGCATGCTGATCGGCCCGTACGCGCTCGGCCTGATTGCCAGCAGCGAGGAAGCGACCCATCTGGCCGAATACGGCGTGGTGTTCCTGATGTTCACGCTGGGGCTCGAATTCAATCTCGCCAAGCTCAAGGCGATGCGGCGCATCGTGTTCGGCCTTGGTGCGGCGCAGGTCGGCGGCATGGTGCTGCTGGTCATCGGCCTGATGCTCGCTGTGCAGCTGAGCTGGGCCGCCGGACTGGCGCTGGGCGGCGCGCTGGCGATGTCGTCGACGGCAATGGTGTCCAAGCTGCTGTCCGAGCGCAACGAACTCAATGCCGCACACGGCCAGAACGCGATCGGCATCCTGCTGTTCCAGGATCTGGCGGTCGTGCCGCTGCTGATCATGCTGCCGGTGCTGAGCCACCCGGGCGAGGCGATGCTCAACGCGCTCGCGCTCGCGGCGCTGAAGATCGTCGTCGTGCTGTTCCTGCTGCTCAATCTCGGCCAGAAACTGATGCGGCCGTGGTTCAACCTCGTCGCCAAGCAGCACTCGAGCGAGCTGTTCATGCTCAATCTGCTGCTGGTGACGCTCGGCATCGCCTGGCTGACCGAACTGTCGGGCCTGTCGCTGGCGCTCGGCGCCTTTCTGGCCGGCATGCTGATCGCCGAAACCGAATACCGCTATCAGGTCGAGGACGACATCCGGCCATTCCGCGACCTGTTGCTCGGGCTGTTCTTCGTCACCGTCGGCATGACGCTGAATTTCGGCCAGCTCGCCGACCGCTGGTGGCTGGTGCTGATCATTCTGGTGATCCTGCTGCCGCTGAAAATTGCCATGATCGCCGGCATCGCGCGCTGGTTCGGCGCCAGCCCCGGCGTTTCGCTGCGCACGGGCTTCGCGCTCGGCCAGGGTGGCGAATTCGCCTTCGTGCTGCTGACGCTGGCCGGCAGCGGCAAGCTACTGCCCGAACCGCTGCTGCAGGCAACAACGGCGGCCATCGTGCTGTCGATGCTGGCGACACCGTTCATCGTCCAGCACTCGGACAAACTGGTGCTGCGACTGGCGGCATCCGAATGGATGAATATGGCCGCCAATCTGCACCAGATTGCCGTGCGGACGATGCAAAGTCAGGGCCATGTGATCGTCTGCGGCTATGGCCGCAGCGGCCAGAGTCTGGCGCGGATCCTCACCGAGGAAAAAATCCCCTTCTTCGCCCTCGACCTCGATCCGGAAAAGGTCCGCGAGGCCGGTGCCGCCGGTGAATCGGTCGTGTACGGCGATGCCGCCAAGCGCGAGGTGCTGATGGCCGCCGGCCTGATGCGCGCGCGCGCGCTGGTGGTCAGCTATGCCGACACGCACTCGGCGATGAAGATCCTCGAACTCGCCCACCAGATCCGCCCCGAGCTGCCGGTCATTGTCCGGACCTACGACGAAACCGACGTCGACAAGCTGAAGAACGCCGGTGCGGCCGAGGTCGTCGCCGAAATCCTCGAGGGCAGCCTGATGCTGGCCTCGCACACGCTGATGCTGCTCGGCATCCCGCTCAACACCGTGCTCAAGCGCATCCGTCACGTCCGCGAAGACCGCTACCAGATGTTCCGCGGCTTCTTCCGTGGCACGACCGAGGATCTGGAAGACAACGCCAGTCAGCCGCGTCTGCACACGATCCATCTCACCAACGACGCCAGTGCCATCGGCCGCCGCCTCGGCGACATCGATCTCGCCGGCCTGCACATCGAGGTCAAGAGCGTCCGGCGCAAGGCCATGCCGACGACGATGGTGCAAAACGACTTGGTGCTGCAGGAAAACGACGTGCTGGTGTTGCTCGGCGAGCCGGAGAACCTGGCCGCAGCGGAAATGATCCTGCTGCAGGGCAATTAGCGCGGCGCACGGCATCCTGCTGGCAGCGTCACCTCCGGATATCCCTTATCGTTGCCGCCCCACAACGCATCGCGGCGAGGCGTTCGGCCGCTGAAGGACACTTGGGCCCCGTGACAGCTGATTCATGCGCCAGGAAGTCAGCGTGGGTCCCTCTTGGCCGCCGTAACGACAACGCCCCGCATCGCGGGGCGTTGTTGCTGAATCGGCGCAGCGTCGATCTATCGACCGCTCAATCGTGGCCGCTTGCCGATTTTGACGTTGACCTTCTGGCCCTTGCCGGCGCGGAACACCTCCATCGGCACCTCGGACTCCGGCTTGAGGCCGGCAATCTGGTTGAGCATATCCGACGAGTCCTTCACCGGATGACCGTTGATGCCAAGCAGAATGTCGCCGGGACGCATGCCGGCCGCATCGGCCGGGCCGGCGCGGACGATGCCGGCGATCAGCGCACCACGTGCTTCGGGCAATTTGAACGATGCCGCCAGCTCCGGCGTCACGTCCTGCGCCTCGATGCCAAGCCAGCCGCGCGTCACGCCGCCGTCCTTGATGATCGCATCCATCACTTGCCGGACCGTCGTCGCCGGAATCGCGAAACCGATGCCGAGTGACCCGCCGCTGCGCGAATAGATCGCCGTATTGATGCCGACGAGGCTGCCGTGGGTGTCGACCAGTGCGCCACCCGAGTTACCGGGGTTGATCGCCGCATCGGTCTGGATGAAGTTCTCGAAGGTATTGATGCCGAGCTGCGAGCGCCCCAGCGCCGAGACGATGCCCATCGTCACCGTCTGACCGACCCCGAAGGGATTGCCGATCGCCAGCACCACGTCGCCAACCTGCATGGCATTGACGTCGGCAAACGTCAGCGTCGGCAGTTTGCCGAGGTCGATCTTGATCACCGCGATGTCGGTGTCCGGATCGCTGCCGATGATCTTCGCTTCGGCGGTCCGCCCGTCGGCGAGCGCCACCTCGATTTCGTCGGCCGATTCGACCACGTGGTTGTTGGTGACGATATAACCGCGATCGGAGACGATCACGCCAGAGCCAAGGCTGGACGTCCTTTGCGTGTCGTCACCGCCGAAGCGGTCATCGAAGAAACGCTTGAAGAACGGATCGTTCAGCAAAGGGTGGCTGCGCGTCTTCACGTCCTTGGCCGTGTAGATGTTCACCACCGCCGGCATCGCCCGCCGCGCGGCGTCGTGATAGCTGTCGGGCGTGACGACCGGCGCCGACGCATCGGCCGGCGCCTGGCGCACCGTCACGACGTCGGCAACCGGTCGCGGCAGCCATTGCGGCGCGACCAGCGTGAGCACGAACCAGACCGCGAGGCCGATCGTGGCGGTTTGTGCGAAAATCAACCATAGCTTTTTCATCGGCAGAATGACGTTGATCGCAAGATTCGAATTGGAAAATTATATCGGACAACTGCTCGCGGTTGACCGATTCCGGGACTATTGTCCAAACGGCCTGCAAATCGAGGGCCGGGACTCGGTCCGCAAAGTCGCGACCGCGGTCACGGCAAGCCAGGCTGCCGTTGATGCGGCGATCGCCGCCGGCGCGGATACCTTGCTGGTCCACCACGGTTATTTCTGGAAGAGCGAAGCCGCGCCGATCCGCGGCACCAAGAAGGCGCGCATCGCCGCGCTGCTCAAGGCCGACGTGAATCTGCTCGCCTATCACCTGCCGCTCGATGCCCATGCCGAACTCGGCAATAACGCCCAGCTCGGCACCCGCCTCGGCCTCACGGCAAGCGGCCGCTTTGGCGAACAGGAGCTCGGCTGGATCGGCGAGCTGGCCGAGCCGACCACGCTGGCCGGCTTCGCGCAGCGCATCGACACCGCGCTGGTCCGGCAACCGCTGGTCATCGGCGACGCCGACCGCCCGATCCGCCGCGTAGCCTGGTGTACCGGCGGCGCGCAAGGCTACTTCCATCAGGCGGTCGATCTGGGCATCGACGCCTTCATCACCGGTGAAGCTTCCGAATTCGTCACCCACCTCGCACGTGAAACCGGCGTTGCATTCATCGCCGCCGGCCATCACGCCACCGAACGCTACGGCGTGCGTGCGCTCGGGGAACATCTGGCCAGCCATTTTGGTCTGGAACTCATTCATCTCGACATCGAGAATCCGGTATGAACATCCGCCATCTACTCCCCCTGGCTGCGGCGCTCCTGCTCGCCGCCTGCGCCACGCAGCCGACCCAGCCGCCGGTCAGCGCACCGGCACCGGATCAGACGCAGTCACAGACGTCGACGGTCCCGAGCGTCGTCATCGACGGCCGCACGCCGCAGGCCATCCTCGACGACGTCGTCGCGTATCGCACCCAGAAGGGCATGCGCGTCCTGGCGCGCGCCGACAAGCGCGTCGAATTCAAACAGGTGGTCCCGAAGGCCAAGGTTCCGACCGAAGCCCGGATGCGCTACGAGCTGACCCCTGTCGGCAAGGGCTGGAAACTGTCGGCACGCGTCTTCCAGGTCAGCTATCCGGGCACGACGCGCGAAGCCGTCAGCGACATCACCGCCCAGGTGGCCGACAAGCTCAACGACGAACTACCGCGATACACACGCAGCAGCGCAAACTGATAGCAAGCCGGTCCACGCGTATCCTCCCGCCCACGCTGACTGCTTGTCAGCTTCCTGTTCCCATGCTGCTCGGGTAGAATTCACGGGTTTAGGTATTAGTTCCAGACATCAGGGATTGGGTATGAGTGACCAGCAAGTCGATAACAGCAAGCGGCGCTTCCTGCTGATTGCCACCGGCGTCGCAGGCGCCGGTGCGGTCGCAGGCATTGCGACTCCGTTCATCGCGAGCTTCCTGCCATCCGAGCGCGCCAAAGCAGCGGGCGCACCGGTCGAGGTGGATATCAGCAAGCTCGAGTTGGGCCAGCAGATCAACGTCGAATGGCGCGGCAAGCCGGTCTGGGTGCTCAAACGCACGCCGGAGATGCTCGCCAACCTGCCCAAGCTCGACCCCCAGCTGCTCGATCCGAAATCGGATGGCAGCGTCCAGCCGGACAATTGCAAGAACGAGGGACGCTCGATCAAGCCCGAGATCCTCGTCGCCGTCGGCGTCTGTACCCATCTGGGCTGTTCGCCGACCTTCCGCCCGGACCTCGGCCCGGCGGACTTGGGTGGCGACTGGCTCGGTGGCTACTACTGCCCCTGTCACGGCTCCAAGTACGACCTCGCAGGTCGCGTTTATTCCGGCGTTCCGGCACCGAAAAACCTCGACATTCCACCCTACAAGTACCTGTCCGATGCTCGGATCATGGTCGGCGAATAAGGCAAGGGGAGCTGAGGCATGAGCAAAGCACAACAAGTAGGACAACAGGTCCTCAACTGGGTCGATGAGCGTTTCCCGCTGACGTCGACCTGGAAGGCGCACGTATCCGAGTATTACGCGCCGAAGAACTTCAACTTCTGGTACTTCTTCGGTTCGCTGGCGATGCTGGTTCTGGTGATCCAAATCGTCACCGGCATCTTCCTGACGATGAACTACAAGCCGGACGGCAGCCTGATTCCGGGCACCAATGTTTCGGTGGCATTCAATTCGGTCGAATACATCATGCGCGACGTCGCGGGTGGCTGGATCATCCGCTACATGCACTCGACCGGCGCGTCGATGTTCTTCGTCGTCGTCTATCTGCACATGTTCCGCGGGCTGATCTACGGCTCGTACCAGAAGCCTCGCGAACTCGTCTGGGTGTTCGGCACGCTGATCTTCCTGTGCCTGATGGCAGAGGCCTTCCTCGGCTACCTGCTGCCTTGGGGCCAGATGTCGTTCTGGGGCGCACAGGTCATCGTCAACCTGTTCGCATCCTTGCCGATTATCGGCCCGGACCTGTCGACCTTCATCCGAGGCGACTTCGTCGTCTCCGACGTCACGCTGAACCGCTTCTTCGCGCTGCACGTGATTGCCGTGCCGCTGGTGTTGCTGGCGCTGGTCGTCGCCCACCTCGTCGCACTGCACGAAGTCGGCTCGAACAACCCGGATGGCGTCGAGATCAAAAAGAACAAGGACCCGAAAACCGGCATTCCGCTCGACGGCATTCCGTTCCACCCGTACTACACGGTGAAGGACATCTTCGGCGTCGCAGTCTTCCTCGCGGTGTTCTCGGTGATTGTGTTCTTCTTCCCGAACATGTTCGGTTACTTCCTCGAAGACAATAACTTCATCCCGGCCGATCCGCTGAAGACCCCGCCGCACATTGCACCGGTGTGGTACTTCACACCGTTCTACGCCATTCTGCGCGCGATTCCGTCCTTCCTCGGCACCCAGGTCTGGGGCGTGCTGGCGATGGGTGCGGCAGTGGTGGTGATCGCCTTCCTACCGTGGCTCGATCGCAGCCCGGTCAAGTCGATCCGTTATCGCCCGGCGTTCTTCAAATGGATCCTTGCGGTCTTCCTGGTCGCCTTCTTCGGTCTCGGCATCCTCGGCGCGCTGCCGCCGGACGGTCCGCGCACGATCCTGTCGCAAGTGTTCTCGGTGATCTACTTCGCCTTCTTCCTCGGCATGCCGTTCTACACGCGCTGGGGCCAGCCGCTGCCGGTACCGGAACGCGTGACCGACACCAACGGCCGCCGCCAGATGATCTTCGGCATCCTGATGCTGGTGACCTTCCTTGGTGCCGCGATTTTCGCGAAACTGGTTTGATTGAGGACGACCACAAATGACCCAGCAATTCCGTCGTTTCCTGGCCGCCGTGGCACTCCTCGTCCCGGTTGCCGGCTTTGCCAGCGAGGCCGGCGTCCACCTGGACAAGGCGCCCGTCAACCTGCGTGATGTCGAAGGTCTGCAGCGTGGCGCGCAAACCTTCGCCAACTACTGCCTGTCGTGTCATGGCGCGATCAATATGCGCTACAACCGGCTGCAGGACATCGGCCTGACCGAAGAACAGATCAAGGCCAACCTGATGTTCGCGACCGACAAGGTCGGCGAGCCGATGAAAGTGGCCATGCAGGCCGCGGACGCCAAGAACTGGTTCGGCGCTACCCCGCCCGATCTGTCGCTGATCGCCCGTTCGCGCGGTGCCGACTGGCTTTACACCTATCTGCGCGGTTTCTACCGTGACGACTCGCGTCCGACCGGCTGGAACAACACCGCCTTCGACAAGGTCGGCATGCCGCACGTGCTGTGGGAGCTACAAGGGATCCAGGAACCGGTCTACAAGACGGTCAAGGGCCACAACGGCAAGGAAGAGAAGGTGCTCGAGGGACTGAAGCTCGTGAAGCCGGGCCTACTGACCCAGGTCGGCGAGAACAACCAGTACGACCAGCGCGAGTTCGACAAACGCGTCGGCGATCTGGTTAGCTACCTTGTCTACATGGGCGAGCCGGCACAGGTGAAGCGCCAGCAGATCGGCTACGGCGTACTGCTGTTCCTGCTGTTCATCCTGATCCCGATCACCTATCTGCTGAAGAAGGAATACTGGCGCGACGTGCACTGAGCACCGACATCCAGCTGAAAGAAAGGCGCCCGCGGGCGCCTTTCTTTATTTACACAAAAACCAATACCAATCAATGACTTAGGTCATTATTTCTGGCTTATCGATGGCGAAATCGCTAGAATCGGCGCCATTGCATCCACCCTGGGAATTCCATCGCCATGATGAAGCTCTACTCCGGTACCTCGTGCCCGTTCAGCCACCGTTGCCGCATTGTCCTGTTTGAAAAGGGCATGGACTTCGAGATTCTCGACGTCGACACGCACAGCATGCCGGAAGACCTCGCGGTGATGAATCCGTACAACGAAGTACCGGTGCTGGTCGAGCGCGACCTGACCCTGTACGAATCGAACATCATCAACGAATACATCGACGAGCGCTTCCCGCACCCGCAGCTGATGCCGGCCGATCCGGTGATGCGCGCACGCGCGCGGCTGATGCTGTTCAACTTCGAGCGCGAACTCTTCGTGCACATGAAGACGCTCGAAGACGGCGCCGCCACCAAGAAAACGCTTGATGCCGCCCGCGTCGCCGTGCGCGACAGCCTGACCCAGATCGCACCGCTGTTTACCAAGCAGAAGCACATGCTGGGCGAAGAGTTCTCGATGCTCGACGTCGCCATCGCCCCGCTGCTGTGGCGCCTTGAGCACTACGGCATCGAAATGACCAAGCCGCTGGTGCCGATCCTCAAGTACGCCGAACGCCTGTTCAGCCGCCAAGCCTTCATCGATTCGCTGACGCCGAACGAAAAGGCCATGCGCAAGTAACCTATCCTATTAGGCGGCTGAGCCTGTGCATTTTGTAGCCGTCCGGTGCTCGGAATCCTCATGGACCTCGTGTCCATTCCGCTTCCTCCGCTCCGGACGACAGCAAACTGCTTTGGCTCGCTCGCCTACTGAGACAGGCTCCAAGGCGCGCGGCCGAGCGGGTTAGTCCCGGCCGGTCCGCCCTGTTCACCCGAGGACATTGGCCATGCAATCCGTTTCGACCAAGCCCTATCTGATCCGCGCGATCCACGAGTGGTGTTCCGACCACGATTTCACGCCTTATCTCGTTGTCGCCGTACGCGGCAAGATGCAGGTACCGACGGAATACGTGAAGAACGGCGAAATCGTGCTGAACATCAGCTACAACGCGACGCGCAACCTGAATCTGGGTAACGATTACGTCAGCTTCTCGGCGCGCTTCAACGGCGTCTCCCGCGATATCACCATCCCGGTCGGCGCCGTCGTGTCGATCTTCTCGCGCGAGAACGGCGAAGGCATGGGCTTCGAGTACGAAGGCCCGACCGATGGCGAGCAGGAAGATGCGCCCGAAAGCGCGCCGGCAAGCAAGGACGACGGCGGCGACGAGCCGCCACCATCGCGCCCCAGCGGTGGCCGCCCGTCGTTGCGGGTGGTCAAGTAAAAACAAAGCCCGCGATTGCGGGCTTTGTTTTTGGCGCCGATCAGGCTCAGCCGCGCTGCATCACCGCGGCAAAGAAACCGTCGGTGCCATGCTGCATCGGCGACAGCTGCATGCATTCGCCGTCGAGCGCGATCTCGATCTTCTCCTTCGCCAGCAACTCGCGCACATCCAGGAGCTGGAAGTCCGGGTGCGCAGCCAGGAAGGCATCGACGATCTGGCGGTTCTCGCTCGGCAGGAAGCTGCACGTCGCGTAGACCAGCCGGCCGCCGGCCTTCACCAGTCGCGAAGCCGACGCCAGAATGCTCGCCTGCTTGGCATTGAGCTCGATGACGCTCTGCGCACTCTGCCGGTACTTGAGGTCCGGATTGCGCCGCAGCGTGCCCAGACCCGAGCACGGCGCATCGACCAGCACGGCATCCATCTTGCCGGCCAGGCGCTTGATCTTGGTGTCGTTCTCGCTGGCAATCAGTTGCGGCCGGACGTTCGACAGGCCCGAGCGCGCCAGACGCGGCTTGAGGTTGGACAGCCGCTTCTCGGAAATATCGAAGGCGTACAGCGAGCCCGACGACTGCATCATCGCGCCGATCGCCAGCGTCTTGCCACCGGCTCCGGCGCAAAAATCGGCGATCATCTGCCCGCGCTTGGCGCTGGTCAGCAGCGCCAGCAACTGGCTGCCTTCGTCCTGGACTTCGAACGCGCCTTCCTTGAACAAGGCCAGCCTTGAGAGGCCCGGCTTGCCGGTGACGCGCAGCCCCCACGGCGAAAACGGCGTCGGCACCGACTCGATGCCCTGCGCGGCCAGTTCGGTCTGCACCGGATCGCGCTTCATTTTCAGCGTGTTGGCACGCAGGTCGAGCGGCGCCGATTGCAGCATCGCCCGGCCGATCTCGAGAATGCCGGCCTCGTCGAAACCGTCGGCGAGCATCGCATCGACAGTCCACTGCGGCAGCGCAGCACGCACCGGCAGCGGTGCCTCGTCCCAGCGTACCGCCTTGTATTCCTTGGCCTGCTCCATCCGGCGCGCATCGAAGATCGCCGTCAGTTCCTTGAGGTTGCGCTTCTCGACCGCGGCCCAGTAGGCGACCATCCAGTCGATGACGCCGGCCTTGTCGCCGCAAACCCACTTCAGTCGCGGCAGGTGGCGCAAGAGGCCGAAAACGGTTTCGGCAATTTCGGCGCGATCGCGCGCGCCCAGCTTGGGATGATCACGGAAGTAGCGCGACAGGCACACATCGGCCGGCGCGGTGAACGGCAGCACGGTGTGCAGCACGTCGAGAATGGCATCAAATTGGGTCTTGTTCATATCAGCGTTGTAGCGGCGAAAGCGGGTTCACACCAGCGTTAATCGGTGCGGGCCGCAGCCCGCCAGTCAGGCAGTTGCGACTAGCGCAGCTGCGGGTTGTTGCGGTTGGTAACCCCGTTGGCCGACGACAGCGGCTTGAGGACCTGCTCGCCATTGATCGTGATCGCATTGGCGAGGATGTCGAAGCTGCCACTGTCCTTGCCCAGCGTCAGCTGGATACGCACCGGCATATTGTTCCATTGCGGCGCCAGCCAGAAATCGAAACTGCGGTCCTCGAACTCACCGTGCAGCAGGATCACGTCGACATGCTGGTCGCCAAGTCGCAGCGTCGTTTCGCCACGGATCTCGAACGTCACTTCGGGGTAGCGCTTGCGACCGCTGAGCATCGAGAAGGTGAAGTTCTTCATCTTCGCGCCCTGCAGCGCGAACTGGAATGCCGCCGAAAAGAGGTCCTGATCGCCGGGCGACAACGGCTCGGTCTTCAGGTTGCCCTTGTCGTTCAGCGTCACCGTCCCGGCGTCCCAGTCGAAGTTCGCCTCGTTCAGCAGCTTGTCGTCCTTGTAGTCCGAGAAACGCGTCGGCACGACACCCTGCTTGCCGACGATGCCGACACTTTCGATCAGCCGGCTCCGGCCGAACAGCGAGCCGGCCAGCTTGAGCCGGTAGTCGCCCTGATCAACCTGCCAGGTCATTCTGACCGGGAACACGCCGTAGACATAGGTAATCTGGACGTTCTTCGGGAAAGCCTTGGCCTGCTTGCCCAGTCCTGCCGGCGCGCTCGCTTGTGTCGTGCGCGTAGCCTCGGCCGGCGTCGCCGCAACGGGCTTGCTGGCAGCGGCGAGCTCCGGCGCACTGGCGGACAGGCTCGCGGCGGCACTCGCCACCGCGCTGCTGGCGGCCATTTCGACTGGCGCAGCCGGCATCGCGGCACTGGCGACGATCTTGGCCGGTCGCGGCTTGGGCTTGCTCACCGGCTTGGGCTCAGGCGCCGGTTTCGGTGCTTTGGCGGGAACCAGCTCGGCCAGCGGCCGCAGATAGACCACCTGTTTGTCAGCCGGCTTGACGCCCGCCAGTCCGGCCGGCTTGGTCATCTCGTCGTCGAGTTCCTGCGCGGCCAGCTTTTGCGTCGCCTTGCGCAACGGTGTCTCGTTGCCGCTCGGCCGCGCCCACCATGCCAGCGCCAGTTCGCCGAAGAGGCCGGAAAGGTGCAGCAACAGCGAAAGGATCAGCGCAAAACCCAGCAGGCGGCGGCCGAAACGCAGCGTCATCGGATCATCAGTCCCGGCGCAGCACGCGCTGACCCGAGATCGTCAGCCGGCCGGCAACAAAGTCGGCCACGGCTTGCGGATACAGGCGATGTTCTTCGACCAGAACGCGCACGGCCAGCGCCGCCGCATCATCGTGATCCAGCACCGGCACCACCGCCTGCGCGACGATCGGGCCGTGGTCGAGTTCGGCGGTGACGAAGTGCACGGTGCAACCGGCGAACTTCACGCCCTCGGCGATCGCCCGTTCATGCGTATGCAGACCGGTAAACGCCGGCAGCAGCGACGGGTGGATGTTCAGCAGCCGGTTTTCATAGTGGCCGACGAAACCCGGCGTGAGGATGCGCATGAAACCGGCGAGCACGACCAGATCGGGCGCATAGCCATCGATCAGCTGGACCAGCGCCGCGTCGAACGCTTCGCGCCCGTCGAAATCCTTGTGGTTCAGCGATGCGGTGGCGATGCCGCGTTCGCGCGCCCACGCCAGGCCCTCAGCATCGGCCTTGTTCGAAATCACCGCGGCGATGCGCGCACCGGCGATCTCTGTGTCGACGATCGCCTGCATGTTCGAGCCGCGGCCCGAGATCAGGATGACAATATTCTTCATGGTTCCACGAATGCGCCCACTTCTAATAACAAAGGGCGAGGTGTCACCACCTCGCCCCCTAGGCAGCCCAAGCGGATCAGGCTACCTGGGTCTGGTGCTCTTCGCCGTTGCGCGGGCGGATTACGCCCAGCGTGTAGACGGTTTCACCTTCGGCTTCGAGCAGCGCCTTGGCGGCTGCAGCGTCGTCGGCGGACACGATCACGACCATGCCAACGCCGCAGTTGAACGTCTTGTACATTTCCTGCGCTTCGACGTTGCCTTCCTTCTGCAGCCACTGGAACAGCTTCGGCAGCGTCCAGCTCTTGGCATCGATCTGCGCGACAACGTTGGCCGGCAGCACGCGCGGCACGTTCTCGGTGATGCCGCCGCCGGTGATGTGCGCCATCCCCTTGACCGTCACCGACTCGAGGAGTTTCAGGATCGGCTTCACATAAATGCGCGTCGGCGCGATCACCACGTCGGCGAGGCTCTTGCCTGCGTCGAACTCGGCCGCGTAATCGGCTTCGGTCAGGTGCAGGATCTTGCGCACCAGCGAATACCCGTTCGAGTGCGCGCCGTTCGACGCGAGACCGAGGACGACGTCGCCGGCGACAATGCTTTCACCGGTGATGATCTTCGACTTTTCGACCACGCCAACGGCGAAGCCAGCCAGATCGTATTCGCCGACCGGGTACATGCCCGGCATTTCGGCGGTTTCGCCGCCGATCAGCGCCGCGCCCGACAGCTCACAGCCCAGGGCAATGCCACGGATCACTTCGGTTGCGGTGTCGACATCGAGCTTGCCGCAGGCGAAGTAATCGAGGAAGAACAGCGGCTCGGCGCCCTGCACCAGGATGTCGTTGACGCTCATCGCGACCAGATCCTGGCCGACGGTGTCGTGGCGGTTCAATTCGAACGCGAGCTTGAGCTTGGTACCGACGCCATCGGTGCCCGACACCAGCACGGGCTCCTTGAATTTCTTGGAGATTTCGATCAGCCCGCCGAAGCCGCCGATGCCGGACAGGACTTCGGGACGCATCGTGCGCTTGGCGAACGGCTTGATGTTTTCGACCAGCTGATCGCCAGCGTCGATGTCGACACCCGCGTCGCGGTAGCTCAGGCTTTTGGAACTCATGACGGCCTCGTGAAGGAATTCTGGGTTCTGCAGCGCGCCAACTCAGGTAAAATGGCGGCAAGCTGCTGAAAACGCGGTAGTTTACCGCATCCTGCAATGAAACGCCTGCTGTCCGCCCACCGGCGCGGCGCGTGCCCGGTCCCGCCGTGCGCGTCTGCCGCCCTCACCCCGACCACCCCGCGTGCTGCCATTTTGGCCGTACGCCTTTGTGCGTCTGGTGCCGCTTGCCAATGAAACAGCTCGTCCTTGACTTGATGCTCCCGCAGCCAGCGGGCTTCGCCGGTTTTATTGCCGGCGACAACGCCGAACTGCTGTTCATGCTTGGTGAATGGCTGACCGGCAGCGACGACGTGCGCTTCCTCTACCTGTGGGGCGGCGCCGGCGTCGGCAAGAGCCATCTGCTTGATGCCGCGGCCGAGCGGCTGCCCGGCGCGCTGCGCATCGACGCCCGAACCGAAACGCTGCCCGACGAAATCGCCGCCGATACCGCGCTGATCGTCGACAACGTCGAGGTACTCGACGAAGCCCAGCAGATCCGCCTCTTCGATCACTACAACACGCTGCGCGAAGGCAGCGGCCGCCTGCTCGCGGCCGGCCCGCTGCCGCCGATGCTGCTCGCACTGCGCGACGACCTGACCACCCGGCTCGGCTGGGGGCTGGTCTACCAGCTCAAGGGCTTGTCCGATCGCGACAAGGCCGCCGTGCTGCAGCAGCTTGCGCACCAGCTCGGCTTTGACCTCAGCGACGAAGCCTGCGACTACCTGCTGCACCACGCCAGCCGCGACCTCGCCGACTTGCAGGCGCTGATTGCCCGCGCCAACCGCTATGCATTGTCGCTACGCCGGCCGGTGACGCTACCACTGCTGCGCGAAGTGCTCGGCGGCGCCGACGCGGCCCCGAACTGAGCGGGCCGCGACCAAAACAAAACCCGCCAGCTGGCGGGTTTTGTTTTGCCCAACGATCAAGGCAGCAGCCGGACGTTCAGTACGCGGGAAGCCGTACCGACACCGGCGGGCGTGGCCGCCGTGGACCAGCAATCGGTTGCCATCGTGTACCCCGCGCCGGTCGTGCGGATATTACCGGTCGCCGGCACGCCGTCGTCGAACTGCTGATCCATCGCGCACGAGTAGCGCGGGTCGATCGCCGCCGCCGTTTGCAAGTAATCGACGTTGTTGGTCAGCACCACATTCCATTGCACCCCGAACGGCGTATTGCGCTCCGACGCACTGAGGATGCTGGTGCCGGTGGTCAGCATGCTCCAGAACGAACTCAGTTCGTTGGCGCCGTTGATCAAGCCGTTGCGCGCGGCGCCGGTGCCATTCGGCGCTGGCGTGCATGCCGCGACGGTCGTGGCATTGGCGGCGACGCAGCCGTCGCCGGGATAGGCGCCATAGCGCTCGAAATAGATATTGATGGCCGCCTGGATCTTGTTCGCACCGGCCTGCGCGCTCTTGACCCGCGCACCGTCGATCAGGTCACGCCCCTTGAACGCCAGCCCCAGGATCAGGCCGACGATCACCAGGACGATCGCCAGTTCAACCAGGGTGAAACCGCCTTGTCTTGTTGTCTGCTGCATTGCATCTCTCCGATATGGATCATGTTGTAGTGGGTTGGATTGCGTGATGGGTATGGATTGCCGGTTCACCTCCGTGCCGGCCCGACCGCTGCGCGCCAGCACCGGGTCATGGCAAGCGCCCCGCGACCAGCATCCGGCTCAGCAATGTGGCCGGCGGCAGCCAGTCGCTCAGGTCGTCGTAGGCGGCGACGCCAGCGGCGGCCTCGGTCCGGTCGTGGCTGACGAATGCCGTGTCGTCGTCGGCGTTCGCGGCTTCGTCGCCGGCACCGCCTGGCTGCAATGGTCCGGGGCCGTGGCTGCCGTGCGAGATCACGACCGCGACGGCATTCAACGCCAGCGTCTCGATCGCGCCGGCCGCCGGCCGCACGGTGAGATTGCCGGACGAGCACAGCGCGAACGACACGCCAGCCGGCGGCGGTGCACCGCTGCAGCCGCCGACCGTGGCCGGATCGGTATCGGCGAAATAGCCGCTCACCCGATAGCTGAACGGCCGGCCGAACGCGTCGGTCTGGCCCAGGCCCAGCGTCGCCCACGGCAGCAGACCCTGTTCACGATTGCAGCCACCGGCATTGGCGCGGTCCTCGACCCCGATGGCGGCGCCGGTCGCGGCCGGGGCGGCCGGGCAAGGCAGATGGCCATTGGCGACCGCGAAACCGAGCAGCGCCTCGCGAATCTCGGCCAGCTGCGCGCGGGTATCGCGTACGCGCTGTGCCTCGCCCATCACCCGGGTCGCCTGCAGCGCACTGGCGAGCACCAGGCCGACGACGGCCAGCACGACCGCCAGCTCAATCAGCGTGAATCCAGTCCGTCGCGCCATCGTGCCTCACCAGAAGATAGAGTTCATCGTTGCCCACCGGCCGTGCGTATTCGTCCGGACGCGGCGGCGGGCTGTCCCAGCCTTGTCGGTTCAGCGCCGCATCCGGCGCCGGCAACGGGTCGAGGTAGTTCGCAAGCCGGCTTTTCTCCAAGGCGCTGACGCGCCGTTGCGGCGGTTGCAGCTCATCGCGCGCCGGGCCGGCGCCGACCATCACCCCGATGACCACGGCCCCGGGCGGCAAGTCCGCGCCGTGCACCGTCAGCGAAGCCGCGCAAGCGGCGGGTGCGTCGTGGCTTGCGGCGGTCCCCACCGCGTAGAAGAACTGCTGCTCCCAGCGATTGCGGTACAACCAGCGGTAAACCGACAGCCGAGCCTGCCAGTCGGCCGCGCTGGTGCCGATCGGCCGGTACACCGCCCTGGATTGCAGCTCATCGATCAGCGCAATCGATTTGGGCAAACGCCCGCGGCAGCGCGATGCATCGGGCGCGCAGCCGTTCGCCGTTGCGTTGCCGGTACTTTCGGTGCACTCGGCGCTCGCCGGATCGGCCGGATTCGGCCAGCGTCCGCCGCCGCGGTGTTCGGCCCACAAGGCCAGCAGCTGCTGGTACTCGCGCGCAGCCCGCCGCGCCACCGGCACCAGCAGCTCGCTGCGACGAATCGCCAGCACCCGGTCGTTCAGCAGCAGGGCGTCGTTCGCCCCAGGGACAGGACCATCCAGAAAGCGCGCAAGCTGCAGATCGCGATTGGAAAACCGACCGTACGCGGTGGTAGCGGCTTCGAGATAATTGGCCGCGCTGCGCTGCTGTGCCGCCGTGTCGCGTGCTTGCCCGGCCAGCGTCGTGCCCGGGGCGATCACGACCGCGACGACCGGGTCGTCGGGCGCATTCGCCGCCAAACGCCCGCCATCCAGCCAGAGCGAGAACCACGGTTTGCCGCCTTCGGGAATGAAATCGTCGTTCAGCGGCGAATCGTCCCGGTTGTCGAGGCCACGGACCAGCGCGTACCACAGCGTTTCGCCGCTGCCGTCGCGCAGCAGCGGCTGCCCCAGCGTCAGCGACGGCAAGCGTCCCAGCCTGCGTGTGTCCGAGCTGCCATTGCACGACACGGTCCCGGCCAGCCCGGAACGCCCGGCGTCGGCGCTATCGGGCGCATTCAGATCGGGGCACGGCAGCGAGCCGGGGCGATTGTCGTTGTTTGCGCCGCCGACGCCGATCGGCTGACGCGCCAGCGCCGTGGCCAACAATTGACGCTTGGCCTCCGCCAGCGCGCGTATGGTGACGACGTCGCGGCGGCCTGCACCGGCGCTGTACACCCGTGCGCCAAACGCGGTGACCACCACGATCAGCGCCAGCAGCAAGAGCCCAAGCGCGATGCCGCGTTGCGCCCGCGGGCGCTCAGGATGGATCGGCTTCATACGCCTCGCGCACCTTGCCGTCGACGCGGCGCTGACCGGGCTTGAGCCCGTCCGGCGTCAGGCGCTGTGGCTGGCCATCGACCCAGCGTGTCACGCCGTGACGGCCACGCAGCTCGCCATCGAAGCGTTCGCTCCCGCCCCCCGTCACCGGGTCCCGCCGTGCTTCGCCGCCACGTTCAGCCGGCGACGTGAACAGCGTGCCCCAACCGTCGTCGGCGTGCGCCGTCATCGCAAGCAGCAGCAATACGATGCGCAATGGCTTCATTCCGGCGCCGCCGTAGCAGCATGATCGATGCTCAGCCACTCGTAGCTGCAATCGATCATCACGCCCGCCGCGTCCGGCGACGCCGACCGCTCAAGCTGGCACTGGCGCTCCGCCGGCCAGCCGGGCAAACGGCGCAGGCCGGCATTGAACGCCGACCAGCCGGTTTCATCCGCGGCGACAAAGCGGACGTCGAGTCGGCTGGCAAACAATTGCAGGCCGTCCTGGACCTCGATGCCGGGCAAGGCCCGGCGGGGGGCAATCTGGTAATGCAAACCGGTATTGCGGCGCATCTCGGCGTCCAGGAATTCGACCCACTCGAGCCGATGCTCGGCGCCGATGACGCCGCGCGCGCGCAAGTGCGCATAGTCGCGCTGGTGCTGGCCAAGCTGGTCGAGCTGGGTTCGGGCTTCGTCGACCCGGTTTTGCATGGCCGACACCTGATCGCGGGCACGATCGAGCAGCCTTTGCGCATGGCTGCGTTGCAGCGCCGCCGCATAGGCCAGCCCGCCACCGACGCCGATCGCGAACAGCAGCCACAGCACGGCACGACGCAGCAAGGGCCAATCCTGACGCAAAGGCAGGTTCACGATGCCACCCCGGCTGGCAGCTCCAGCGTCAGCGCAAAGCCGAGCGCACCGATGGCGTCGTCCGCCGCCTCGGTCTGACTTTGTATCGTTGCCTGCGAGCGGACATCCAGCGGCAAGCGGATCACCGCAACGCGCATGCCGCGCTCGGCTTGCAGCCGCTTCACGAGGGCATCGATACGCGCCAGCGCCTGGCGGGCATCGGCGGGCGGCAGCACATGGCCGGTGAGGGCGATGCGTTGGGTCCAGACCGCCGCCGCCGGCGTCGAAGCATCGTCGGGCGATGTCGGCGCGGCCGGCAGCGCGGCCTCCCACGCCAGCGTGTCGACACGCAGGTCGGGGAAGGCCAGCAGAATCCGGCTGAGGCCGCGCGCACTGGCCTCGGCACTCGGCCATGACGCCATGCCGTCCCGATACAGCCGGTTGACGGCGCGCAGGGCCAGTGGATCGCCGACGCCATTGCGGACCAGTTCGGCCGAAACCCGCTGCGACTCGTGCTGCAGCGTTTGCAATCTCGCCTGTTGCACGTCAGCGCGCGCCGCCAGCGCCCGTGCATCCAGCCAGACCGATAGCGCAGCGATCGCGGCAAGACCCATGACGGCGGCGCCGCTCCAGTACAAGCACTGCCCCGCACGACGGACCGTCTCGAAGCGGCGCACCGCAGGACCGGCGTACTGCGCAGCGTGGCCATGACGGAGGATGGCCTCGGCCCAGAGCGCGAGTGCGTCGTCGCCCACCGGCAAGCCCAGCGCCCGGCACCAGTCCGCCTGCGGCAGCACGCTGACCTGCGCGGATTCACCGGCGGCATCAAGCCGCTGCTGCAGCTGCGCCGCCACGCCGGCATCGCCGTCGAGCAGCAGCACGCTCACCGGGCCGTCGCGCGGCAGGACGCGTTCGTTCGCGAGATAGTGGCGTGTCAGCCGCACCTCATCGGCGAGTAAATCCGCGCTGGCGGCATCGGCGCGGGACTGACCGCTGCGCGCGAAGCGCAGCCCGTCGGGCATCAGCCAGACCTGCTGCATGCCGCCGCCCGGCACCGGCGCCAGCAGCAAGGTCGGCCCCTGCACCGGCGACACCTGCCGCCATAACGCCGCGGCCAGCACCGGTAGCGAGTAAAGACCGGCGATCGGGCAAGCGGCGGCCAGCAGCGCCTGAACCAGCGCATCGACCGATTCGCGCTGCGTCAGCGCCGAGAGCACCAGCATCCCGTCGTCCAGCGCCTGGGCGCGCCGGTAAGGCAAGCCGCGCCAGGCTTGCTCCAGTCGCCGCAGGATCAGGCTTTGCCGGTCGCGTCCGCGCACCGGCGGCAACGCATCGAAGCGGAACTCCTCGTCGCAGCCGAGCACCAGGATATGGAAACGCCGATAGCGATGATGCCGGCAGTACAGCGCCAGATCGGCCAGGCCTTGCGGATCGGCGTCGAACGCGACATCGGCACGCCACGACGCGGCCAGCGCGCCGACGGCAATCCGCTGCTGCGCCAGCACGATCAGACCGTCACGGCCCCGGGCGGGGAAGCGCCAGCCGCGCATCAGCGCAAGCGCCCCACGGTGTCGAAAACCGGGCCGAGCACCGCCGACATCACCCACAGCAGCAGCAGCCCCAGCACCACGGTCATCGTCGGCTCGATCAAGCCCTGGATGCGCGAAATCGACTCGCGCGCGTCGCGGTGGAAGAAATAGGCGACGTTGCGCATGCCGGTATCGATGCCACCGGTCTGTTCGCCGATCTTGACCATACGCTGGACCAGTGGCGGAAACAGCTGTTCGCGCTCGAAGCTCGCGGCAATGCCGACGCCCTCACGGATCATGCTGCGGATCCGCGCCAGCGCCGCGGCGATCGCGCGGTTGCCGACGATGCCTTCGCAGATCGCCAGCGCGTCGAGGATCGGAATTCCCGCAGCGTAGAGCAGGCCGAACTGGTCGGCGAAGCGCGCCAGCGAGAGCTTTTTCAGCGTCGGACCGATGAAAGGCGCTTGCAGCTTGAGGCCATCGAGCCGCAAGGCCAGCGCCGCATTGCGCTTCGCCCACGCCGGCACGATCAGGACCAGCGCGACCGGCGCGGCCAGCAATAGCCAGCCGTAGTCGACGACCACGCGCGAGATCGCGATCAGCAGCCGGGTATTGAGCGACAGCGACTGGCCCATAGAACGCATGAATTCGACCATTTGCGGCACCAGATAGCTGAGCAGGAAGGCGGTCACCGCCAGTACGACCACGCCGACGAACACCGGGTAGGCGAGGATTTTTTTGACCTGCGCCGCCAGCTCGTCTTGCCATTTGAGCGACTCGGCCAGCTGCGCCAGCACGACGGCCAGCGTACCGCTGGCCTCGCCGGCGCGGACCAGATTGACGAACAGCGGATTGAAAACACGCGGGTGCATCGCCAGCGCCTGCGAAAACAGCTTGCCGCCCTCGATGTCCTCGATCAGCTGCGCGACCACGAGCCGGAAACGCGGATGCTCGCTGCTGTCGCGCAAATCGATCAGCCCTTCGATCAGCGGAATGCCGGCACGGCTCATCTGCTCGAGGTGGAAACAGAAGGTGACGAGTTCGCGCCGGCCGATACGCCTTGCCGCCAGCCAGTGCGTGTCGCGCGCCGGTCGGGCGCGGATCAGCGACAGCGCCAGCCGCTTGAGCCGCAGTTCGAGATCGGCGGGGTTGGCGGCCTCCATCGTCCCCTGGCGAATGCGGCCACCGGCATCGACGGCGCGGTATCGATACTGCATCGCGGCGCCTAAGCCTGCGCGCGCGCGGTCATGTCGACGACGCGGGAGATTTCATCGAGCGTCGTCGTGCCGTCGCGCACGCGCCGGCACGCATCGTCGACCAGCGGCACGAAGCCGGCGGCCTCGGCGGCGGCGCGGATTTCGCGCAAGGTCGCCCGTCGCGCGACCAGTTCGTCGAGCGCGTCGCCGAACTTGAGTACTTCCATCACCGGAACCCGGCCCCGATAGCCCTGATGATCGCAACGGGGACAACCGATGGCGCGATACAGCGTCACCGGATCATCGCCGCCGATGCCGAGCAGCCGACGCTCGACCTCGTCGGCCACATAGGGCTCGCGGCAATGGCGGCACAGCGAGCGCACCAGCCGCTGCGCGACGATGCCGATCAGGTTGCCGGCGATGATGTCGGGCAACACGCCGATGTCGAGCAGCCGCGGCACGGCGCCGATGGCCGAGTTGGTGTGCAGCGTCGAATAGACCTGATGACCGGTCATCGCGGCGCGGAACGCCATCTCGGCCGTGTCGTGGTCGCGGATTTCGCCGACGAGGATCACGTCCGGGTCCTGGCGCATCATCGAGCGGATGCCGCCGGCGAAGTCCATTTTCACCGTCTCGTTGACCGACGTCTGCCGGATCAGCGGCAAGGGATACTCGACCGGATCTTCGAGCGTCATGATGTTGATCGCCTCGGAGCTGATGTGGCTGAGCACCGAATACAGCGTCGTGGTCTTGCCGCTGCCGGTCGGCCCGGTCACGAGGATCAGTCCCTCGGGACGGGCGATCATCAGCCGCAGCAGCTGCAGATTGGCGTCGGTCAGCCCGAGCGCATCGAGTGCAACGAGGCCTTTGTGGCGGTCGAGAATCCGCAGCACGACGTTTTCGCCCCAGGTCGTCGGCTGGCTGGCGACGCGGAAATCCAGCGGCCGGCCGGCAATGGTCAGCGAGATCCGCCCATCCTGCGGCGCGCGCGTTTCGGCCAGATTCATCCTCGCCATCACCTTGAGGCGGACGACCATCGCCGGCCAGTAGGTCCGGTGCAGCGCGCGAATCTGCCGCAGCACGCCGTCGATCCGGTACCGGATGCGCACAAAGCTCTGTTCGGGTTCGAAGTGGATGTCCGAGGCGCCACGCGACACCGCGTCGGCCAGCAGCGCGTCGATCAGCCTTACCACCGGCTGGTTGTACTCGGCGTCCTGCAACTGCAGGCTGGCCTCGTCGACCTCGCCGGTTTCGATTTCGTGCAGGATGCCGTCGATCGACAGCTCGAAGCCGTAGTACTGGTCGATCGCATGGTTGAGCTGCGATTCGGCGGCGAGCAGCGGCACGATCGTGTAGCGATCCTGCGTGTGCTGGCGCAGCTGGTCGAGCGCGACCAGATTGGTCGGCTGGACCATCGCGACCGTCAGCGTCGCCGCATCGGGATCGAGTGCGATCGGCAGCAGCAACAGCCGTTTGGCCAGCTCCTTGCCGACCAGCCGCACCGCCTGCGGATCGGCCAGCGTATGCGCCAGATCGACGGCGCCCTGCCCCAGCGTTTCCGACAGCACGTCGCGCACGATGGCTTCGGATAGAAAGCCCAGCCGCACCAGCGTCTGCCCCAGTGGCCTGCCGCCACGACGCTGCTCGATCAGCGCGATGCGCAGCTGATCGCTGCTGATCAGGCCCTTGGCGACAAGTTGTTCACCGAGCGGCATCCGCTTGGCGGTCGGCAACGGCGCGTTCATTGCGGCTCCACCAGCGCGGCCAGCCGGACGCGCGCGGCCTGGACGTCGAAACGGGCCGGATGTCCCCCCGCCAGCGTCAGCGCGCGACGGTAGTAATCGGCCGCCTGCGCCGATTGCTGCAGCCGATCCAGGCTGACGGCCAGGTTGTAGGCATAGTCGGCCGACGCCGGGACCTGCGTATACGCCTGAAAATAGGCTGCCTGCGCCTCGGGCCAGCGTCCGTCGGCGGCCAGACGATTGCCGAGCACGAAGGCCGCATCGGCATCACCGGCGTCGGCCTGCTGTTTGAGCAAGGCACGCTGGCGCTCGCCACCGTCGCGCTGCAGCGCGGCGAGTCCCGCCTGTGCACCGCTGTCGTCGGGATAAAGCCGCACCAGCTGCTGATAGACGTCGATTGCCGCAGCGCTCTTGCCCTGCTGCGCCAGCGTCGCCGCCAGACCAAGCAGGGCGTCGCGCGAACGGGCGTCCTGCTGTACGGCCAGGCGGTATTGCGCCTCTGCTTCGCGCCACTGCCCGGCCTGAAAAGCGGCGAAACCGGATTCGATCGCCGCGGGAACGCGCTCGCCGGCGTCGCCGCGACGGATTTCGACCCGCGTCGGCGCCTCGTCCGGCCCGCGTGGCGCTTCGCGCACGATTGGCTCGGGCCGTGTCACCGGCAGAGCAGTCGCCGGCGGCTGCGGCAAGATCGCCATCGGCGCCGGCGTCGCTTCCGGCTCGGGGACTGGCGGCGCGATAGGCGTATCGACGGTGGGTGCCGACGCGGTCAGTGGCGCCGATCGCGCCAGGGACCACGGCTCGAGCAGCCACACGGCGGCCAGGATAGCGATGACAGCAACACCGATGGCCAAGCCCAGTCCCCGGCGATGCGGCGGGCGGGCCTTGGCGGCAAAGAGCTGCCGCGCGAGCGCTGGCGACGACGGCGGCGCTTCGATGGCGCTGTCGCGCACCGGCTCGGCCTCGCGCGCGGTGGTCACGGCCGCCTGCGCCTCGTCGGCAGGCAAGGCATTGCCATCGGCCACCAGGGCCAGCGGCGGCTCCGTCTGCGCGGCACCGGCGGCAGGCTGCCGCTTCTGCGCGTCGGCACGCTTGAGCGCCTGCAGCAGCAAGCTCATTGCGTCCCCTGATCCGGCAAGGTGGTCAGGCCGCCACGGAAGGCCGACAGGTTCTGGTCCTGCGGGCTTTCGAAAAAATCGGCCGTCGGCAGATAGCCCTTGAGTCCGGCCAGATCGCCATCGACGCTGGCGTTGTGGACCGTCACCGGGCGCAGAAACACGACCAGTTCGATCTTCCTGACCTTGTCGTCGCGATAGCTGAACAGATCGCCAGCGACCGGCACGCGCGCAATGCCGGGGATGCCCGAGCGGTGCGCGTCGAGCGCGTCCTGGATCAAGCCGCCCAGCACGGCGATCTGCCCGCTCGGCACCTTCAGCGTCGAATCGAATTCGCGCACCTGCAGCACCGGCACCAGGCTCTGCAGGCTGACCTTGGACTGCGCCGCCAGCAGCGCCACCGCCGGGTCGGCGACGTAACCGCTGATATTGGTGATGGTCGGCCGCACATTCAGCGAGACCGTGTTGTCCTCGGCGATCTGCGGCGTGACCTGCAGCACGAGGCCGACCGGCACGGTGTTGAGCGTGCTGGTCAGGTTGGTCACCGTCTGGCTGTCGTTCTGGTTGGTCTGCTGGGAGATGGTGAAGTAAACCTGCTCCTCGACGACCTTCATCAGCGCAGTCTGATTATTGAGTGCGATGATCTTCGGACTCGACAGCACCCGGGTGCGGCCGAACTGTTCGAGCAGCTTCACCGTCATGTCGAAACCGTGGTTCGGATTGCTGTACGACACGGCGGTAAACGGCGCCTGCGCCAGCGCCGTGCCGATGTTCTGCACCGCAAAGTTGACGCCGTTGCTCGCAATCCGGCTCCAGTCGACGCCGGCCTGGTACTCGTTCGAGAGTGCGACCTCGACGATGGTCGCCTCGATCAGCACCTGCCGCGACGCGCTGGCCTGCACCGCCGCCAGCATTTCGGCCACGCGCAGCTGATCCTTGTGCGACGCCCGCACCGTCACCATGCCGGTTTCCGGGTGAACGATGACCTGATTGGCCACGGCCATCGGCGGATTTGCCACAGTGGGCTGTGCGGTTTTTGCCTGCAGCGTCGCCGTCTCGGCCTGCGCCTTGCCGGCCTGTGCAAGGCTTTTCTCGATCTGGGCCAGTTGCTGCACAAGCTGAGGTGTTGCCGGTGCATTCAACGCCAGCTGGGTCACCGCCTGCTGGGCCGGACTCGGCGCGGTCGTACCGGTCTCGGCAATACCGAGCAGTAGCTTGAGATTGCCTTCCAGCCTGCGCCAGAACTGGTGCTCGGACGCCATCTCCAGCTGGGTGCTCGACGTGTTGCCACCATCGCCTGCCGGCGACTGGGTCGTCGTCGTCCCGTTGCTGGTCGTGCTGTTGCCGCCAACGCTTGAGACCGAATTGAGAATATTGACCGTCGATTTCACCGTGCGCGACACGTTCATATAGTCGATCGCGTAGGTCTTCACATAGGGCGTATCGGGCATCACCGACAAGACGCCGTTGTCCAACGTCCAGCGGATGTCGGCCTGCCGGGCGACGCGCGCCATGATCTGCGGCAGTGTCTGGTTGATCGCGTTCAGCGTGATTACGCCGCTGACGTCGGGGTGCACGTCGACATTGATCCTTGCGTCCCGCCCCAGCGCGAACAGCAGCTCGGCCAGCGGCAGCTTATGCACGACAACGCTGTAGGTCTCGGTTTTCGGCGCCGGCCGCGGCTTGGGCAGCGGCGGCAAACCGCCGACGGTCGGCGGAATCGCCGCCGGTGAGGGGCTGGCTGGCGCCGACAGATGACGCGACGGCGCCATCGTCAGGCCGGCGTTGCCGGCACATCCGGTCAAGGCCGCAAGCAGCACGCACCATGGCAAGCACCTCGCTTCAAGCATGTGCGAACCGGAATGCGGCGATGGCACCCAACAGGCGGCGCGGCATTCCTGCGCGCCGATAGCCGCAATCGGCGACCGCGGCGCGCGCATGGCGGCGCGTCACCGCGTGCTCCCCGTCGGCGTAGGCCGCCAGCAGCGCCTTGTCGGCCAGAACGTTGGCGCGGCGCACCAGACCTTCGGCCGCGCCGGCAATCTGTCGCAATGCCGCAGGTGAAAACGGTTGCGGCCCCCGATAGCCGGCGGCACGCAGACGAAACTCGAGATAGGCCGACAGTTCAGCCCGACACAGCGGCTGTAGCGCAAATGCGTGGGTGATGCGCTCCGATAGCTGTCTCAATTCGTAATTTTTCAAGCGCTGATCGAGCTCGGGCTGACCGAACAGCACGATCTGCAACAGTTTGTCGTGACCATGATCGAGATTGGACAGCAGCCGGATCGTTTCCAGGCTCTGCACCGGCATCGCGTGGGCTTCGTCGACGACCACAACGACCCGGCGGCCGCGGCCGAAGCGCTCAATCAGCGCCAGTTGCAAGGCCTGGACCCGCGCCCCGGCGTGTCCTGCCCCGGTTGGCACGCCCAATTCGGCGGCGATGGCATCGAGAATCTCGTCACGCTCAAGCAGCGGGTGCGGCATGAACACCAGATCGGCATCACCGGCCAATTGCTCGAGCAGCATCCGGCAGAGCATCGTCTTGCCGCTACCGACTTCACCGACTACCTTGACCAAGCCCTCGCCGTGCAGCACGGCATAGCGCAAGGCGGCCAGAACCTCGCCACGGCGCCCGCCTCCGAAGAAAAACGCCGGGTGCGGCGTAATCCGGAATGGCGGATCGCTAAGGCCAAAATGCTGCAGATACATGGATATTGGTAATATTCACGAAATTTTTGTCAGCCGGATACTAGCATGCAGTCAACATTCCTCGAGATTACTTACGCTGTATGTGTTGCATCAGCAACTTTCAGCATGGCCCGGACCATCGTGCTCGGCGTACAATAGCGCTTCGCTTGTACACCCCAGTCTAGTCAGCCACCTTGTCCCATTTATCCCCCATGGTCGTCTTCGACGACGTCTCGTTTGGCTACGGCGAGCAGCCCGTGCTGCGCGATCTGTCGCTGCGCGTCGACCGCGGCCAGGTGGTCGCGATCATGGGCGGCTCCGGCTCGGGCAAGACCACGCTGCTCAAGCTGATCGGCGGCCAGTTGCGCGCCCGGGCCGGCCGCGTGCTCGTCGATGGCGACGACGTCGGGCCCATGAACGAAACCGCGCTGTACGGCATGCGGCGCAAGCTCGGCATGCTGTTCCAGTTCGGCGCCCTGTTCACCGACTTGTCGGTTTACGACAATGTGGCGTTCCCGTTGCGCGAACGCAGCAAGCTGCCTGAATCGGTGGTCCGCGACCTTGTACTGATGAAACTGCACGCGGTCGGACTGCGCGGTGCAGCGCAACTGATGCCGGCCGAACTCTCCGGTGGCATGGCCCGGCGCGTGGCGCTGGCGCGGGCGATCGCACTCGATCCGGCCATCATGCTGTACGACGAACCCTTCACCGGGCTCGATCCGATTTCGCTCGGCGTCACCGGCAAGCTGATCCGCGAACTGAACGATGCACTCGGCGGTGCGTCGATCGTCGTCACCCATGACGTCGCCGAATCGCTGGCCATCGTCGACTATGTCTATTTCCTGGCCGATGGCGCCGTCGTCGCCCAGGGCACGCCGGACGAGGTGCGGGCGTCGACCCACCCCTTCGTCAAACAGTTCATCAACGGCGAGCCCGACGGCCCGGTGCCGTTTCATCGCGACGCCGAGCCGTACGCGGCAGCGCTGAACCTGGAGCGGCAATGACGAATCCGCTTTCCCGCGCACTGCAGCGTCTCGGCGCCCCGGTCACCAATGCCCTGATCAAGCTTGGCTTTGCCTGCCGCTTCCTGCTGTCGGTGCTCAAGGCCTCGCCGTTTGCGCTGAGCCGCTTCTCGCTGACGATGCGCGAGATCTGGTTCGCCGGCGTGTTGTCGGTGCTGATCATCGTCGTCTCGGGGCTGTTCGTCGGCATGGTGCTGGCGCTGCAGGGCTATGAAACGCTGGTCCGCTTCGGCGCATCCAGCTCGCTCGGCGTGCTGGTCGCGCTCTCCTTGGTGCGCGAACTCGGCCCGGTGATCGGTGCGCTGCTGTTCGCCAGCCGGGCCGGCAGCGCAATCACCGCCGAAATCGGCCTGATGAAGGCGACCGAACAGTTGTCGGCGATGGAAATGATGGCGGTCAATCCGGTCGCCCGCGTCGTTGCACCGAAATTCTGGGGCGGCGTGATCTCGATGCCGCTGCTGGCTGCATTGTTCAGCGCAATGGGGATCTTCGGCGGCTACCTGGTCGGCGTGCATTTGCTCGGGCTCGACGCCGGCAGCTTCTGGAGCCAGATGCAGAGCGCGGTCGACTTCCGTCTCGACGTGATCAACGGCGTGATCAAGAGCGTGTGCTTCGGCATCGCCGTCAGCCTGATCGCAGTGTTCGAAGGCTACGATGCACCGCCGACAGCCGAAGGCGTGTCGGGTGCGACCACGCGGACCGTCGTCACCAGCGCGCTGGTGATCCTCGGTCTGGACGTGCTGCTGACCGCTTTCATGTTCCGCGGCATTTGACAGCGCAGCCCCGGCAAGCAGAATTGACAAATAGATACTTGAGATTGCAGCGATGAAACGGACAATGATCGACTTCTGGGTCGGCCTCTTTATTGCCCTCGGCATCGTCGCCTTGCTGTTTCTGGCGCTGAAGGTCAGCAGCCAGAGCAGCCTGCCGGCGTCGAGCACGTATACGGTGACCGCCAACTTCGAGAACATCGGCGGGCTCAAGGTGCGCGCGCCGGTGAAGAGCGCCGGTGTCGTCGTCGGCCGGGTGGCCGCGATCACGCTCGATCCGCAGCGTTACGTCGCCAGCGTGACGATGAAGCTCGACGATCGCTACCACTTCAGCCGCGACACCAGCGCCGAGATCCTGACATCCGGATTGCTCGGTGAGCAGTACGTCGGACTCGAGCCGGGGGCCGACGAAAAAATGCTGATGAATGGCGACCGGATCACGATCACGTCGTCGGCCATCGTGCTGGAACAATTGATCAGCCGCTTCCTGTTCTCCAAGGCAGACGAAGGCGGCAATGCGCACACGGAGAAATGAAACAATGAAAAAATGGATCGCCTCGCTCGTCATCGCCCTGCTGCCCGCCTTCGCGCTGGCCGCGAACGACCCTGAACAGATCGTCCGCGGTGTCAGCAATGACGTGCTGGCCATTCTGAAGCAGGCCGACAAGGATCCGGCCAAGGTGCGCGAACAGGTCGACGCGCGCGTTTCGCCGCTGGCCGACTATCCCCGGATGACCTCGCTCGCGGTCGGCAAGTACTGGCGTCAGGCCACGCCGGAGCAGCAACAGGCGCTGACCAAGGAATTCCGGACCATGCTGGTGCGCACCTATATGTCGGCATTGACGATCTACAAGAACGCCGAGGTTGACGTGAAGGGCTCGCGCCCGGGCGCCGACCAGGATGAGCAGACCGTGCGCACCGAAGTCTCGATCCCGGGCCAAAAGCCGATTCCGCTCGACTTCTACTTCGAAAAACTCGGCGGTAACTGGAAGGTGTTCGACATCGCCGTCGACGGCATCAGCTTCACCGTCAACAACCGCAACCAGTTCGGCGCGGTGATCCGCAAGGACGGCATCGACGGTCTGATCAAGACGCTGTCCGATCGCAACGCCAAGCTCGCCGGTGGCGGCAAGCAAGGTGGCTGAAACCGGCCATATCGCGCCTCGCGGCGCGTTGACGATGGCCAGTGCCGCGAGCCGGCTGACGCTGGATGACTGGCCGGCGGCCAGCGGCACGCTGACCGTCGACCTCGCCGGCATCGACGCAGCCGACTCCGCAGGCGTATCGGTGTTGTTGCACTGGCTGCGCGAGGCGCAGCAACGGCAGGTGAAGCTACACTTCGTTCATCTGCCGCCCGCGCTGCAGCAGTTGGCCAAGCTGTACGGTGTAGCCGACTGGCTGCACGCGCCGTGAACCCGACCGGCCGCCAGCGCGGCCGGCCTTTTTCGACTGCCTGCCTGCGACCGTCGACGGGGCTTTGCCCCCAACCGGCACAGGCGGACCTGCGCGATCCTGAATCATGACTCATTCCATTCTGTCGACCCTGCGGCTTGGTGGCCTTGCACTGTTGCTGGCCGGCTGTGCCAGCCCGCAGAACAACTACGACCCGATCGAGCCGGTCAACCGCGGCGTCTTCTGGTTCAACCGCGCGGTCGACCGAACCGTCGTGCGCCCGGTGACGCAGACCTATGTCGATTACGCGCCCGGCCCGGTCAAGGACGGCACGTCCAATTTCTTCTCCAACGTCGACGACCTGTTCGGCTCGGTCGCCGCGCTGTTTCAGGGCAAATTCGGCGAAGCCAGCACTAGCGCCGGCCGGGTGATCGTCAACACCACCTTCGGCATGTTCGGCCTGTTCGACTGGGGTACCCGGATGGGGCTGAACAAGGGCAACGCCGATTTCGGCCAGACGCTCGGTCACTGGGGCGTCGGCTCCGGTCCCTACCTGATGGTCCCGTTCTACGGGCCGATGACGCTGCGCGACAGCGCCGATCCGCTGGTCCGACTCTCGTGGGGGCCGATCGACTACATCGATCCGCTGGCGGGCCAGATCGCCTACTACGGTATCTATCTCGTTGATGCCCGCAGCAAGCTGCTGCCGCTCGACGCGATGCTCGATACCCAGCTTGATCCGTACGCCTACCTGCGTGACGCCTATCTGCAGGCGCGCTGGAACAAGGTCTACGACGGCCAGCCGCCGCATCCGCTGCAGCTGGGTGAGCCCGACGACGACGATGTTGCATCGGCTGCGCCCACCGCATCGAATGCGTCCGGCGTCGCCGCCGAAGCCGCCAGCGCATCGTCGGTCGCGGAAGCCTTGACCCCGGCTGCCGCATCCATTCCAGCCTCGGCGCCCGACGCCGCCACGCCATGAGCGCCATCTCCTTCGATCAGGTCGTCAAGCAGTACGGCGATTTCAATGCATTGTCCGGCGTGAGCTTCGACGTCGCCGAGGGGGATTTTTTTGCGCTACTCGGCCCCAACGGTGCGGGCAAAACCACGCTGATCTCGATCCTCGGCGGCCTCGCCCGCGCCACCAGCGGCCGCATCTCGGTGATGAGCCACGATGTGGCTGGCGATTACCGCGCGGCACGACGCGCGGTCGGCATCGTGCCGCAGGAGCTGGTGTTCGACCCGTTCTTCAGCGTGCGTGAAACGCTGGTGTTCCAGTCCGGCTATTTCGGGCTGAAGAAGAACGACGACTGGATCGATGAAATCCTCGAAAACCTCGGACTGACCGCCAAGGCCAATGCAAACATGCGCGCCCTGTCGGGCGGCATGAAGCGCCGCGTGATGGTGGCGCAGGCACTGGTGCACCGGCCACCGGTGATCGTCCTCGACGAGCCGACCGCCGGTGTCGACGTCGAGCTGCGGCAGACGCTGTGGGACTTCGTCCAGCGGCTGAACGGCCAGGGCCACACCATCGTGCTGACGACGCACTATCTCGAGGAAGCCGAGGCGCTGTGCAACCGGATCGCCATGCTCAAGCAAGGCCGGCTGCTGGCGCTCGAAGACAAGCGCACGCTGCTCGATCGCGGCCGTAGCCGCACGCTGAAGCTGCGGCTCGACGGTTCCTTGCCCGCGAGCCTGGCCCCGCTGCAGCTGCGCAGCAACGACGGCACGATCGAACTCAAGCTCGCCGACTGCGGCGCGCTCGACACCATTCTGGCGACGCTGAAGGCCGAGTCGGTCGGCATTCGGGACATCGAGGTCGCCAAGCCCGACCTTGAGGACATCTTCGTCGAAATGATGAACACCCCCGCATCATGAGCACCGCAACGATCCGCCCGGCCCGTCTCGACGATGCGCCCGTGCTGGCCACCTTGATGACGTCGCTCGGCTATCCCAGCTCCGATGACGACATGCAGACGCGACTGGGCCAGCTGGACAAGGCCGGCGGCTACGGCGCGCTGGTCGCCGAAGCCGATGGCCAGGTAGTCGGACTGATCGCACTGGCACTCGGGCTATCGCTCGACCAGGACGGCGCGCACGCGCGCATCATCGCCCTGGTCGTCGCCGAGCAATGCCGCGGCGCCGGTATCGGCCAAGTGCTGCTGGCCGCTGGCGAAGCCTGGGCGCATGAACACGGCGCCAACCGGCTGATCGTCAACAGCGCCCACCAGCGCGAACACGCACATCACTTCTATGAAACGCAGGGCTACCGCGATACCGGGCTGCGCTTCGTCAAAACACTGGGTTGATCAATGCACGGTTTCACCACGCTGTTCTACAAGGAGCTGCTGCGCTTCTGGAAGGTTTCGTTCCAGACCGTCGCCGCACCAGTCCTCACCGCCCTGCTCTATCTGCTGATCTTTGCCCATGTGCTCGACGCCCACGTCCAGCCCTACCCGGGCGTGCGCTATACCGCCTTCCTGATTCCGGGCCTGGCGATGATGGCGATGCTGCAGAACGCGTTCTCGAACACGAGTTCCAGCCTGATCCAGTCCAAGATCACCGGCAATCTGGTCTTCATCCTGTTGCCGCCGCTGAGCCATTTCGAGTTCTTCGCCGCCTATGTGCTGGCGGCCGTCGTTCGCGGCATTGTCGTCGGCGCCGGTGTCTTGCTGGTGACGCTGCTGTTCACCGTGCCGCCGCTGGCGCATCCGCTCTGGGTCGTCGCTTTCGCGCTGCTCGGTAGCGCCCTGATGGCGGTGCTCGGGCTGATCGCCGGCATCTGGGCGGAAAAGTTCGACCAGCTCGCCGCCTTCCAGAATTTCCTGATCATGCCACTGACCTTTCTGTCCGGCGTGTTCTACTCGATCCACTCGCTCCCGCCGTTCTGGTACAGCGTGTCGCAGTGGAATCCGGTGTTCTACACCATCGACGGATTCCGCCACGGCTTCTTCGGCGTCTCGGACGTTTCGCCATGGCAAAGCCTGGCGGTCGTCAGCGTGGCGCTGATTGCGCTGTCGCTCTGGGCCTACTCGCTGATAAAATCAGGCTACAAAATCAGGCACTAAGCCCACCATGACACCCGAATTCGTTCAGCAACTGATCACCGATCGCCTCGCCGCCACCCATGTACACGTCAACGGCGACGGCCACCACTTCTACGCCCGCATCGTCAGCCCGCGCTTCGAGGGTCTCGGCCTGCTGGCGCGGCACCGCCTGGTCAAGGACGCGTTGAAGGACGTGATCGACTCGGGCGAACTGCATGCGCTGTCGCTGGAAAAGACCGCCACGCCGGCCGAATGGGCCGCACAGTGAACGAGCCGCATGAGCGCTTTTCGCTCGACGCCATCGACCGCGAACGCGCCAAGCTCGACGCCGCCAAGCAAGCCGCCGTCGAGGCCGGCAACAAGCCCAACGGGCTCTCCGCACTGACCAATCTGCCGTGGCTGATCGCCGCGGTCGCGCTGGTCTACTGGTATTTCTTCCGCTAGATCGGCCCCAATCAATCCGCCGGTGCATCCGCGCCGGCCCAGCTGTAGACACATCATGGACAAACTCAGAATCATCGGCGGTACGCCGCTCAACGGCGAAATCACCATTTCCGGCGCCAAGAACGCTGCGCTGCCCATTCTCTGTGCCAGCCTCCTGACCGCCGACACGCTGCGCCTGACCAATGTGCCGCAACTGGCCGACGTCAAGACCACGCAAAAGCTGCTGCAAGGCATGGGCGTGCGCGTGATGACCGACAACGTCCACGAATACGAAATCACCGCCAGCCACATCAGCAGCCTCGTCGCCCCGTACGAGCTGGTGAAGACGATGCGTGCGTCGATCCTCGTACTCGGCCCGACGCTGGCGCGCTTCGGCGAAGCCCAGGTCTCGCTGCCCGGCGGTTGCGCCATTGGTGCTCGGCCGGTCGACCAGCACATCAAGGGCCTGCAGGCGATGGGCGCCGAGATCGTCATCGAAAACGGTTACGTCAAGGCCAAGGGCAAGCTCAAGGGCGCGCGCTTCCGCTCGGACATGATCACCGTCACCGGCACCGAAAATCTGCTGATGGCAGCCACGCTGGCCGAAGGCACGACGGTGCTGGAAAACGCCGCGCGCGAACCGGAAATCGTCGATCTGGCCGAACTGTTGATCAAGATGGGCGCCAGAATCAGCGGCCATGGCACCGACACGATCACGATCGAAGGCGTTGAATCGCTGCACGGCGCCGAGCACGCCATCGTCGCCGACCGGATCGAAACCGGCACCTTCCTCGTCGCCGCAGCCGCCGCACAAGGTCGCATCGTCTGCCGCAACACCCGCGCCGACATCCTCGGCGCCGTGCTCGACAAGCTGCGCGAAGCCGGCGCCTATATCGAAGCCGGCGACGACTGGATCTCGCTCGACATGAAGCAGCGCGCCAAGGCCGTCGACATCCGCACGCTCGAATACCCGGCCTTCCCGACCGACATGCAGGCGCAGTTCATGACGCTGAACGCGATCGCCAGCGGCACCAGCGTGATGACCGAAACCATCTTCGAAAACCGCTTCATGCACGTGCCGGAGCTCGGCCGCATGGGCGCGCAGATCAAAGCCGAAAGCAATACCGCCATCGTCACCGGCGTCGACAGGCTCTCGGGCGCCACCGTCATGGCCACCGACCTGCGTGCGTCGGCCTCGCTGGTGATCGCCGGCATGGTCGCCGCGGGCGAAACCATCGTCGAACGTATTTATCACCTCGATCGCGGCTACGAGCACATCGAGGCCAAGCTCGCCGGCGTCGGCGCGCAGATCGAACGCATTGCCTGACCCGGAACCGCCATGCTGACGCTCAACCCAAAACCACGCGGTGACGACGACGACGGCAAGCAGCCTCCGCCGCAGCCGGTCGAGAAAGGCTTCGCCGCGCTGGCGCATCTGGCCGGGCTGTTCTGGATTCCCTACCTGCCGATGCCCATCCTTGCGCTGGTGATCCCCTTCCTGATCCTGCAGTTCGCCCGGGTGCACTCGCCCTTCGTCGAACAGCACGCGATCCAGGCGGTGAACTTCCAGTTGCTGATGGCCAGCCTCTATCTGTTCGCGATGCTCGCCGGCATGGCGCTGAACTCGCTGTTCCTGATCTGGTGGGTCGCGATCGGCTCGACCATTTTCGCAATGTGGGAAGGCGCCAAGGCCATCAACGGCTGGCAGTCCAAGTACCCGCTGACCCTCAAACTCTTCAAGTGAGCCTGCGATGATCACGATCGCGCTGTCCAAGGGACGTATTTTCGAAGAAACACTGCCGCTGCTCGCCGCCGCCGGGATCACCCCGGCCGAAGATCCGGAAGCCAGCCGCAAGCTCATCATCGGCACAAACCGCGACGATGTGCGGCTGATCATCGTCCGCGCCAGCGACGTGCCGACCTATGTCGAGTACGGCGCAGCCGACCTCGGCGTCGCCGGGCGCGACGTGCTGATCGAGCACGGCGGCGCCGGCATCTACCAGCCGCTCGACCTCGAAATCGCCCAGTGCCGGTTGATGGTCGCAACGCGCAACGGCTTCGACTACGACGGCGCGGTGCGCCAGGGCGCCCGGCTGAAGATCGCCACCAAGTACGTCCAACAGGCCCGCGAGCACTTTGCCGCCAAGGGCGTCCATGTCGACGTGATCAAGCTGTACGGCTCGATGGAACTCGCGCCGCTGGTCGGCCTCGCCGACGCCATCGTCGACCTCGTGTCGACCGGCGGCACGCTCAAGGCCAACGATCTCGTCGCCGTCGAACACATCCGCGACATCTCGAGCCGACTCGTCGTCAATCAGGCGGCGCTCAAGCTCAAGGAAGACCGGATCCAGCCGATGCTGGAAGCCTTTGCCGGTGCAATCGGCACCGGCGCAAACGACCGATAAGCCTTCAGCCCAAGCAAAGCCGGCGCCATGCCGGCTTTTTTTGCGCCATCGAAACAGCGGCGCCACATTTCTTGCACGAAACTGAATAAAACAATATCGTCATCGACCATTCCGACCCTGGGCTTTCCCGATGCACGATCCCGTTCGCCTCGTCCTGACCGGCGAGCTGCAACCCGGTTTTTCGGCTGAAACCGCCACGGCCAATCTGGCCAAGCTGCTGAAAATCGACGTCGAACGCGCCCGCCAGCTGCTCGATACGGCGCCAAAGGTCATCAAGCCCAGCGTATCCCGCCGCGAGCTGGAGACCTATCTGGCCCATCTGCAGCGCGCCGGCGTTGTCGTTCGCGCCGAAGCACTGACACCGCCCCGACCACAGGCGGCGGCCAGCGACGATCTCGACATTGCCAGCCTGACCGTCGAGCCCGACGCCGAGCCTGCCATCGACAACGGCATCACCTGCCCCGCGTGCGGACGGCAACAACCGCCGCGAACTCTATGCCTTGGCTGCGGCGTCGACATGCCGCGCTTTCGCGCCGCGCAGACCGAAGCCGCCCGGCAGCCGGCGCAAATTCCGCCGGTTCCGGCCCCGAGTGAATCCCCGCGCCTTCAGATCCGTCTTTCGCCGGGGAAATGGCTGCTGCTGGCCTCGCTGCTGGTTGTTGCTGCCTGGTGGTACTTCATCGGTAGCCGGACGATCAGCGACGAGCAGGCGCGGGGGTTCTATACCGACTATCAGAACGCCCTCTTCTCGCGTGAGCCCAAGAACCTGTGTGCACTACTCGCCGACGACTTTCAGGGCATCAGCAACGGCACGGTGAGCAACAAGGAGCAGGCGTGCGCAGAGGCCGTCGTTTTCTTCAAGTCGATCGAGCGGATCGGCGACAGCATGGACGGTATCCTGCAGCTCGACTCCGACATCGACGTCCGGAGCGTGACGGTCGCCACCGACAGACGCCAGGCCGTCGTCAACGTCGAGAACACGCTGGATGTGGGCGGCAGCATCATCAACATCCGGGAAAAGAGCAGCGACACGCTGATCCGTCGCAACGGCAAGGTACTGTTGCTGAAAAGCGAAAGCATCAGCCACGTCGAACAGCTGGAGCGGGCAAGGCAGTAGCGTCGTCAAGTCGGGCGTACACGCCACGGGTATAATCGGCGGCAAACCCGATGATTTCCGCTGAGCCGCCATGATCCGTCGCCTCGATACCCGTTCCGCCGATTTTGAATCCGAACTCACCGCACTGCTGGCGTTCGAAACCTCGCAGGACCCCGACGTCGACGCCCGCGTCGCCGCCATCCTCGCCGACGTAAAGGCGCGTGGCGATGCCGCGGTGGTCGAGTACACCAACCGTTTCGACGGCACCGGCGTGCAGCAGATGGCCGAACTCGAAATGACGCAGGACGAGCTCAAGGCCGCGTTCGAGCGGCTGCCGCAGGTGCAGAAGGACGCGCTGAGCTTCGCCGCCAAGCGGATCCGCAGCTACCACGAGCACCAGAAGATGGCGTCGTGGAGCTACGAGGACGAGGACGGTACGCTGCTCGGCCAGCAGATCACCGCCCTCGACCGCGTCGGCATCTATGTACCGGGCGGCAAGGCGGCCTATCCGTCGTCGGTGCTGATGAACGCGATTCCGGCCCACGTCGCCGGCGTCGAAGAAATCATCATGGTCGTGCCGACGCCGCGGGGCGAAAAGAACGATCTGGTGCTCGCCGCGGCCTATGTCGCCGGCGTGTCGCGCGCCTTCACCATCGGCGGTGCACAAGCCGTCGGCGCGCTCGCCTACGGCACGCAAACGATTCCGCAGGTCGACAAGATCACCGGCCCCGGCAATGCCTATGTCGCCGCGGCCAAGCGCGCGGTGTTCGGCGTCGTCGGCATCGACATGGTCGCCGGCCCGTCGGAAATCCTCGTGCTCTGTGACGGCTCGACCGATCCGGACTGGGTCGCGATCGACCTCTTCAGCCAGGCCGAGCACGACGAAATCGCCCAGGCCATCCTGCTGTGCCCGGACGCGGCCTACATCGACCGGGTTGCCGCCAGCATCGAAAAACTGCTGCCGGCCCAGCCGCGCCGCGACATCATCGCCGCGTCACTCGCCAACCGCGGCGCGCTGATCCAGGTCGCCGACCTCGACGAGGCCTGCGCGATCTCCAACCGCATCGCGCCCGAGCACCTCGAGCTGCAGGTCGCCGATCCGCAGGCGTGGGTCGAGAAACTGCGCCATGCCGGCGCGATCTTCATGGGCAAGTTCACCTCGGAAAGCCTCGGCGACTACTGTGCCGGGCCGAACCACGTGCTGCCGACCGCGCGCAGCGCGCGTTTCTCCAGCCCGCTCGGCGTCTACGATTTCCAGAAACGCTCGAGCCTGATCATGGTGTCCGAGGCCGGCGCACAGACGCTGGGCCGCGTTGCCGCGACGCTGGCGCACGGCGAAGGGCTGACCGCGCATGCCAACGCCGCCGAGCTGCGGCTGAAATAATCACCCACTTGTAATCGGGTTATTCGACCCTATATGCAGCAACGACAGGCCGCGACGGTGTCGCGGCCTTTTTAATTCATTCAGACAGGACCTGATCCATGGCCATTCTCGTCAACGGCGTCGAAATCACCGATGCACAGATCGAAGCGGAAATGCCGCATCACCAGGACGCGCCGAGCCCGCTCGACGCCACCGTTCAGGAACTGATCCTGCGCGAGCTGCTGACCCAGCGCGCCCGCGCCAAGGGCATCGAAGCCGCCGATCCGCAGGAAGCCGTCGGCGAACTGCTCGGCCAGGAAATCGAAGCACCGAAGGTCGACGAAGCCCAGGCCCGCGCCTTCTACGACGCCAACCCGCAAGCCTTCGTCCAGGGTGAGCAGGTCGAAGCCAGCCACATCCTGTTCAAGAGCACGCCGGAAACGCCGGCTGCGCTGATGCGCGGCAAGGCCGAGCAAGTGCTGATGGAACTGCGCCTTGCACCGCACCTGTTCGAAACCCGCGCCAAGGAGCTGTCGGCCTGCCCGTCGGGCCAGCAAGGCGGCGCACTCGGTGCGTTCGGTCGTGGCCAGATGGTGCCGGAATTCGAACAAGCGGCGTTCTCGCTGGGCGAAGGCGAACTCGCCAAGGAACTGGTCGAAACCCAGTTCGGCCTGCACATCATCAAGGCCGGCAAGAAGACCGAAGGCGCCAGCGTCAGCTTCGACGAAGTCCAGGAACGCCTGACCGCCTACCTGACCGAGATGGAAGCCCGCCGCGCCATGCACACCTATCTGCAAGGTCTGGTCGAAGCCGCCGACATCCAGGGCTATGACCTGAAGGCTGCCGGCTAAACGTCAGCCGCGCCCGCCCCGAATCGCCCCGGTCCTGTACCGGGGCGATTGCTTATCCACAGCCACAGCGCAACGGCATAAAATAGCCCTCTAGTCCAAATGGACTAGCCCGCCTGCACCGACAGGCGAACTGCCCTCCCCCGGCAATCCGCCTAGAATGGGCATGAGAGGAGGAAGCTATGCTGACCGATCACCCATCGCCAGACCGCAGGCTGACCGACCGCTCGCTCGTTGACCGGTTCGGCCGCTCGATCCGCTATCTGCGCGTATCGGTGACCGATCGCTGCGATCTGCGCTGCAGTTACTGCATGCCCAAGGGCTTTCACGGTTTCGAAGAGCCCGAACACTGGCTGAGCTTCGACGAACTCGAACGCCTCGTCGCCGCCTTCGTGCGTGCCGGCGTTGCCCGGGTCCGTCTCACCGGCGGCGAACCGCTGCTGCGCCGCAACCTCGACCAGCTTGCCGGCCGGCTCAAGGCACTCGACGGTCTCGACGACCTGTCACTATCGACCAATGCCACCCAGCTCGTCCGCCATGCCCGCGCGCTGCGCACGGCCGGCGTCGACCGCCTCAACATCAGCCTCGATACGCTCGACCGCGGCTGTTACGAAAAGCTCGCCGGTCGCGACGCCTTCGACGCCAGCCTCGCCGGCATCATGGCCGCCCGCGACGAGGGCTTTACGCCGATCAAGCTGAATATGGTCGCGATGAAGGGCGTCAACGAGATGGAAATCGAACGGATGGCCGAATTCGCCATGCAGCACGGCTTCATCCTGCGGCTGATCGAAGCGATGCCGATGGGCGATACCGGCCGCAACGCCCAATACCTCGACCTGGCACCGGTACGCGAACGGCTGGTTGAACGTTTCGGCCTCGTCCCCGAAGCGATGGAGCTCGGCGGCGGCCCGGCGCGCTACTGGAAAACACCGGACGGCCGCGGCCGCGTCGGCTTTATCACGCCGATCTCGCAGCATTTCTGCGCCACCTGTAACCGTGTCAGGCTGGCGGTCGACGGCACCCTCTACCTGTGCCTCGGTCAGGAAGAAAAATTCGAATTCCGACCGATGCTGCGCGCCGGCTGCAGCGATGCCGACCTCGACGCCGCGATCGCCCAGGCGATCGAACTCAAGCCCGAACGCCACGAATTTCGCGAAGCGCCGACCAAGCTGGTGCGTTTCATGTCGCAAACGGGCGGCTGATGACCAAGGTTTTCGGCATTGTCGGCTTTTCCGGCAGCGGCAAGACCACGCTGACCGAACAACTGATCGCCTGCTTCGCGGCGCGTGGCCTGCGCGTCAACGCCATCAAGCATTCGCACCACGACTTCGAGCTCGAAGCACCGGGCAAGGACAGCGCACGCTTTCGCAGCGCCGGCGCCGCCGAGGTGCTGATCGCCTCACCGTACCGCTTTGCCATCGTCCGCGAATTGCGCGGCGATACCGAGCCGACACTGGCCGAGCAGCTGGCACGGCTGTCGCCGGCCGATCTGACCCTGGTTGAAGGCTTCAAGCACGACCCGATCCCCAAACTCGAAGTCTGGCGTGCCGGCACCGGCAAGCCGCAGCTTTTCCCGGACGATGCAAACATCGTCGCCGTCGCCAGCGACGCACCGGTCGAGAGCACGTTACCGCTGCTCGACCTCAACGATGCCGGCGCGATCGCCGACTTCATCACCCACCATCTGGCACTGGATCCCCATGCTGACCGTTGACCAAGCCAGCGAGCAACTGCTCGCCGCAGCCCGCCGCATGACCGAGACCGAAACACTGGCGCTGAACGACGCGCTGGGGCGGGTGCTCGCTACCGACGTCGTTTCGACGCTGGCCGTCCCGGGTTTCGACAACAGTGCGATGGACGGCTACGCGCTCAACGTCGCCAATTTTGTCGCGCCGACCACCTTCCACGTCGCCCAGCGCATTGCCGCCGGCGAGACCGGCAGCGCGCTTGCGCCCGGTGAGGCCGCGCGCATCTTCACCGGCGCGCCGATCCCGTCCGGCGCCAACGCGGTCGCGATGCAGGAGGACTGCAGCGTCGACGGCAACACACTGACCGTGAACGGCAAGCCATTCCACGGCCAGCACATCCGTCGACGCGGCGAGGACGTGCAGCAAGACGCAGTCGTCATCCAGGCCGGTACGCGGCTCGGCGCCGCCGAGCTCGGGCTGCTGGCGGCGGTGGGCGTCGCCCGCGTGGCGGTGGTACGGCGCCTGCGCGTCGCGCTGCTGTCGACCGGCAACGAACTGGCCGAACCCGGCACGCCGCTGGCGCCGGGGCAGATCTACAACTCCAACCGCTACGCGATCTCGGCGCTGTTGCGCGAGGCCGGCTGCATCGTCAGCGATCTGTGCATCGTGCCCGACCAGTTCGCCGCGACGCGCGACATCCTCGCCGATGCCGCCGCCACGCACGACGTCGTGCTGTCGACCGGTGGTGTCTCGGTCGGCGAGGAAGACCACGTCAAGGCCGCGGTCGAATCGCTCGGTGCCTTGTCGCTGTGGAAAATCGCCATCAAGCCCGGCAAACCGTTCGCCTGCGGCCGGATCGGCGACGCCGATTTCATCGGCCTGCCCGGCAATCCGGTGTCGAGCTTCGTCACCTTCGTCGTGTTCGTCCGACCCTTCCTCGCCGCGCGCAGCGGCGGCCATGCACCGACGCCGACGATCGGGGTCGCGGCCGGATTCGCGATCGAACGCGCCGGCAACCGTCGCGAGTACCTGCGCGCGCGGCTGGTCGACGGTCGCGCCGTGCTGTACCCGAACCAAAGCTCCGGCGTGCTGACGTCGGTGGTCTGGGCCGATGGCCTCGTCGTCGTACCGGAAGGCAGGATGGTGCAGGCGGGCGAACCGGTCGACTTCATCCCGCTCGCCGCACTGAAATGAGAGGCCGACCGTGAATACCATCCAGTTGCTGTACTTCGCCCGGCTCCGTGATGCCTTCGGCCGCGCCGACGAGGCGTTCGCCCTGCCCGCCGGCAGCCGCGTCGCCGACCTGATCGCCCTGCTCATCGCTCGTGGTGGTGCCTTCGCCGACGAGCTCGGCGGCGCCCGCGTGTTCCGCGTCGCGGTCAATCAGGAAATGGCCCAGCCCGGCGACGCGATCCCCGCGGGTGCCGAGGTGGCAATCTTTCCGCCGGTGACCGGAGGCTGAGATGACCCGCATCGCCATTCGCGTCGGCCATGACGACTTCGACCTCGGTCGCGAATACGCCGCGCTGGTCGCCGACGAGGCCGACAGCGGCGCCGTCGTCGCCTTCGTCGGCCGCGTGCGCGACCTGAATCTCGACCGGCACATTGCCGTGCTCGAACTCGAACACTATCCGGGCATGACCGAAAAGGCGCTGGCGAAGATCGCCGACCAGGCCGCCACGCGCTGGCCGCTGACCGCCGTCAGCATCGTCCACCGCGTTGGCCCGCTGCACCCGAGCGACCAGATCGTGCTGGTGCTGACCGCCAGCGCCCACCGTCATGCCGCCTACGATGCCAACGCCTTCGTCATGGACTACCTGAAAACCGAGGCACCGTTCTGGAAGCGCGAGTCGGACGGCCAGTCGTCGCACTGGGTCGACGCCCGCGACAGCGATGCCGAAGCCATGCAGCGCTGGCTGCCCGACGACACGCCATGAAGATCGCCGCGGTCATTCTTGCCGGCGGCGAAGGCCGGCGCATGGGCGGACAGGACAAGGGTCTGCTGCCGCTGCACGGCCGGCCGCTGGCCGCCTGGGTCCTCGCCGCGCTCGCAGCGCAGACGCGCGCGATCGACGGCGTGACGATCTCGGCCAACAGCAATCTCGAGACCTACCGCGACCTTGGCATCGCGGTGCAGCACGATCTCCTTCCCGGCGGCCTCGGCCCGCTCGCCGGCATCCATGCCGCGCTGGCGACGTGCGATGCCGATGCGCTGCTGATCGTGCCGTGCGACGTCCCGAGCCTGCCGACCGATCTGCTCGCCCGGCTCGCCGACGCACTGACCGGTCAGCAAGCCGCCGTTGCCAGCGCCGGCGACGCGATCCAGCCTAGCGTCTGCCTCGTCCGTACCGACTGTGCCGACGCACTTGCCGAGCGGCTGCGGCGGCGCGAGTTGCGGCTGCGCGACTGGCTCGCCAGTCTGGCCGCGGTGCCGGTCGCCTTCGCGGCCGACGCTTTTCCGAACCTGAACACCCCGGCGGCGCTGGCCGCCTTTGCACAAGCCCACCCCATGAATTCACTGACGCATTTCAACGCGCAAGGCCAGGCGCATATGGTCGACGTCGGCGCCAAGGCCGACACCCACCGCGTCGCCCGTACCGAAGGCCGGATCCGCATGCAGGCCGCGACGCTGGCGCTCGTCGCCCAGGGCGGCCACAAGAAGGGCGACGTGCTCGGCATTGCCCGGATCGCCGCGATCATGGCCGCCAAGAAGGCGTCCGAGCTGATTCCGCTGTGCCACCCGCTGCCGCTGACCCGCGTCGACGTGTCGTTCGAGCTCGAAGCCGACGGCGTGCGCTGCGAAGTCGTCGCCGAAACGGTCGGCAAGACCGGTGTCGAGATGGAGGCGCTGACCGCGGTCAACGTCGCGCTGCTGACGATCTACGACATGTGCAAGGCGGTCGACCGCGGCATGGTCATCGACGGCATCCGGCTGTTGGAAAAACGCGGCGGCAAGTCCGGTGACTGGCGCGCCGACGGCAACGGCTGATGCTCGACGAGACCCTGGTGCCGGCGCGGCAGCAACTGTCGATCAAGGTCGTCACGCTGCTGCTGGTCTCGCTGCTGCTCGGGCTGGCAGCAGTCGGCACCACGCTGTATCTGTCGTGGCAGCTCGAAGGTGGCGCAGCGGCGATCAACGCGGCCGGCAGCCTGCGCATGCAGACCTACCGGCTCGGCTATACGCTGCAGCTCTCCCGCGAGCGCCCGTCGGCCGAACTGTCGACGCAGATCGCCGCCGAACGTCGCCAATTCACCGAGACCCTGACGCTGCTCGACCGCGGCGACCCGGCCCGGCCGCTCTATCTGCCGGGCGACCCGGCCGTGCGGGCGCGCTTCAAGGCGATCGAACAGCGCTATCAGCAGCTGCTGGCACTGCCACCGAGCGAACTGAAGGGCGATTCGGCCGCAATGCGCCTGCAGATGGATCACTTTGTCGCGCAAATCAATGCGCTGGTGCTCGATATCGAACAGTACAACGCCCGGCGGACGATGCTGATGCGCGGCTCGCAGATGCTGCTGATCGTGCTGGCGATCGTCGGTACCGTCGCGCAGATCTACCTGATGTTCCTGCTGGTCTTCCGCCCGCTGTACCGGCTGTCCGGCGGGATCTCGCGCATGGCCGAACGCGATTACAGCGTCCGGCTGCCGGTCGAGACCGACGACGAATTCGGCGAACTGACCCGCGGCTTCAACCGGATGGCCGACCGGGTCGCCGACGCGCACGGCTCGCTCGAAGCCCGCGTCCTTGATAAGACCGCCGCGCTGAATGTGCGCAATCGCGAGCTGGCCTTGCGCAACGAGATCGGCGCCCGCCTCAACGCCGGTCTGTCGGCCGAGGCGATGTGCCGCGACTTTCTCGACCAGCTGATGGCCTGGTTCGGCGCCGACGGCGGCAGCGTACGCATCGTCGATCCGCATTCGAATGCCGCGCACATGGTCGTCTACGCCGGCATCTCCGACACGCTGGCCGCCGCCGAACACTGCCTGCAGCCCGGCGACTGCCTGTGCGGCGCCAGCCTCAAGGACGGCGTCGCCATCATCCACGACTTCCGCAAGCTGCCGAGCGCGGCGACGCCGTATTCGTGCGAACGCGAGGGCTTCGTTCAGGTGAGCGCCTTCCCGGTACGCGCACGCACACGCTCGACCGGCCAGTTCAACCTGCATTTCCGCGAGGCGCGCGACATCAGCCAGAGCGAACGCGAATTGCTGGCCGCGCTGGGCGAGCAGCTCGGCATCGCGCTCGAAAACCTGCGGCTGGCGGCGCGCGAGCGCGAAATCGCCGTCTACGAGGAACGCAATCTGCTGGCGCAAGGGCTGCACGACAGCATCGCCCAGGGGCTGTCCTTCCTGAATCTGCAGGTGCAGATGCTCAACGATTCGCTCAAGCGCGGCGCGACCGCCGAGGCGCTCGACATCGTGCCGCTACTCAAGGCCGGCGTGCAGGAAAGCTACGACGACGTGCGCGAACTGCTGAACAATTTCCGCTCGCGGCTGGCCGAGGGCGATCTCGTCTCGAACATGCGCGCGACGGTCGAACGCTTCCGCCGCCAGACCGGCATCGCCGTCGATTTTGAAGCGGTCGGCTCGGGCACGCCGTTGCCGGCCGAGGACCAGCTGCAGCTGCTGTTCGTTCTGCAGGAGGCACTGTCGAATGTCCGCAAGCATGCCAATGCGACCGCGGTCGACATCCGCTTCGCCAATGAACGCGACGTGACGCTGACGATCCGCGACGACGGACGCGGTTTCGACCCGGCCGAAGTGGCCGCGCGCGCCGAAGGCCATGTCGGGCTTAAAATCATGCAGGAGCGCGCCAGCCGGCTGGCAGCGCAACTGCGGGTCGAATCGGACCGCGGCGCCGTGGTGACACTGCTCATCCCGGCCGAAGCGCGCCGACTCGACGAACGCACACAGGAAAGGACAGGCAGGCATGACGATCAAGGTATTGCTGGTTGACGATCACACGCTGTTTCGCAGCGGCATCAGGCTGCTGCTGTCGCGCCAGTCCGAGTTCACCATCGTCGGCGAGGCGGCCGACGGCGCCGAAGGCGTCAAGCGCTGCCACGAGCTTGCGCCCGATGTGGTGCTGCTCGACCTGAACATGCCGGGGCTGTCCGGGCTGGAAGCCTTGCAGCTGATCCTCGAGGACCGGCCGCAGACCGCCGTCCTGATGCTGACGGTGTCCGAGGACGCCGAAGACCTCGCCGACGCACTGCGCAGCGGCGCACGCGGCTATCTGCTGAAGAATATCGACGCCGACTACCTGGTGAGTGCCATTGTCCGCGCCCACGCCGGCGAGGCCGTCGTCGCCGAGGCCATGACGGCCAAGCTCGTCGCCCAGTTCCGCAGCGCCGCCGCGCCGGCCGAACCGCGCGACGAGGACCGGCTGACGCCGCGCGAGCGCGAGATCCTCGGTTTCCTCGCCCGCGGCGACAGCAACAAGGGCATTGCGCGCGCGCTCGATCTGGCCGAAAGCACCGTCAAGATCCACGTGCAGAACATCCTCAAGAAGCTCGGCCTGTCGAGCCGGGTGCAGGCGGCCGTGTATGCGGTCGAACACGGCCTCGGTCGCAGCGACTGAAACGTCGGTGCATGGCGCCGCACCGCGGCGGCCGGCAATGTAAATCGTCGGCAGCGGCTCGCCAGCGCCGGCCCGATTCGATAAGCTGCACGGTTTTCCCGGAGCGACGTCATGGAACCGATCCGCCTTTCCAAACGCATGACCGAACTCGGTCTGTGCTCGCGCCGCGAAGCCGATGAATACATTGCCCGCGGCTGGGTCCGCGTCGACGGCGTCGTCGTCGACGTGCTCGGCAGCAAGGTCCTGCCGACGCAAACGGTCACGCTGAACAAGGCCGCCGAACGCGAGCAGGCCGGCCGTGTCACCGTGCTGATCAACAAGCCGATCGGCTACGTCTCGGGGCAGGCCGAAGACGGCTACCAGCCGGCCGTGGTGCTGGTGAAGCCCGACAACCAGTGGGCCGACGACACCAGCGGCATCCGCTTCGATCGCGAACACCTGAAAAGCCTCGTCCCCGCCGGCCGGCTCGACATCGATTCGGTCGGCCTCCTGGTGTTGACGCAGGACGGCCGCATCGCCAAGCACCTGATCGGCGAGAATTCGAGCGTCGAGAAGGAATACCTCGTCCGCGTCAACGGCCAGCTCGCGCCGGGCGACCTGAAGCGGCTCAACTACGGCCTCGAACTCGACGGCCAGAAGCTCAAGCGCGCCGAGGTCTGGTGGCAGAACCGCGACCAGCTGCGCTTCATCCTGCACGAAGGCAAGAAGCGGCAGATCCGCCGGATGTGCGAAGCTGTCGGCCTGCGCGTCGTCGGCCTCAAGCGCATCCGCATCGGCAAGATCGAACTCGGCGATCTGCCGACCGGCCAGTGGCGCTATCTGCATCCGGACGAGATGTTCTGATGGCCCGCGCCGATGTATTTCTGGTCGACGCCGGCCTGGCAAGCTCGCGCACCCACGCACAGCAACTGATCGCCGCGGGCCGGGTCAGCGTCGAAGGCAAGACCGTCAGCAAGGCCAGCGCCAAGCTCGATGCCGGCATGCAGATCGCCATCGCGGCCGATGAGGAAGCCGACCGCTTCGTCTCGCGCGGCGGGCTCAAGCTGGCCGGCGCGCTGGCGCATACCGGCCTCGACGTGGCCGGCATGCTGGTGCTCGATGTCGGCCAGAGCACCGGCGGCTTCACCGACTGCCTGCTGCAGGCCGGCGCACGCCGGGTGATCGGCCTCGAAGTCGGCCACGACCAGCTGCACCGCAGCCTGATCGACGACGCGCGCATCGTCACGCTCGAAGGCCTCAACGCGCGCCATCTGGCAGCGGGCGATCTGGACGAGCATCTGGATGCGCCGGTCGGCGCCATCGTCGGCGATGTGTCGTTCATCTCGCTGACGCTGATCCTGCCCGCACTGGCGGCCCAGCTGCCGGCCGGCGGCTCGCTACTGTTCCTCGTCAAACCGCAGTTCGAAGTGGGGCTGGCCGGTCTTGGCAAGGGCGGCATCGTCCGCGACGCCAGCAGCTATCCGGGCGTCGAAACCAAGATCCGCGCCGCCGCGCTCGACGCCGGATTCGACGTGCTCGACTACTTCGACAGCCCGATTCTTGGCGGCGACGGTAACCACGAGTTCTTCGTCTACGCGCAACGACGCTAAGCCAGACGGCCGAAAAAAAACCCGACGATGTCGGGTTTCTTTTTGGCCGCGATCCTGCGTTTACTCCCCGTCGTGCTTCTGCACGCCGAACATCGCCTCGGCCTCGCCCACCGGCTTGGCCAGCGCCTGCACCTTCGCGTCGTGCGGGAAGCGCGCCAGCTCGTCGCGGAAGTAATCGAGGCTTTCCGGGTAGGCAAACGCCGCCTGACGCATCAGCGTCTGCGCCAGCACCGCTTCGCCCTTGATCGCGTGCATGATCGCCGCGTCGGACAGCTGCCCCGGGTACGGCCGGACCGCGTTGAGCCGGTCGAGGATGCCGAGTTTCCAGTCCATGTTTTCGCTGCTGGCGGTGATGTAGTTCGACAGCGCGTAATCGGCGTAGAAATCGACCAGCGGGTTGTGACGCAACTCGCCCAGTATCTTCAGGTTGCGCTCGTTGGTTTTGACGCTGTCGCTCGGATCGATGATCGGGTAGATCTTCAGGTACGTCAGCCCGCCGAAGACCGCGACGGCGATCGATGCCGCGCCGTACAAGGCGAAACCGGCGCGCGATACGGCCGGGCCCTTGCGTGGCGTCGCACCGAAGGCGAGGAACAGCATCAGCGCGAACGGACCGAAGAAGTGGTAATACCACAGCGGATATTCGACCAGGCTGTGCAGGATGGACACCGCCACCAGCGCGGCGGCGAACATCGCCACGTCGTCGTCGCGACGCGACCACAGACCGAAAAAGGCCGCGAGGATGCCGAGTACGACGATGCCGGTGCCGATGACGCCGGTTTCGGCCATCAGGTTCAGCAGCGAATTGTGCGCATGCGTGAACAGCACGCTTTCGACGACCTTGGCGAATTCGGGTTGCACTTGCAGCGCGACGCCATGCGCCGGGTATTCACCCCAGCCGACGCCGAGCAGCGGATGCGCTTCGAAGGTCAGCCAGGCCTTGTGCCATTCGACCAGACGGCGCGCGCCGTTGGAATCGAGCCGGTCGAGGCCGGTCGGCACTTCGTTCTGCGAGCGCAGCAGGCTGCCGATCACATCGTTGATCAGCGGCGCGACGAACTGCATCGCAATGATCAGCGCACCGGCGATCATCAGGTTGCGGCCCAGACGGCGCACGACGTCCTGCTTGCCGAAGGCCAGCAGCAGGCCGAACACCAGCCATGCAACCGCGTACAGGAAGGGCGAGCGCGAGCCGCAGTAGGCCATCGACAGCGCGAACCACAGCGACAGCGTTACCGTCAGCCAGCGCGGCAGCTTGCCGGTCGCCGACAACCACATCACCGAGGCGAAGCCCCAGGCCAGATAGTGGCCGTACATATTCTTCTGACCGATATTGCCGAAGATCAGCCGCGGCCCGCTGGTGATCAGCTGGTAGATCTGCTCGACCGCGATCGCCGAATTGAACAGTGCGCCGACCACCAGGCCCCACGCCAGCGCCTGTGCCAGCGGCGCAATGCCGAATTCGTCACGCGCCCGCGCCAGCGCCCAGACCGACATACCGGCGGTGACAAGGTAGAGCGCAGGAATCGTCAGATCGGACCAGTACGGCACGGTCATCGTCAGCGCCTGCAGGCCGAGTACGGCGGCGAGGCCGAACCAGACCATCGCCATCCACGGCATGCGTGTCGTTTCGACCCTTTGGGTCGGCAGGCCGGCGACGGCGAGCACCAGCAAGGTCGCCAGCGTGTACGCGGCAAGCTCGGACGGGAACACCGGGTTCGGCGGATAGCGGAACGGAATGCCACACGGTACGGCGGCGAGCAGGAAAAGCAGAACTTGGAAAACGCGGAGCATGCAGACTCAGGCAGGAAGAGGCGAACGGGGAACAATCAGCCGGGCGACGATGCAGCCGAGCTCGTACAAGAGCCACAGCGGTATTGCCAGCAGGCATTGCGACAGAACGTCGGGCGGCGTCACCACCGCGGCGATGACGAAAGCGCCGACGATCACATAGGGCCGCCAGCGCACGAGTTGCTCGACGCTGACGACATTGAGATACACGAGCACGACGATCGCCACCGGGACCTCGAAGGTCGTGCCGAAGGCGAGGAACATGCCGAAAATGAAATCGAGGTACTCACCCGAGTCGGGCAGCCATTGCATCGACGTCGGGACGATCGAGGCGATGAACTTGAAGACCACGCCAAACACGAAGAAATACGCGAACGCCATACCGGCCAGAAACAGCAGCGACGAGGCGAAAATCAGCGGCAGCACCAGCTTTTTCTCGTGCACATACAGCCCCGGCGCAATGAACGCCCATACCTGATACAGCGTATGCGGCAGCGTGGCGATGAAGGCCACCAGCGCGGCGATCTTCATCTGGACCAGAAACGGTGTCGCGATGCCGATCGACACCAGTTTCTGGCCGGGCAGTACGTGGGTCAGCGGCGCGACGACGATATCGTAGAGCTGGGCGGAAAAGGCAAAGCACACACCGAAGCCGAGCAGGAACACCAGCCCGGCACGCACCAGCCGGTTGCGCAGTTCGATCAGGTGGGCCAGCAACGGCTGGAAATCGGCAGCGTTCATGGGGACTCAGCGACGGTCGCGCGCCGGCGGTGGCGCCGACGGTTCGACAAGAAAGAGATCGGGCTGACGCTCGTCCGCCTGCGGCATTTCGTTGTCCGTTGCGGCGGCAACGGGCTGCGGCGAAGTCGGCTCGGCCACGGCGGGCGGCGACGGCTCGCTCAGCGCATCACGGGCGCCGGCCAGCGTCTCGCGCAGCTCGGTCACCGGCCCGTGGATCGTCTGCTTCAGGGCTTCGCCTTCGGCGCGCAGCTCGGCTTCGATCTGCGCCAGCTCGCTCGCGCGCACTTCGCGCTCGAGATCGGCCTTGACGCTGCCGACGAAGCGCTGCGCGCGGCCGATCAGCGCACCGACGGTACGTGCGACCGTCGGCAGGCGCTCCGGGCCGATCACCACCAGCGCAACCGCGCCGATGAGGGCCAGCTCACCGAGACTGACGTCGAACACTAGCGCTTGTCTTTATCAACCACGTCGATCACGCGGCCGGACTCGGGCTTGACGTCCTTGGCCTCGGCTTTGTCGGCCTCGCCTTCACGGATGCCTTCCTTGAAGCCGCGCACGGCCGATCCGAGGTCCTTGCCGATATTGCCCAGACGCTTGGTACCGAACACGAGGATGACGATGACCAGCACGATAAGCCAGTGCCAGATGCTGAAGGAACCCATGGACGTTCTCCGTTGGAATGCGAATCAGTGAGTACTGAGTTCGGTGATCTTGGTCGGCAGCGGTGCGCCACCGATCACATGCAGGTGCAGGTGGAACACGCTCTGGCCACCGCCGGCACCGGTATTGATGATGGTGCGGAATCCGTCGCTCAGCCCCTGCTCGGCGGCAACGCGCGCGGCGACGAGCATCAGTTTGCCCAGCAGTGCCTGATGTTGGACCTCGGCATGCGCCAGAGATTCGATGTGCGGCTTCGGTACGACGAGAAAATGCACCGGCGCGACCGGGTGCAGGTCGTTGAAGACGAGGATGTCGTCGTCCTCGTAGAGCTTGGTCGTCGGAAACTCGCCGCTCGCCAGCTTGCAGAAAATGCAGTCGCTCATAGTCGCCTTCTCCACGCTCAGCCCTTGGGGCGAGCCGCCTTTTCATCGATGCCCGAAATCCCTTCGCGCCGCGCCAGCTCGGCCAGCACGTCCTCGTGGCTCAAGCCCTCGTGGGCGAGCAGCACCAGCGTGTGGAACCACAGATCGGCGACTTCGCGCACCAGGTGCAACTTGTCGCCGTCCTTGGCGGCCATGACGACCTCGAACGACTCCTCGCCGACTTTCTTGAGGATCGCCTCCTGGCCCTTGTGGAACAGCTTGGCAACGTAGGAAGTGGACGGATCGGCGTCGCGGCGGCTTTCCAGCGTCGCGGACAGGCGTTCGAGAATGTCGGTGGAAACCATGCAGGGCCTCAGGAATCACGTGATTTGGCAGCAATTATATTGCCGTTTGGTGACACTGGCGTGGCGGAAAGTCCGGGGCAGATCAAAAAAGCGCTGCAGCAATGCAAACAGGCCGGAAAACCGGCCTGTTCGAAAACGACGTCCGCTCAATGATGCTTGTGGTAGATCGCGGCCGGGTCTTTGAGCACCGGGTCGACGGTATCCCACTCGCCATGGTTCAGCACGCGGTAGAAGCAGCTCTCGCGGCCGGTATGGCAGGCAATGCCGCCATCCTGCTCGATCACATAAATCAGCACGTCGCCGTCGCAGTCGAGGCGGATTTCCAGCACGTGCTGGAAGTGGCCGCTCTCCTCGCCCTTGTGCCACAGCTTCTGGCGCGAACGCGTCCAGTAGTGGGCGGTACCGTTCTCGGCGGTTTTTTCGACCGCTTCGCGGTTGGCGTAGGCGAACATCAGCACCCGGCCGGTGTGCGCGTCCTGCGCGATCACCGGCACCAGGCCCTTGTCGTCCCACTTGATCTCGTCGAGCCAGCGCGTGCTCACAGTCGCACCTCGATTCCTGCCGCGCGCATCGCGGCTTTGGCCTGCGCCACCGTGTATTCGCCGAAATGGAAGATCGACGCCGCCAGCACCGCATCGGCATGGCCGTCGATCACGCCGTCGACCAGATGCTGCAGATTGCCGACGCCGCCCGAAGCAATCACCGGAATGTCCACGGCGTCGGACACCGCGCGCGTCAGCGGCAGGTTGAAGCCGATCTTGGTGCCGTCTCTGTCCATGCTGGTCAGCAGGATTTCGCCAGCGCCGAGCTGCTGCATCTTCACCGCCCACTCGACCGCATCGAGCCCGGTCGGCCGGCGGCCGCCGTGGGTGAAGATTTCCCAGCGGGTATTGCTGGCGTCGACCGCCTTGGCATCGATTGCCACGACAATCGCCTGACTGCCGAAACGGCTGGCCGCCGCCTCGACGACTTCCGGATTGCTCACCGCCGTCGTGTTGATCGACACCTTGTCGGCGCCGGCGTTCAGCAGCCGGCGCACGTCGTCGACCTTGCGCACGCCGCCGCCGACGGTCAGCGGAATGAAGACCTGCGAGGCAACCGCGTCGATCACGTGCAGGATCAGGTCACGGTCGTCCGAGCTGGCGGTGATGTCGAGAAAGGTCAGCTCGTCGGCGCCCTGCGCGTCGTACTTCTTGGCGATCTCGACCGGATCACCGGCGTCGCGCAGGCCGACGAAATTGACGCCCTTGACGACGCGACCGGCGGTCACGTCGAGGCAAGGGATGATGCGTTTGGCGAGCGGCATCAGGCTTCCACGGCTTCGAGCTTGCCGTCGGCGAGTTCCTGCGCCGCCTTGAAGTCGATCGTGCCTTCGTAAATCGCACGGCCGGTGATCACGCCCTCGATGCCTTCGGATTCGACTTCGACCAGCTTCTTCACGTCGTCGAGGTCGGTCAGGCCGCCCGAGGCGATCACCGGAATGCGCAGCGCCTGCGCCAGCTTCACGGTGGCTTCGATATTCACGCCCGACAGCATGCCGTCGCGACCGATGTCGGTGTAGATCACGCTTTCGACGCCGTAGCCCTCGAAGCGCTGGGCCAGATCGATCACGTCGTGGTCGGTGACCTTGGCCCAGCCGTCGGTGGCGACCTTGCCGTCCTTGGCGTCGAGGCCGACGATGATGTGGCCCGGGAAAGCATCGCACGCTTCGTGCAGGAAGCCCGGCTGCTTGACCGCGGCGGTGCCGATGATCACGTAGTCGATACCGGCATCGAGGTACATCTCGATCGTGTCGAGATTGCGGATGCCGCCGCCGAGCTGCACCGGCACCTCGCCGTCGATCGCCTTGATGATGCTTTTGACCGCGTCGAGGTTCTTGGGTTTGCCGGCAAACGCGCCGTTCAGGTCGACCAGATGCATGCGGCGCGCGCCCTGGCCGAGCCAGTGGCTGACGAAGCTCGCCGGGTCGTCGGAGAAGACGGTAGCGTCGTTCATAAGGCCTTGGCGCAGGCGAACGCACTGGCCGTCTTTGAGGTCGATAGCAGGAATGATCAGCATGATGACGATGACGAATGGGTGTTCGAAGGACGGGACGAGCTGGCGCGAAAACCTGCCACCAGTGCGCTAAGCGGAAAATACACAGCAAAAAAAATCAGGTAGTTCATCTGGGAGGACATGCCCGCCATTGCTTGCAGCACCAGCGCCAACACACCGACAGTCTGGAGCGACTGCAGCAACGAGGTACGCAAGCACTGCGGCAACGATTTCACGACGGCCCCTTACTGACGCCCATCCCAGTTTACGAAGTTGCTCAACAACTTGAGCCCTGCACTGGCCGATTTCTCCGGATGGCACTGGATCGCAAAGATGTTGTCTTGCGCGACCGCAGCGGCAAAGCGGTAGGGATAGGCCGATTCGATGACGGCGATATCGTCGGCACCGGCGAAATGATAGCTGTGGACGAAATAAAAGCGCTCGCCATCGGCGATGCCCTGCCACAACGGGTGGGCGTGCTTGATGAACATTTCGTTCCAGCCCATATGCGGCACCTTGAGCTTGTTGCCGCCCGCGTCGCGCATTTTTTCGGGCGGAAAGCGCACCACCTGCCCCGGAAACACGCCGAGGCTGTCGGTCGGACCTTCTTCGCTGCGCGCGAACAGCAGTTGCGCACCGACGCAGATGCCGAGGAACGGCCGATCGGCGGCGGCCTTGAGCACTTCGGCCTTGAGGCCCGATTCGTCGAGATGGCGCATGCAGTCGGGCATCGCGCCCTGACCGGGGAACACGACCTTGTCGGCCGATGCGACCACGGCCGGATCGGCCGTCAGCACCACCTCGGCGCGGCCTTCCGCGACCAGCTCGAAGGCCTTGGTCACCGAATGCAGATTGCCCATGCCGTAATCGACGATGGCGATTTTTTGCATATCAGCCTACCAGCGTGCCTTTGGTCGACGGCGTGATGCCGGCCATGCGTTCGTCGTGCTCGACCGCCATGCGCAGCGCGCGGCCCATTGCCTTGAAGATCGTCTCGGCCTGATGGTGGGCGTTCTTGCCCTTCAGGTTGTCGATATGCAGGCTGATCGCGGCGTGGTTGACGAAGCCGCGGAAGAACTCGCCGAACAGGTCGACGTCGAAACCGCCGATCACCGCGCGGGTGTATTCGCACTCGTACTCGAGACAGGGACGACCGGACAGGTCGACAACGACGCGCGATAGCGCTTCGTCGAGCGGCACGTAGGCATGGCCGTAACGGCGGATGCCCTTCTTGTCACCGACGGCCTTGGCAAAAGCCTGGCCGAGCGTGATGCCGACATCCTCGACGGTGTGGTGCGCATCGATGTGCAGATCGCCGACCGCCTTGATGTCGAGATCGATCAAGCCGTGACGGGCGATCTGGTCGAGCATGTGCTCGAAGAACGGCACGCCGGTATCGAAACGGGACTGGCCGGAGCCGTCGAGATTGACCGAAACCGTGATCTGGGTTTCGAGGGTGTTGCGGGTAACAGTAGCCTGACGCATGGATAGCCCCGATTGCGGTCGGGAGTTGGACGTAATTAATGCAGATTCTCCAACAGATTGCCGTCTGCGGGAAGGGGCGGGCCGACATGCGTATCCGGGCCGCGCATTTTCCGGCGTGAGACGGGCCCGGTTCGGGTCGATCTAGCGGACGACGCGGCTGCGCCCCTGCTTCGCCACGCCGGCACGCAACGCCGCCTCGAAACCGGTCCGCGCCCAGTGCAGCAGCGCGGTCGAATCGTCGAGCGCGGCGTCGGGCAAGCGAAAGTAGGACATCGTCTGCGTCTTGCCGCGGACCGTGTAGCTGAACGGCGGCACGCCTTCGGCAACGAAGGCCGCACGGTTCTGCGCATCGGCCTTCAGATAGAGCACGTCGTCGTCGATGATGGCAAAGAAGGCCTCGTCGCAATACAGCCCCCAGCCGCCGAACATCGACTTGGCGCGGATCGCCCCCAGCGGCGCCAGTTCGTCGATCAGCCAGTCCAGATACTCGCTGCGTTGGCGCATTCAGCCTCCCTTGACGGTTTTTCCCAGCGATTCGCCCAGCCGGCGCATCGCCGCGGACGGATCGTCGGCGGCGAGTTTAACCGCGATCAGCGTCGGCCGGTCGGCGTTGGCCAGCGCGTGCTGCCACGCCGCGTCGAAGGTCTGCTCGTCGCCGACGCTGAATGCATACAGCGGGCCAAAGACCTCGGCGAGCGCGTCGAAACGCCATGGCGCAATATTGTTGAACGGCCCGTCGAGAATGAAGCGTTCGGTGCTGTAGCCGGCGTTGTCGAAGACAATCACCACCGGATTGAGACCGAGCCACGCCGCCGTCGACAATTCCATCCCGGTCATCTGGAACGCGCCGTCGCCGACCAGCACCAAGGGCCGCAGCCCGCTGCCGAGCTGGGCGCCAAGCGCCGCCGGCACCGCAAAACCCATCGTCGTGTAGTACGCCGACGCCAGAAAACCGGTGCGCGGATGCGTGCGCAGTTCGAGCGAAGCGAACAGGCAGTCGCCGGTATCGGCGACGACGATCATGTCGTCGGGCAGTGTGTCGTTGAGCCGGCCGATCAGCCGCGACACGGTCATCGCGTCGCCCGGCTCGGGAAAGCCCGGCGCCGACGTCGGCAGGCTGTGCGCCGGCCATTCGGCGCGGGATTCGGGCAGCGCCGCGATCAGGGCGGCGACGAAGTCGGCGAGCCGCACGTTCGGGTAGCGGTGATGCCGCACGCAGACCTCGTCGCCGCGCGCCTGGACCATGTGGCGCGGATCGAGCTGGGCGGTGAACACGCCGAGGTCGACGTCGTTCAGCGTTGCGCCGAGCAGCAGCAGGATATCGGCGCCTTCGATCACGCTACGGGCGTAATCGGCGCCCATCGCGCCCTCGTAGATGCCGAGATAGGCCGGGTGATGTTCGGCAATCACCGACTTGCCGGTCAGTGTCGCCGCGACCGGCCAGCGCAGCTTGTCGACCAGCGCCGCCAGCGCATCCTGCTGCCGGTAGCGGTGCAGCTCGACCCCGGCCAGCACCGCGCCGCGACCGGCACCGGTGAGCAACGCCACCGTTTCGGCGACGGCCTCGGCCAGCGCGTCGGCATCGCTGCCTTCGTCGTCGAACACGCACTCGGGCTGCAGGTGGATCACCGTGTCGACGCGATCGCGCGGCAGCTCAAGGTAAACGGGCCGGCTATAGCGTCGCGCCGCCGCCAGCGCCCGGTCGATCTGCCTCGCCGCCAGCAGCGGGTCGTCGAGCACCGCGCAGTAGCACGTCAGCCGTTCGAAGATCTCACGCTGGAAATGGTAGGGGCCGAAGCGGTGATGCAAGAGCGGCCGTTCGCGCTGTTCGACTACCCCGGGCGCACCCGAAATCACCACCACCGGCGACGATTCGGCCGCCGCGCCGGCGACCGCGTTGACGACCGACAGCGCGCCGACGCCGTAAGTGACCGCCAGCGCGCCAAGGCCGTGGACGCGCGCATAGGCGTCGGCGGCAAACGCCGCGTTGTCCTCACGCGTGGTGCCGACCTGGACCAGCTCGCTGTGCGCGAGCTGCTGGTACCAGCGCAGGATGTAGTCGCCGGGGACGCCGAAAACGTGGCGCACGCCCTCTTCATGCAGCCGTTGCAGCAGGTACTGACCGATGCTGGTGCTCATGACGTTCTCCCGCGTCGTGGACCTGGTATCAATCTAGGCCTGCACTTGCCATTGCATTGCTGATCAGCGCTTTTCACCGAGCTGGAGGCGACGGGTTCGCGCGACACGATCGGTAAAAAGTAGCGCTATTTCGCCAGAAAGACCTACAGCTTGAGCGCCTGCGGCGCGGTGTTTGGATGCGCGTTCCGCCGCACGGACGGGATACTTTCTTTGCTTCGCCAATAGAAAGTATCCAAAGAAAGGCGACCCCGCATTCGCGCCCTTCGGGGTTCCCTGCGCTGTGCGCCAAACGCGGCGGGGTCCTGAACTCGCCCTACGGGCTCAAACAGCCAGGCCCCGAAACCCCGCGCTCGGCTGTGCTGCTCGGCGCTGCTGAGGGGATCTGAGCGGCATGCTACCGGCGGTGAAAAGCGCGCCGTTTTCATCCCGTCCGCCAGCGCCGAGGAGTGGAGCGAGACGAGCCGGCCTTATGGCTTGGCTCGCGACCGACCGAGGGCAGCCCGGAGGGCCGTAAGGCGCGGTCACGCCCAAGCTTAGCGGCTATGCCGCTTAGCGACGCGCGATGCAGCGCACGCCTTTGGGGTGAAGGGGGCTTTGGCGAGACAAAGCTCCCTTCCCGTATGCGCGGCGGAACGCGCAGCAATGCTTTTACCCTGCGCCGCAGGCGCTACGCCTTTGCCTTTGCCTTTGGCCTTGGCCTTGGCCTTCCGCCTCAAACCCACAAAGAAAAGAGCGCCCGCAGGCGCCCTTCTCCACCGCCAACCATCATCAACCGCGTGGCCTTACCAACTGCCAAGCCCGCGTCACATAGCTAGCGGAACCAAAACCGCTCCACACATGCACCAGCCGCGTGAACGGGAAGATCACGAACAAGGTCATGCCCATGAAGATATGCAGCTTGAAAATGCCCGGCGCATTGACGATGTAGCCCGCCGCGTCGCCGCGGAAGGTCAGGATGCGCTGCGCCCACTCCATGAACAGCGTCATCATGTGACCGTCGAGATGGTCCTTCGAGACGACGATCGTCGACAGGCCGAGGATCAGCGTCACGGTGATCCAGCCCAGCGTCAGCTTGTCGCGCCAGGTCGTGATCGCCCGCAGCCGCTCGCTGCTGATGCGGCGGTAAATCAGGATCAGCGCGCCGATCAGCCCCATTCCGCCGAAGATGCCGCCGGCGACCATCGCCAGCAGCTGCTTGGCGCTGTGGCTCACGCCCAGCGCATCCCACACCGCCAGCGGCGTCAACAGGCCGACGAGGTGGCCGAAGAACACGCCGAGCACGCCGATGTGGAACAGGTAGGAGCCGGCGCGCAGCTTGCGGCGGTCGATCAGCTGGCTCGAGTCGGACTTCCACGTGTACTGCTCGCGCTCGAAGCGCACCAGGCTGCCGAACAGGAAGATCGCCAGGCCGATGTACGGGTAGACCCCGAAAACGAAGTGATGCAGATAACTCATGACCGGGCCTCCTGGGTACGCGGATGGAATTTGACCGGCTGCGGGCCGGCTGCCTGCGACAGCAGCGGTTCGGTGCCGTCGGCACCGGGGCCGAAGGTTTCGAGCATTTCGTCCATGTCGCGGATCGGCGGGGCGACCAGCGGCTGGATCTTCACGCTGGCGAGCGCGACCAGCGCATTCATCACGCAGGCGTAGCGGCTTTCGGCTTCGCCGAGGCGCTCGGCCAGCGCGGCGATCACGTGGACCGCCTCGTTGAGGAAGTCCTGCGCCGTGGCGGTGTCGACGCTGCCGAGGAACTCGAGGAACAGCGGCAGATAGTCGGGCAGCTCGTTGGCGTCGATCTCGAAGCCGTGCTCGCGGTAGGCGTTCATCAGGTCGACCAGCGCCGGACCGCGTTCGCGGCTTTCGCCGTGGATGTGCTCAAAGAGGTGCAGCGAGTGGCCGCGCGAGCGGTCGAACGTCGCGACATAGCCTTCCTGCGCGGTGATCAGGTCGCCGGCCGCCAGCTCGGCCAGCAGCGGAGCGACAGTGATGCGCAACCCGGTCGGTGCGTTGGCCAGCGCGGCGTCGAGTTCGGGCAGCGCGTCGATCAGCTCGGCCTCCGGGTACTGCAGCAATGCAGAGAGCACACGGAAATGCAGTGTGTCGGTCGTCATGGTTTACACCTCCGCCTTGTTCTTACGCGATTTGGGCATGTCGACGAAGATCACCGAGCCTTCCTTGCGTGCGCCGAACAGCCCCTGCGGCGAGGTACCGCCCGAGCAGCCGTTGCCGAAGGTGAAGCCGCAGGCGGCCTTGTCGTTGAAGCTGTCCTCGACCTCTTCCTTGTGGCTGCTCGGAATCACGAAGCGGTCCTCGTAATTGGCGATCGCCATGATCTTGTACATGTCCTCGACCTGCGCCTGCGTCAGCCCGACCTGCTTCAGCACGTCGAGGTCTTCGCTGCCGTGCACCGACTTGCCGCGCATGTAGACGCGCATCGCCAGCATCCGTTCGAGCGCCGACAGCACCGGCGCTTCGTCGCCTGCGGTCAGCAGGTTGGCCAGATAACGAACCGGGATGCGCATTTCGCTGACGTCGGGCAGCAGGCCCTTCTGGTTCATCAGCCCGCGCTCGGCCGCCGACTGGATCGGCGACAGCGGCGGGATGTACCAGACCATCGGCAAGGTGCGGTATTCCGGGTGCAGCGGGAAGGCGACCTTCCATTCCATCGCCATCTTGTAGACCGGCGACTTCTGCGCGGCGGTCAGCCACGAATCCGGAATGCCCTGACGGCGGGCTTCTTCGATCACCGCGTCCGAATGCGGGTCGAGGAAGACCTGCAGCTGCGCCTTGTACAGATCCTTTTCGTCGGCGACGCTGGCGGCCGATTCGATCCGGTCTGCGTCATAGAGGATGACGCCGAGGTAGCGGATACGGCCGACGCACGATTCCGAGCACACCGTCGGCTGGCCGCCCTCGATGCGCGGGAAGCAGAAGGTGCACTTCTCGGCCTTGCCGCTCTGCCAGTTGTAATAGATCTTCTTGTACGGGCAACCCGACACGCACATGCGCCAGCCGCGGCACTTGTCCTGGTCGACCAGCACGATGCCGTCGTCCTCGCGCTTGTACACCGAGCCCGACGGGCACGAGGCGACACAGGCCGGGTTCAGGCAGTGCTCGCACAGCCGCGGCAGATACATCATGAAGGTGTTCTCGAACGTGCTGTACATCTCCTTCTGCACGTCCTCGAACAGCTGGTCCTTCGAACGCTTGGCGAACTCGCCGCCGAGGTCGTCTTCCCAGTTCGGGCCCCAGTTGATCTTGTCCATCGTCCGTCCGGTGATCACCGACACCGGCCTTGCCGTCGGCGGCGTCTGCACTTCCGGCGCGTTCTGCAGCCGGTCGTAGTCGTAGGTGAACGGCTCGTAGTAGTCGTCGATCTCGGGCAGATTCGGGTTGGCGAACATCTGCGCCAGAATACGCAGCTTGCCGCCCTGACGCGGTTCGAGCTTGCCGTTCGGGAGCCGTTTCCAGCCGCCCTTCCACTTCTTCTGGTTTTCCCATTCCTTCGGGTAACCGATGCCGGGCTTGGTCTCGACGTTGTTGAACCACGCGTACTCGACACCGTCGCGCGAAGTCCAGACGTTCTTGCAGGTGACCGAACAGGTATGGCAGCCGATGCACTTGTCGAGGTTGAGCACCATCGCTACCTGGGCGCGAATCTTCATGCTTTTTCTCCTTGGAGCGGGCCTTCCATCCAGTCGACCTTCTTCATCTTGCGGATCACGACGAACTCGTCACGGTTGGCGCCGACGGTGCCGTAGTAGTTGAAGCCGTAGGCCTGCTGCGCGTAGCCGCCGATCATGTGTGTCGGCTTGGTCACCGTGCGCGTTACCGAGTTGTGGATGCCGCCGCGCTTGCCGCTCTGCTCGGCGCCCGGCACGTTGATGATCTTTTCCTGCGCGTGGTACATCAGCGTCATGCCTTCCGGCACGCGCTGGCTGACCACGGCGCGGGCGGTCAGCGTGCCGTTGACGTTGAAGACCTCGATCCAGTCGTTGTCCTCGATGCCGGCCTTCTTCGCGTCGGTTTCCGACAGCCACACGTGCGGGCCGCCGCGGCTCAGCGTCAGCATCCGCAGGTTGTCCGAGTAGGTGGAATGGATGCCCCACTTCTGGTGCGGCGTGATGAAGTTCAGCACGATCTCCTGCTCGCCGTTCGGCTGGCGGCCGAGCATCGGCTGCACCGTCTTCAGGTCGATCGCCGGCTTGTAGACGGCAAAGCCTTCGCCGAAGTCGAGCATCCAGCGGTGGTCCTGATAGAACTGCTGGCGGCCGGTCAGCGTGCGCCACGGGATCAGCTCGTGGACGTTGGTGTAGCCGGCGTTGTAGCTGACTTCCTCGCTCTCGATGCCCGACCAGGTCGGCGACGAAATGATCTTGCGCGGCTGCGCCTGCACGTCGCGGAAGCGGATTTTTTCATGCTCGCGGCCGTTCGCCAGATGCGTGTGGTCGCGACCGGTGACCTCGGACAGCGCGGCCCACGACTTCACCGCGACGTGGCCGTTGGTTTCCGGCGCCAGCGTCAGGATCATCTCTGCCGCGTCGATCGCGGTATCGAGCTTGGGCTGGCCGTTGGCGGCAACGCCGTTCAGCGCGGCCAGCTCGTCGATTTCATGGCCGGTCTGCCAGAAGATGCCCTTGCCACCGTTGTTCACGTTCTTCAGCAAGGGGCCGATGGTGGTGAACTTCTCGTAGATGCGGGCGTAGTCGCGCTCGACCACGGTCATGTTCGGCGCGGTCTTGCCCGGAATCAGCTCGCACTCGCCCTTCTTCCAGTCCTTCGGCGCAAACGGCTGACCCAGTTCGCCCGGGCTGTCGTGCATCAGCGGCGTCAGCACCAGATCCTTCTGCACGCCCAGATACGGGCCGGCGATCTCGGTGAACTTCTTGGCGATGGCCTTGTAGATTTCCCAGTCGGTCTTGCTCTGCCACAACGGCTGAACGGCTTCGGACAGCGGGTGGATGAAGGGATGCATGTCCGAGGTATTGAGGTCGTCCTTCTCGTACCACGTCGCTGTCGGCAGCACGATATCGCCGTAGAGGCAGGTCGTGCTCATCCGGAAGTCGAGCACCGTCAACAGATCGAGCTTGCCCTCGGCGGCCGGGCGGACCTTGATCTCGGACGGCGTGATCGCATCGTTTTCATCCGAGAACACGGCGTTCTGCGTGCCGAGCAGATACTTGAGGAAATACTCGTGGCCCTTGCCCGAGCTGCCGAGCAGGTTCGACCGCCAGACGAAGAGGTTACGCGGGAAGTTCTTCGGATTGTCCGGGTCGTCACAGCTCATATTGAGCTGGCCGGATTTCAGTTGTTCGGCGGCGAACTCGGCCGGATTGCGCCCAAGCGCTTCGGCCTGGCGGACGACGTCGAGCGGGTTGGTTTCGAGCTGCGGCGCGCTCGGCAGCCAGCCCATCCGTTCGGCCTTGGCGTTGAAGTCGATCAGCGACAGGTCCTTGTACGCGGAGGCATCAGCGCTCGGGCCGAGGATCTCGGAGACCGAGAGCTTCTCGTGCCGCCACTGGCTGGTGTGGGCGTAGAAGAACGAGGTGCCGTTCATCTGGCGCGCCGGGCGCTGCCAGTCGAGCGCGAACGCCAGCGGTGTCCAGCCCGGCTGCGGGCGCAGCTTTTCCTGGCCGACGTAGTGCGCCCAGCCGCCGCCGCTCTGGCCGACGCAACCGCACATCATCAAGAGGTTGATGATGCCGCGATAGGTCATGTCGTTGTGGAACCAGTGGTTCAGCGCCGCACCGACGATGACCATGCTCTTGCCGTGCGTGTCGTGGGCGTTCTGGGCGAACTCGCGCGCGATGGTCTCGACGTCGATCGCCGGCACTCCGGTGTGCTTGACCTGCCACGCCGGAGTGTAGGCGACGTCATCGGCATACGAGGTCGCGACATTGCCACCGCCCATGCCGTTGTCGACGCCGTAGTTGGCCAGCAGCAGGTCGTAAACGGTGGCGACCAGCGCGCTCGAACCATCCATCAGCGTTACGCGTTTGGCCGGCACATTACGGAACAGCAGGTCTTCGGCTTCACTTCCGAAGTAGTCGAAGCCGACCGAGGCGACCTCGTCGTGCGCGCCCTTGAGCGACAGCAGCGGATCGATCTCGCCGCCGTCGGCGACGTTCCGCATTTCGAGGTTCCACTTGCCCTTGCGGCCTTCGCCCTCGTTCCAGCGCGAGCCGATCGTGCCGTTCGGCACCGTCAGCGCGCCGGTGGCAGCGTCGATCAGCACCGTTTTCCAGTCCGGGTTCTGCGCTTCGCCGAGATTGCCCGGCAACTGCGAGGCGCGCAGGAAGTGGTCGGCGACGAAGCCGTCCCCCTTGGCGCGCAAGGTCACCAGCATCGGGAAGTCGGTGTACTGCTTGCCGTAGTCGCGGAAGTAGTCCGAGGCGCCGGTCTTGTGGAATTCGTTCAGCACCACGTGACCCATCGCCATCGCCAGCGCGGCGTCGGTGCCCTGCTTCGGCGCCATCCACAGGTCGCCGAACTTGACCATTTCGCCGAAGTCGCTCGATACGGCGACGGTCTTGGTGCCCTTGTAGCGGACTTCGGTATAGAAGTGCGCGTCGGGCGTGCGCGTCATCGGCACGTTCGAGCCCCACACCATCAGATACGTCGAGTTGTACCAGTCGGCCGATTCGGGCACGTCGGTCTGCTCGCCCCAGACTTGCGGGCTGGCCGGCGGCAGGTCGCAGTACCAGTCGTAGAACGACAGCGGCACGCCGCCGATCAGGCCGAGGTAACGCGCGCCGGCGGCGTAGCTGACCATCGACATCGCCGGAATCGGCGAGAAGCCGATCACACGGTCCGGGCCGTAGGTCTTGATCGTGTAGGCGTTCGATGCGGCAATCAGCTCGGTGACTTCGTCCCAGCCGGTGCGCACGAAGCCGCCGAGGCCGCGCACCGATTTGTACGATGCCGACTTGGCCGGGTCTTCGACGATGCTCGCCCATGCTTCGATCGGAGCCAGGGTCTTGCGGGCCTCGCGCCACAGCCGCGCGAGCCGGCCGCGGATCATCGGGTGCTTGACGCGCTGCGCCGAGTAGACGTACCACGAATAGGAAGCACCACGCGGACAGCCGCGCGGTTCGTGGTTCGGCAGGTCCGGCCGGGTGCGCGGGTAGTCGGTCTGCTGCAGCTCCCAGGTGATCAGCCCGTTCTTGACGAAGATGCGCCAGCTGCACGAGCCGGTGCAATTGACGCCGTGGGTCGAGCGCACGACCTTGTCGTGGGTCCAGCGGTTGCGGTAGCCGTTTTCCCACTGACGGTCTTCGTTGACCACGGCGCCGTGGCCGTCGGCGAAGGTGTCGCGGGTCTTGGAGAGGAATTTCAATCGGTCCAGAAAGTGGCTCATGCTGCCTCCGGTTGCGGTTCTGGTCAGCGCGCGAAGGCGCTTCTATGGATGAACCGAGCGTACGGCAGCCGGGACGAGCACAACATTCGCCGCACGATCAGGCGGCCCGGCGCAATCGGCTTAGCCCGGCTAGTCCGAAGTGACTAGCCGGGCACAAGGAGAAACAATGCGCAACCTCGTGATCCTGGCCCATCCCCACCTCGGTGGCTCGGTCGTCCATGCCCGGCTGGCCGAGATGCTGGCCGAAGCCGGCGACGTCTCGCTGCACCATGCCGACACGCTGATCGCCGAAAACGCCTTCGACGTCGACGAAGAGCGCGAGGCCTGTCGACACGCCAGCCGGCTGGTGCTGCAGTTCCCGCTGTACTGGTTCGCGCCGCCGGCGTCGCTCAAGGTCTGGCTCGACACGGTGCTCGACCCGGCCTGGGCGCTGGCCGAGCCGCACCCGCTTGCGGGCAAGACGCTGCAGGTGGTCGCCAGCTACGCCAGCCCGCGCTGGGGGCCATCGGCGCCCGCGGAGTTGATGCTGCCGCTGCACGACACCGCCCAGCTATGCGGCATGGTCTGGGCCGAGCCGCTGCTGCTCGACGTCGGCGACACGCCGCTTGCGGTCGTCGGCCCGTTTGCCGAGCGCTACCGGCAATTGCTCGAATCACCGGCCTGACAAAACAAAACCCCGCCGATGCGGGGTTTTGTTGGCCGTCGGGCAGGGTGCATCAGCACGGCATTTCGGCGTTCTTGCGCGCGAAATACCACCAGGTGAGCGCCGCGCACGACACGTAGAACACGATGAAGGCATACAGCGCTGCTTCGGCCGCGCCGGTGGCTTTCATCGAGAAACCGAAGGTTTGCGGGATGATGAAGCCGCCATAGGCGCCGATTGCGCTGATGAAGCCGGCGGCGGCGGCCGATTCGCGTGCACCGTCGGCCTCGGCCTCCTTGATCGAGGCGGCGTCGCGGCCCTTGGCTTCACGCATGGCCAGCGTCGAAAAGATCGTCGGAATCATCCGATAGGTCGAGCCATTGCCGATCCCGGCAAGCAGGAACAGCGCGAGGAAGCACAGGAAGAAGCCCATGAAACTGCCGGCTCCGCTGGCGCCGGGCAGGAAGGACAGCACGCCGAGCACCGCAACCACCATGCCAACGAAGATGCCGAGCGTGACCCGGGCGCCGCCGAGCTTGTCCGACACCATGCCGCCAAGCGGCCGGATCAACGCGCCGATCAGCGGGCCGATGAAGGCCACCTTGGTCGGATCGACATCGGGGAACTGGGTTTTCGACAGCAGCATGAAACCGGCCGAAAAACCGATGAAGCTGCCGAAGGTGCCGAGATAGAGCCAGCACATCAGCCAGTTGTGCTTGCGCTTGAAGATCACCGCCTGTTCAGCGAACGAGGCCTTGGCCGACGCGAGGTCGTTCATGCCGAACCACGCAGCCAGCGTCGCGGCAATGACGAAGGGTACCCAGACGAAGGTGGCATTCTGCAGCCAGATCTCGCCGCCATTCGGCAAGGCTTGCGGGTTGCCGCCAAAGGCGCCGAACATGCCAACGGTAATCGCCAGCGGCATCACGAACTGCGCAATCGACACGCCGAGGTTACCGAGGCCGGCGTTCATGCCGTTGGCGTAGCCTTTCTGCGCCTTCGGGAAGAAGTAGGCGATATTGGCCATCGAGCTGGCGAAGTTGCCGCCGCCAAAACCGGTCAGCAGCGCGATGATCAGCATCACCGGATACGGCGTGGTCGGATCCTGCACCGCGTAGCCGAGCCAGATCGCCGGAATCAGCAAGGATGCGGTCGAGATCGTCGTCCACTTGCGCCCGCCCATCATCGACGGCAGGAAGCTGTAGAAAATCCGCAGCGTCGCGCCCGACAGCGACGGCAAGGCGGTCAGCAGGAAGAGCTGGTCCTTGGTGTACGAGAAGCCCACCAGCGGCATCTTCAGCACCACGATGCTCCAGACGATCGAGCACGAGAAGGCCAGCAGTAGACACGGAATCGAAATCCACAGATTGCGTTTGGCGATCAGTGAACCCGTTTCCTGCCAGAAGACCGGATCTTCGGGCTCCCAGCGTTTGATCAAGGCATTGGACATTGCGTTATCCCCGTTGGCGGGCGCCGACGCGCCGCGTGTTTTGAACGGTAGTACAGCCTCCCGCAGGAAGCCATTGCACGCAATGTAGCCCCGGCCGCGCAATCGGACCATTCGCCATCCGCCGCGGTCGCGGCGGGCCAAATGGCCGGTCCGGCTAGTCCTTTCGGACTAGGGACGCTCAGCCCGGCTGGCCGTCGGCCCTCGCCTTCAGATAGACCGGCAAGGCCTGCGCCGCCCAGATCACGAAGGCGAGCAGCGCCGCGCAACCCGCCGCGGCATGCAGGGCGAACTGCGCCTGTGGCCAGAGTTCGCTGCCGATACGGGCGAGCGCGACGCCGTGCAGCAGCCAGTAGGCGGTCCAGGTCACCGCGCCAGCCGCCAGCGGCCGCCCCGAATGCCCCATCGTCACCCGGGTGACGAAGCCGAGCAGCATCGTCGCAAAAAAGCCGATCGTCAGCGCATGCAGCGGTGCGAACGCGAACAAGGGCCGGCCAAGCGCGTCGGCAATGTCCTGGACGGTAAACAGCAGCAGCGCGATGCCGGCCCACGCAAACGATGCATGCAGCATCACCAGCAGCCGGTTTCCAAACGATGCGAACAGGCGCCAGCGCCAGCTGGTGTACAACAGCAGCGCGGCAAACAGCGCATCGACGGCAGCCGGATTGAACTGCATCAGCACGAAACCGCCGTGCGCCCACGGCAGCACGACAAAGGCGGCAAGCAGCCAGCCCGGGCGCCACGCGGTGTAGCCGGCGATTGCATTGGCCGAGAAGAACGGGATCATCCGGTGGCTGACAGCAAGGAAAACCGGCAGCAGGAAGCCCCAGACGCCCAGCGTCACCGCCGGCTGAAACGCCTCGGCAACGCCGAACCACGAGACGCCGGTCATCGTCGCCAGCGCGATCGCGCCAAGGCCGAAAGCGAACACGACGGCGGTGGCGTGTTTCTTGTCCGGCACCCGGCTGGCACGGATACGGCCGATCCACAGCAGCGTCGCACCCATCCAGGCGATCCAGTGCATCGCATCGCCGAGCGACCACGCGACGGTCCAGCGCAAGGCGATCAGCTGCAGTACCGTGCCGGTCGTGTAGCCGAGGATCGCCGGCGCCCACGCCGCCAGCGGCGGCGGCGCGACGTTCAGCCACTTCGGCCCGGCGGTGTAGATGAAGCCGAGCATGAACAGCGGGAAGAAGCCGAACAGCATCAGATCGGCGTGCAGCCACATCACCGGAATCGCGCTGTGCGTCGAGCCGCCGGACAGCCGCAGCACCATCTCGGCCGCCCACCACGCCAGCGCCAGCACGGCGGCAATGCCGCCAAAAAAGAATGCCGCGCGGTGCGGCGCGTCCCAGAGTCGCTTCATGTCAGTCCTTGTCGGTTCGGCGCGCGGCCATCAGCCGGCCCAGCGCATCCAGTTCATCGGCATTGAGCAGGCGCGCGGCATGCGGATAGAGCTCGCGCTCCTCCCGCTCGGCGTGCGCCGGGTAATCGTGGGCAAAGCGCCGGACGGCATCCGGGTCGAGCGTTGCGCTCTGCCCGATCGCCAGCGCCTGCAAGGCCGGCCGCAAGGCTTGCCATTGCGCGCTCAGGCCATCGTGCTCGGCGGCAATCGCATCGATGCGCGCCCGCAAGGCCGCATCGCCACGTTCGCGCAGCAGCGGAAACAGGTCGTCATCCTCGTCCTGATGATGCAAGGGGGCGGCCATGTCGAAGTAGCGCAGGATGGATGCCGCAGCGCGTACGGCCTCGGCGTCGATACCGTGCGCGGCAAGGTGGTCGGCCAGCTTGGGCAACAGCCCGGCATAGTGTCGCACCCGGTCGTGACAGGCGACCAGCATGGCGATTGGGGTATCGAAGCCCACGGCCTCGGTGGCAAAGGGATTGCGCACGGCGCCTAAAGAAGTATTTTCAATGCATCATTTTTATCCGAACAAGGCCGGCGTGCAAGCCGGCATTGTTACGTTCAGACCGCGATGGCGGCGAAATGACGGCGCGGCGCGGCGATCTCGTCCTGCGCTGCGACGAGCTGCAGCTCGTATTCGCCGGCGGCATGCGTCGTCGCCATGACGGCATCGACGGCGGCCAGCGTGTGCTCGAACGCTGCGCGGACCGCATCACCCTGCAGCAGGCGCGCCAGGAACACGCCCGACGTCAGGTCGCCGACGCCGACCGGCTGGCGATCGAACGCATACAGCGGCCGACGGCCGAGCCACGCTTCGGTCTCGCTGACGACGAGCATTTCAAACTCGTCGGCCGGCTTGCCGGCATAGTCGAGGTGCTTGACCAGCACCAGCTTCGGCCCGCGCGCGATCAGGTCGCGGCAGGCGGCAAGCGCGTCGGCGAGGCTGTCGATCTCGCGGCCGGCGAGCTTTTCCAGCTCCAGGTGATTCGGCGCCATGAGGTCGGCGACCGCCGGCATGTGCTCGACCAGATACTGCTGGATGCCCGGCTGCACCACGCAGCCCTTCTCCGGATGGCCCATCACCGGGTCGCACAGATAGATCGCCCGCGGGTTGGCGGCCTTGACCTTGCGCACCGCCGCTATCACGTAGGCCGCCTGCTCCGGTGCGCCCAGATAGCCCGACAGTACCGCGTCGCAGCGCTGCAATTCGCCAACCGCGTCTATGCCGTCGACCAGCGCGGTGATCTGCGCCGGTTCGAGCGCCTGCCCGGCCCAGCGGCCGTACTGGGTGTGGTTGGAAAACTGCACCGTGTTGATCGGCCAAACGTCGACGCCAAGCCGGCGCATCGGAAACACCGCAGCGCTGTTGCCGGCGTGGCCGTAGACGACATGGGACTGGATGCTGAGGACGTGTTTCATGCGGATAACTCAGGAAAAGGTCGGCACGGTGTCGGCACGCGCCACAAGGCTTAGACGCTGCCTGCGGTCTCGACGACGAGAATGCGCGCCTCGCCGATCGGGCAGGCGAGATGCTCGGTGCCCGTCGACGCGTAGAAAATATCGCCCGTCTCGAGCATCACCGCGCACTCCTCGCCATGCTTGCGATAGCGCATTTCAACCCGGCCATCGAGCACGGCAAAGACCTCCTCGCCGTCGTTGACATGCCAGCGGTAGGGCTGGTCGGTCCAATGCAGACGCGTGGTGATGCCGGCCATATTGGCGATGTCGAGCGCCCCCCATGGCCGGCTGGCGGTGAATGCGCTTGAACGAATGATTTTCATCGTTCGCCGCTCGGGTCAGGCTTCCTGCCAGACGACCAGGCTGTAGTTCTTCTTGCCGCGACGCAGCAGCGTGTAGCGGCCGAACAGGCGCTCGGCATCGGCAAAGGCGTGCTCGATCGATTCGGCCTTGGCGCCATTGATCGCGACCGCGCCGCTGGTGATGAAGGTGCGCGCCTCGCTCTTCGATTTGGCCAGCTCGCCAGCAACGATCGCGTCGATCAGGCCGGTCGCTTTCGGCAGGCTGATCGTCGGCATGCCGTCGAGCGCCAGCTGTTCGAAGTCGTCCTCGGTCAGCGACGCCAGGCTGTCGCTGAACAAGGATTGCGAAATGCGCTTGGCCGCGACCACCGCGTCGTCACCGTGCACCAGCGCGGTCGCCGCTTCGGCGAGGATGCGCTGCGCTTCGGGCTTGCCGTCGCGCGCCTTGTCGTCGGCTTCGATCGCGGCGATCTCTGCCATCGACAGGAAGGTGAAGTAGCGCAGAAACTTGTAGACATCGGCGTCGGCGGTGCCGAGCCAGAACTGGTAGAACTTGTACGGCGAGGTCTTCTTCGGGTCGAGCCATACCGCACCGCCCTCGGTCTTGCCGAATTTGGTGCCGTCGGACTTGGTCACCAGCGGCAAGGTCAGGCCGAACACCTGTTGCTGGTTGCGGCGGCGGGTCAGGTCGATGCCGGCGGTGATGTTGCCCCACTGGTCCGAACCGCCAATCTGCAAGCGGCAGCCGTAGCGGCTGTTCAGCTCGACGAAGTCGTAACCCTGCAGCAGGCTGTAGCTGAATTCGGTGAACGAGATGCCGGACTCGTCGCGGTCGATCCGCTGCTGCACCGACTCCTTCTTGATCATCGCGTTGACCGAGAAGTGCTTGCCGATGTCGCGCAGGAAATCGAGCACGTTCATCGCGCCGAACCAGTCGTGGTTGTTGGCCATGATCGCGGCGTTCTCGCCGTCAAAGCTCAGGAAGGGTTCGACCTGGGTGCGGATGCGGTCGACCCAGGTGGCGATCACGTCGGGCGTGTTGAGCTTGCGCTCGGTCGCCTTGAAGCTCGGGTCGCCGATCATGCCGGTGGCGCCGCCGACCAGCGCGATCGGCTTGTGGCCGGCGAGCTGGAAGCGTTTCAGCACCAGCACCGGCACGAGGTGGCCGAGGTGCAGGCTGTCGGCGGTCGGGTCGAAACCGCAATACAGCGTGACCGGGCCGCTATCGAGCAGCGTGCCCAGGGCGTCGGTGTCGGTAACCTGGGCAATCAGCCCGCGTTCTTGCAGTTGCTGGATCAGTGCTTGCGTGGACATCGTTTCTTCCTGGCTTGCGGCACGCGCGCTGGCGGGCCGGAAAAGACGCGCGCGCCGGTCACGCCGGCGCGCATTCACCCGCAATGATAAAGGCAGTCGCCCCGTCGGTGCGCGGCCTTCGTGCACAAAGCACGCAAATTCGCGGTCATCCGCGCCGATCGGCACAGCAGCATGACAAAGGGCACGGGAAAGCCCGTGCCCTTTGTATCGACGACCGATGGATCAGATCGTCGCGGCGGCGATCAGCCGGCGGATGTGGCCGAGCAGCTCGTCTTCCTGATACGGCTTGCCGAGGAAGACGTTGACGCCCAGTTCGAACGCATAGTTCTTGTGCTTGTCGGCGGTGCGCGAGGTGATCATCACGATCGGCGTCGTGCGCGTGCCTTCGTTGTTGCGCACATTACGCGTCAGCTCGAAGCCGTCCATGCGCGGCATTTCGACGTCGACCAGCATCACCGCCGGCGTCACGTCCTGCAGCTGCTGCAGCGCGTCGACGCCATCCTTGGCGGTCACGACCTGGAAGCCTTCGCGTGCCAGCAAGCGCGAGGTGATCTTGCGCACGGTCAGCGAATCGTCGACGACCATCACGACCGGCGTGGTTTCGAGCTGCGCCGGCGCCACTTCGACGCGCTGGCCGACGGCGGCGACCTCGCCGCGCGCCAGCAGCGCGATCGGGTTCATGATCGGCACGATGTCGCCGTTGCCGAGCACCGTTGCACCGGCGACGCCGGGAATCCGCGCCAGCTGCGGGCCGATCGCCTTGACGACGACTTCCTGGTTCTTGATCAGTGCATCGACATGCAGCGCCATCCGCGCCGCACCGCTGCGCAGCAGCAGCACGGTCGAGAAGCGCTTCTGTTCCGGCACCGTTTCGGCGTCGCCGATCAGCCGCGGGAAGTAGGCAAACGGGTAGCTCGCCCCCATCCAGTGCTGGATGCGGTTGGCGTACAGCTCGGCCAGTGGCGCCTGCTTGAGTTCCTGCACCTGCTCGATCATCACCGACGGAATCGCGAACTGGCGCTCGCCGGCCTTGACCAGCAGCACCTGCGTCACCGCCAGCGTCAGCGGCAGATGGATCGTGAACGTCGTGCCGGAGCCCGGCTTGCTGGCGACTTCGATGCTGCCGCCAAGGTTGCCGATTTCGTTCTTGACCACGTCCATGCCGATGCCACGGCCCGACAGCTGGGTCACGTTGGCCGCGGTCGAAAAGCCCGGCTCGAAAATCAGTTGTGCCAGCGTCGCGTCGGCCACATCACTGCCCGGCGCAACAAGACCCAGTGCCTCGCCCTTGGCGCGGATACGGCTGTAGTCGAGGCCCTTGCCGTCGTCCTTCAAGGTCAGCACCAGCTCGTTGCCTTCCTGGCGGACTTCAACCAGCACTTCGCCGAACTCGGACTTGCCCGCCGCCATCCGCACATCGCTGGGCTCGAGGCCATGGTCGATCGCGTTGCGCAGCATGTGCTCGAACGGCGAGATCATTTTCTCCAGCACGCCGCGGTCGATTTCGACGCGCCCGCCCTTGAGCTCGAGGTTGACCTTCTTGCCGACCTCCTTGCCGGTCTGGCGCGTCAGCCGGTACAGCCGGTCCGACACGCTGGCAAACGGCACCATGCGCACGCGCATCAGGCTTTGCTGCAGCTCGCGCGTCATCCGGCCTTGCGCCGTCAGCGCACCGGCGGAGTCGTCGAGGTTCTTCAGCAGGCTGTGCTGGATCGTCGCGACGTCGTTGACGCTTTCGGCGATGAAGCGGGTGACTTCCTGCAAACGGGTGAAGCGGTCGAATTCAAGCGGATCGAAGTTGCCGTGGCTGTCTTCGATCTCGCGCGAACGCGCCTGCATCTGGCTCTCGGCCTGGATTTCCAGCTCGCGCAGCTGGCCGCGCAAACGGCCGACGTTCTCGGTCAATTCAAGCAGCGAGCCCTTCAGCGACAGCATTTCGGCCTCGATCCGCGACCGGGCGATCGCCACCTCACCGGCCTGGTTGACCAGTTGGTCAACCAGTTCGGACTTGACCCGGATCGTCGTCTTCGCGTCCGGCTCGGCGGCGCCGAGCAGGAACTGCGGCGCCGTGGCCGGCTGTGCCTGTTCGGCCGCAACTTGCGGCTGACCACGACCGCACAGCGTGTCGTACAGCGACACGATCAGGTCGTAATCGGCATCGAGTTCGTCGAGCAGCGCAAGGCCCGGCGTGCCGGTCGCCGCCAGCAGCCGGCTTTCCATCCGGTGCGTCGCCTCGCCGAGGCGCATCGCGCCCGACATCCGCGCACTGCCCTTCAGCGTATGTAGTACCCGCTTGAGCGCCGCACTGGTTTCCACTTCATCCGGCGCTTCGCGCGCGGCACGCAGGCAGGCTTCGAGCTGCGGCAGCAACTCGTCGGCTTCCTCGATGAAAATCGGCAGCAACTGTTCGTCGATATCGTCGACGACGCCAATGTCGAGTTCGTCGCGACGTTCGGTTTGCGTCGTCAGCAACGATGCGAATGGCGACTCATCGTCGGCCGCATCACCGGACGGCAAGGCCAGACGGTCGCTATACAGTTCCTCGGCCAGTTCGGCGTCGATCGTCACCGCCAGATCGGCATCCAGCTGAACGTCATCCGCCATCGGCTCGGCAGTTACATCGAACGCGGCGAATGCATCCACCTCCGCCATCTCAACTGCCTGCGGCTCGGTAGGCGCGGCATCGATCGGCTCGAGCGGGCCCGGCGCTTCGGCGTCGATTGTCGGTGCAATGTCGAATCCGTCGACGCTTAGGGGCTCGGCGACGAGGTCGAACACTGCGAGCTCGTCCACCGCCGCGGTTTCGACTGCCAGCGGCGCGACAGGCGCGGCCTCGATCGGTTCGATTGGGTCTGGCGTTTCGGCATCGCTCACCGGCGCAATGTCGAATCCGTCGATGCTTAAGGGCTGGGCGGCGACGTCGAACACTGCGAGCTCGTCCGCCACCGCGGTTTCGACTGCCAGCGGCTCGATAGACGCGGCCTCGATCAGATCGATTGGGCCTGGCGTTTCGGCGTCGCTCACCGGCGCAATGTCGAATCCGTCGTCGCTCGGTGCCTCGACGGCATCGAGCGACGCCTCGCTCACGCCGACCGCGAGGATATCCGCCGGCAACGACGCAATGTCGTGATCGAGCAAGCCATCGAGATCGAGCGTAAAGCCGTCATCGTCCGGCGGCGCCAGCAGCACGGCATCGTCGTCCGCCTGCCCGTCCGGCAGGGAAACATCCAGAACAAAGTCGTCGGCCGACGGCGCCACGAGCACCACGTCGGCATCAGCCACTTGCTCGGCGCTGGCATCGTCAAGCAGACGCAATTCAATCTGTTCGTCATGCTCGCCATCAAGCAGCGGCGCGACCAACAGCGCCTCACCGTCGAGCAGCGGCAATTCGCCGATGTCGCCGTCGTGCGATTCGGGCGCAGCCGGCACGTCGAAATCGATCGTCAATAGTTCGTCGTGCAAGGCCGCCAGTGTAGCCAGCGGCGCGGCCGGATCGGCCGGCGGGTTCAATGCGACCACGGCGTCCAGCATGTCGCCGAGGAAGTCGACCGCGTCGATAAGCGCGTCGGCGTGATACGCCAGCTGCAGATCCAGCGACTGCAGGCCGTTTTCAATGGCATAGGCCAGTTCGCCCATCGACCGCAACCCAGCCGTCGATGCAATGCCGCCGAGCGTATGCGCAGCGAGCTCGACATTGGCACTCGGCGGTTCGCCATGGCGCAGCGCACGCTGGCCTTCGCGCAGCGTTTCCATATAACGCTGCGCTTCGTCGCGGAACAACGCGAACAGCGCGGCCGAGACGGTCACCTCGCCGATCAGCACCTCGTCGGCGTCGTTGGCCTGGACTGCCGCGGGCTCCGCAGCCGGCGCGGCGGTCTGGCTTGGACCGTGACGCAGCGCATCGGCGACGGCCACCAGCGCGTCGGCCTCAACGCGCGCCGCGCCGGTCTCGCCCAGCTCGCGGACCCAGCCGGCAAAGGCGTCATGCGCATCGGCAACCAGGGTGAGCAGCGCCGGCGACGCTGGAACTTCATCCTGCAGCCATTTATTCATCACCTGTTCGACAGCCCACGCCACATCGCCCAGCTGGTTCAGCCCGACCATGCGGCCACTGCCCTTCAGGGTATGGAAGCCGCGGCGGATCACCGTCATCGCGTCGCGATCTGCCGGAAACGCACGGCAGCGCTCGAGCTGGCCGGCAATCGTTGCCAGCACTTCAACGGCCTCCTCGAGATAGACGTCGAGCAGCTCGGCGTCGATCGCGTCGTCGGTCTGCGGCAACGACCTGGTTTCGACCGTTTCGGGCGCGGGTGCCGCGACGACGGCGGCCAGTGGCGCCTCGACTTCGAGCACCTGTTCGGCCGGCGCCTCGACAACCGCCGCCTCGCCACACAGCCGCGCCAGCGACACGGCGATCAGCCGGTCGGGATCCGGCCGGCCGGCTTCCAGTGCGTCGATGTAGAACCCGAGACTCGAAAACGCTTCAGCCAGCTCTTCAAGCGCATGCTGCGCAGGCGCCACCTCGCTGACCGCGTATTCGGCGATGCGTTGCCGGCAAACTTCAAGCAGGCGAACCGCGCGGTCGCACTCGAGCATGGCCAGCGCACCGAGCGTCTGGCGCAGACTAGCATCGAGTTCGGCCAGACCGTTTTCCGACTCGGGAGCGCGGAAATAAGCGTCGAGCACTTCTTCGACATGGCGCAGATTGCTGCGCATTTCCTGCGCCAGCTGGGCGCGCAGCAGCCGCTCTTGCGCCTGCTGGCTGATGGTATCCAGATGCGGAATGTCGCCGTCCCGGCCTGGCTCGGCCAGACGGGCCACCATGGCGGCGACCTGTTCGGAAAAATCGCTCGCCTGGCGCGGATAATTGGCCAGCGCGTTGTCGACCAGCAGCAAGGCGGTGGCCATTTCCAGCGCATCGGCCTCGACCACGCCGAGGTCGGCATAGCGACGGCAGGCGCTTTGCATCGCGTCCCACAAGATCGGCAGCGACTGGATCTGCAGCGGCACGCTGGCTGCGGCCAGCCGGGCGAGCTCGGACTGTAGCGCCGGTAAACGTTCGTGCTGCCCGCCGGCGGTGCGCGACCAGATTTCGCGCGCAGTCCCCAGCTCGTCGCGCAGCGCGGCGGCCTGAATGATCAGCGCTTCGTTTTCCGATGACATGCCTGCATTGCCATCCGGCAGCAATGCATTCAGTGCGAAGGCTTGCTGCAGGTGCTGGCCCAGCGCACTTGGTGCGTCCGAGACCGTCAGCACGTACAACAGGTCTCGGAACAAGCGTTCGGCAACCTTGGTCGAGCCGTCGGCAAGGCGCCGGAGCTGCAGATTCAAGCGCATCAGCAACTGCTTGGCGTCGACGTCGCTGCCGGTCGGCAGCGCTTCGGTCACCGCCGCGGCACACCACCAGAACGCCCGCGCCAGACCACCGGCCTGTGCGGCGGCCAGTTCGGCGAGCGCCCGGCTCATCTGCGAGGCGGCGGCGGCATCGCCGCGAATCCAGCGCAACAAGCCCGATTCGTAGCGGCTGCGAAGCTGTTTGACGTAGCCGTCACGCTCAGCAGCGTCGACGCTGCGTGCAGGCAGGCCGGCCGGCAAGCTCAGGTCGCCGAGACGGGGGAAAAACAGCTCGACCGCGGCCGATGGCCTGCCGGACACTGCGGCGAGTTCGGCGAAGCGTGATGCCAGCTGCAGCGGCACGTTCGGCGCGCCAGCGGCGATACGCTCCAGATAGCGCCCCGCGTCCTGAACGGCGGCCTGCACCAGCGGCAACGCGTCGTCTCCGACTTCTCCGGCGGCGACTTTGGCGACCAGTTGTTCTATTTCCTCGCAAAAACGCGCCAGCCCGTCGAGCTCGACCATCTGCAGCGCACCGGCGCACTGGTGCAAGTGGGTCTGGGCGTGCTTGAGCAACGCCGCGTCGGGCTCGTTGCGGAACTGGCTGAGGACGTCGGCCGCGCGATTCAGCGTCTGGTCGATTTCGCTCTTCACCCAGACCAGCGAGCCGCGGTCAAATTCGGTATGAACGCTCATGGCGGGTTCTCTTCGTCTTGGCCCGGCGAATCGGGCGGAGGCGGGGACCAGCGCGGTCCCCGTTTCAGGCAGGTTGGATCAGGAAAGCTTGAAGCCGGACACCGAGTCCTTCAGGTCCTGCGCCAGGCCGGAAAGCTGGCCGACAATCTGTGCCGACTGCTGGGTGCCGCTCGACGTCTGCTCGGTAATCGACAGGATGTCGCGCATCGATGCATTCACGCGGGCCGCGAGACCGGTCTGGTCCTCGGTTTCATGCGCGATCGATTCGATCAGCTTCGCCAGCTCGCCAGTGACTCGGCGGATTTCCGACAGTGCCGCACCGGCAGCGTCGGACAACTTGGCGCCTTCGACCACGCCCTGGGTCGAGACTTCCATTGCCGCGACGGCGTCGTGCGTGTCGGTCTGAATGGTTTTAACGATCGCGCCGATCTGTTTGGTCGCTTCGGCCGAGCGTTCGGCCAGCCGCTGCACTTCCTCGGCCACGACCGAGAAGCCTCGGCCCGCTTCGCCGGCGGCGGCAGCCTGGATCGCCGCATTCAGCGCCAGCACGTTGGTCTGCTCGGTAATGTCCGAAATCAGTTCGACGATTTCGCCAATTTCCTGCGACGACTCGCCCAGACGCTTGATTCGCTTCGCGGTCTCCTGGATCTGCTCGCGAATTTCGTTCATGCCCTTGATCTGGTTCTGCACCGCGTCCGAGCCCTTCTCGGCCGCCAGCAACGATGCTTGTGCCACGTCGGCCGATTGGGCCGCGTTGCCCGAGACGCCCTGGATCGAGCGCACCATCTGTTCGACGGTGCCAGTGGTGTCGGCAATTTCGTTCGACTGACGTGCGGCAGCGGAGAGCAGGCCGTTCGATACGCCCTGCGCATCGTCGGTCGCGCGCGTCACCTGGTCCGTCGCGCGGTTGATCTCGGTAATCAGCGCTCGCAGCTCTTCAATCGTGTAGTTGACCGAGTCGGCGATCGCGCCGGTCAGGTCTTCGGTCACCGAAGCCCGGATGGTCAGGTCACCGTCGGCGAGGTCGGCCATTTCGTTCAGCAGACGCAGAATCGCTTCCTGGTTACGCTTGTTTTCGTTTTCCGACGCCACGCGGCGGCGAACGGCTTCCTGGTTGAACACGCGGACCAGCAGATACAGCGACAGCAGCGCGACGAGAATCAGTGCCAGTTCAAGCACGGTGATCAGCATGCCGCCGACCTTGTTCTCGTACGCTTCGGCCAGCGCGGTGGTGTCTTTCAGTAGCGACTCCGAATCGCGAACGATGGCCTGGTTGGCCAGACGCGTGTTCACCAGCGGCTGCATATTCTTCGAAAACGCGCTGACGACCACTTCGAAATCGCGGAACAGCGCACGGATTTCACCGAGCTTGTCGGCCAGCGCCGAGCTCGATACCGCGCGGATCTGCAGCTCGTCGCTACCGTCGTTGAAGCCTTTGACGATGTCCGAGAACGTCGACACGTCCTTGCCGAGCAGGAAGACCACTTCCGGGTTGATCAGCTCGCCGGCCAACATGGCGTTGGCGTTCTTCGCCATCCGCTGGCTGAGCATCGACAGCTGGTTGGCGTAATCGAGCTCGCGCACATTGCCGCCGGTCTCGCCGAGCATCGAGGTGAACTGCTGCGTCAGCTCGAGCAGCTTGGCGTCGCTGTTGTTGATCCCGCTGACACTCTTGCCGATGGAAATCAGCGCCGGCTTTTGCTTGAGGATGGTATCGACGCTGGGATGGCTCGGATTCGGCGCGTAGCTGGTGTTCCAGGTATTGCTGATGCTGTCGAGCAGATCACTCTGTCCGACACCAAACAGACCGAAGAACGTACCGCTGTGCTTGAGCGTGTCGAGGCTGTCGCCAAACTTCTTGTATGAATCTTCCAGCACCGTGAACGCTTCGGCATTGCCCTGCACCGCCTGCGTCGACGCCCGGGCGATCCGTTGCGACAGCATTTCCATCTCGGTCGCGGTCGAGCGCCGCTCGGCATTGCGGTTCGACGACTGGAACGACAGCAGCGCCACGATGGCAAAGAGCGCGACCGCGCCGATCAGGCCCAGCAGGAAAATCGCCATCTGCTGCCGGCTCGGCAAATGCCCCACCAGCGGCAGCGGTTTCAGAACGCGCGCCTCGTCAACGTCGGGCAGACGCATTTTTTCCAGGATCCACGTCGTTTTCAGCGAATCGTATCCCTTGCCGGCCTGCGCCCCGGTCTTCTTGCCAAACAGGTTTTTCAGGCGATCCAGTTTCAAGGCCATGATGCGCGTCTCTTCCCGTATTCCGATCGTTGTCTGTTATTGCCCGGCTTGCAGGAAGCCGGGGTCACTGGCCAAAGCGGCCACGTCGAGCGCCAGCCAGCGCTGCCCGGCTGCGTCGCGGTAAGCGGTCGAGGCCCGCGGGTGTACCGCCTCCTCCTCGCTCAAATCGGACAAATGCTTCAAGCCGAGCATGCGCTCGACCAATACTGCCGAATGCAGGATGTGTCGTGGGTGCAGGAGCATCAAACGAGCCAGCGGCGAGGCGATCAATGCCGGACCGCCGAAAAAAGCCGACAGATCCGATACGCTGACCAGATTGCCACGCATATTGGCCACGCCCTTGAACCAGGGCTGCGACAGCGGCAGCAGCGACACCGGCGGTACCGGCATCACCTCGGCCACATCGGCCAGATCGACAAGCCAGTTGTCCTGGCCGATGCGTATCCCCAGACGGGCGTTGACCTGAGCGGTCGCCGCGGCGCTCTTGAGCCGGGCCACTACCCCTTCCTGATACTCGCGCAGGCTGATCCGCTTGGCCATGATCGACTCCGTTTACAGCGCCGCGATCTTCGACAGCAGCTCTTGCGGGTCGACCGGCTTGACCACGTATTCGGCCGCGCCCTGCCGCTTGCCCCAGACCTTGTCGGTTTCCTGGTTCTTCGACGTACACATGATCACCGGAATGTGGCTGGTGTCGGTATCGCGAGTGATCGTGCGCGTTGCCTGAAAGCCGTTCATGCCGGGCATCACCACATCCATCAGGATCAGGTCGGGCATCAGTTCCTTGACGCGGGCCACCGCGTCTTCACCGGATTCGGCCGTGACGATGGTGAAACCGTTCTTGGTCAGGAGTTCGCCGAGGAAGTGGCGCTCGGTCGGCGAGTCGTCGACGATCAGGATTTTCTTGATGGCCATGGCGGTAGTGTTCGCTTTTTACGGATAGGTAAAAGAAAGGCTCAGCGTTGCTGCACGTGCTCGCCGACGGCGGCCAGCAGGCTGTCCTTGGTGAAGGGTTTGGTCAAATACTCGTCGGAACCGACCATGCGACCGCGGGCGCGATCGAACAGCCCATCCTTGCTCGACAGCATGATCACCGGCGTGTTCTTGTAGCGCGGATTCTTCTTGATCAGCGAACAGGTCTGGTAACCGTCGAGGCGCGGCATCATCACGTCGACGAAGATCAGTTGCGGTTGGTGATCGCTGATCTTGGCCAGTGCATCGAAACCGTCTTCGGCCAGGATGACCTCGCAACCGGCCTGCCCGAGAAAAATTTCGGCACTGCGGCGGATGGTGTTGCTGTCATCAATCACCATCACCTTGACCCCGGCGAGTTCCGACATGGTGCTCCTCCCTGCGGGCCAAGCGTACTCGGCGACGGCCCTTTTTATTCGCTCCGGCGAACGAGACGCACGGATTTTTCGTACGTTCGATCATACCGGCGGAATTTTGCAGGCACCAAGTCCTGCCGGAAAAACCGGAAAAGCCGATGTTTAAATCAGACAACCCTGATTTTCAGTTGCGACCGAACCGGCAGAAGAAAACGCGCAGCAGCAAAAAAGAAACCCCGGCCCAAGGGGAGAATGACCGGGGTATACATACGCCCCGGCACGCAGCCGGGGCACCCGCTCAGGGAGGAAAAGCGGGAGGTGCAGGGGCGCACCTAGCTTCCAAGATAGGAAGGTGCCTTCAAAGTGCAAGGCGATTCAGAGACCGTCCGTCGACCCGATGCCGTCAGCATTTTCGTCATCCGCCTGCTCGGCCCGTTGCGCCGCAGCAAACCAGGCACCGACCACCTGTTCAGTCTGCTCAACCCCCTGCTTCTTCAGGCTGGAGAACAGCTGAACAGTCACACGCGGATCGCCCTTGAACTCGGCCTCGACGGTGCGCAGGGTCTTGATTTTTTCCTGATTGCTCAGTTTGTCCGACTTGGTCAGCAGGCAATGCACCGGTTTGCCGGTCGGCAAGAACCAGTCGAGCATGCGCCGGTCACGCTCGGTCAGTGGCCGACGCGCATCCATGATCAGCACGAGGCCGATCAGGTTGTCGCGATTGACCAGGTAATGACCCAGCAATTTTTCCCAGTGGGCACGGACATTGGCCGGCACTTCGGCGTAGCCGTAGCCGGGCAAGTCAACGAGACGGCGCTCGCCACCGAAATCGAAGTAGTTGATGTGCTGGGTGCGACCCGGCGTCTTGGAAACGAACGCCAGCCGGGTGTGATTCGCCAGCGTATTGATCGCGCTGGACTTGCCCGCATTCGAGCGCCCGGCGAAAGCAACTTCAAGGCCCTCTTGAGGCAGTGCGGATAAATCGTTGACGGTAGTAAGGAACTGCAAACCGCGGAACAGCGTCATGGTATTTTGTTTGGTAAAAAGTCTTGTTATAGAATAGCAGGATTTGGTTGCAAACCGGCGCCCAGAGCCGGAAACCGCTATCGCTTGAGGGAGCAGAGCTATGCGCAGCGCGCCTGTCGCAGCATTCGTTGCAGCAGCATTGTGGTTGGCCACACCGGCTGCCTACGCAGATCAACCCAAGGTCGATATCGCCGCGGGCAAACAAAAGGCCGAAACGGTCTGCGCCGCCTGTCACGGCGTCGACGGCAACAGCGTTGCCTCGACTTATCCGCGTCTGGCCGGCCAGCACGAGCAATACCTGTACAAGCAGTTGACCGAATTCAAGACCGGCAAGCGCAACAACCCGGTGATGCTCGGCATGACCGCGACGCTTTCGGACGCCGACATGCGTAACGTCGCCGCCTACTACGCCAGCCAGCAGCCGAAAGCGCTGGGCGCGTCGGACAAGGCGCAGATCGAAGCGGGCAAGAAGATCTACCGCGGTGGCCTTGCCAAGACCGGCCTGCCGGCCTGTATGGCGTGTCATGGCCCGGCGGGTACGGGCATCCCGGTCCAGTATCCCCGCGTGGCCAGTCAGCATGGCGCCTATATTGAGGCGCAGCTGAAAGCCTTCCGCTCGGGCGAGCGCAAAAACAACAGCGTCATGACCGAAGTCGCCAAGAAAATGAGCGACGACGAGATCAAGGCCGTCTCCCAGTACATGCAGGCGCTGAACTGAGTGCCCCGCCGGTGAACCTTTACCGGCAATCACTCACCAAGAGGGGCGGCCAACGCCCCTTTTTTGCTTTATGACTACGAAAAAAATGCCTCGCCACCATCCTGCACCGTTCGGGCGAGCGCTCTTCGAGCTGTTCTCGTCGATGCGCTTTGCCGTGAGCCTGCTCAGCGTACTCTCGATCGCCTCGGTGATCGGCACCGTGCTCAAGCAGAACGAGCCCTACGTCAATTATCGCTTCGAGTTCGGCGATTTCTGGTTCCGCATCTTCGAGCCGCTGGGCCTGTTCGACGTCTATCACACCAGCTGGTTCTTGCTGCTGCTGGCCTTCCTGATGCTGTCGACGTCGCTGTGCATCTGGCGCCACGTGCCCGGCATGCTGCGCGACATCCGTGGCTGGCGCGAGAAAGCCGGGCGCAATTCGCTGCGCCTGATGGCGCATCACGCCGAAGCCGACGGCCAGCCCGGCCGCGATGCGATCCTGGCGCACCTGACCCAGTCGGGCTTTCGTTTCAAGCAGCGCGAGCACGACGGCGTCTGGCAGGTCGCGGCCAAGCGTGGTGCATGGCAGAAGCTCGGCTATCTGTTCGCGCATGCGGCCATCGTGGTGATCTGCGTCGGCGGCCTGCTCGACGGCAACCTGCCGCTCAAGCTGATGGAACTGGCCGGCCACAAGACGCCCGAGACCCGCGACATGCCGCAGGGCCAGGTGCCGCAGCACAGCCGGCTCAGCGACGGCAATCTGTCCTTCCGCGGCAACGTCACGGTGCCCGAAGGCGCCGCGGCCGATGTGGTCTTCCTGAACGCCGGCAACGGCTACTTCGTCCAGGAGCTGCCGTTCGCGATCCGGCTCAAGCAGTTCCATGTCGATTACTACACCACCGGCCAGCCGAAGCGCTTTGCCTCGGACATCGACATCCTCGATCGCCAGAGCGGCAAGGTCCGCCAGAGCGGCACCATCGAGGTCAACAAGCCGATGGTCGTCGACGGCGTCGCGATCTACCAAGCCAGCTTCGGTGATGGCGGCTCGCCGCTGAACTTTGCACGCTGGGATCTGGACAGCGGCAAGACGACCGCGCTCGACGCCCGCTCGCAAGCGAGCAGCGCGCTGACGATCGCCGGCCAGCCGTACACGCTCGAAACCGGCGACTTGCGCGTCTTCAATATCGAGAACCTCGGCAAGGCCGAGCCAACGCAGTCGGCGGTCACCGTCAACAAGTTCGAACAGGCGCTGTCGCAGGCGGCCAGCGTCAAGGGCGAGCACAATCTGCGCAACCTCGGCCCGTCGGTGCAGTTCAAATTACGCGACGCGACCGGCCAAGCCGTCGAGTACCTGAACTATCTGGCGCCGCAAGCGCTGGACGACCATCTTTATCTGGTTACGGGCATGCGCCGCGAAGTGGCCCAGCCCTTCTCCTTCGTCCGCATGCCGCTCGACGCCGAGGGCAAGGTCGCCACCTATATGCGCGTGCGGCACACGCTGCTCGATCCGCAGCAATACCCGGCGATCGCCAAGGCCACCGCCGACGCTGCCTTCCGTGACGGCGCGTTCTCGGCGACCAATCAGGCCCAGTTTGCCGAAGTCACCCGCAACGTGCTGACGCAGTTCGGCAGCGGCGGCTTCCCTGCGCTCGAGCGTTTCCTCGACGGCAAGGTGCCGGCCGACCAGCGCCAGACCGTCGCGCAGACCTATCTGAAGATCCTTCAGGGTGCTGCGGTCGAAGCATTCGCGCTATCGCAGCGTCAGGCCGGCCTGACGCCGCTGCCGATGAACGAGACCAACTACCGCTTCCTGATGGACAGCCTCGTCGCAACCAGCAATCTGTTCGATTACGGCTCGGCCGTCTACCTGCAGCCGACCGGCTTTACCCAGGTCCAGGCCAGCGGCTTCCAGCTGACGCGCTCGCCGGGCAAGACCGTCGTCTACCTCGGCTCTATCCTGCTGGTGCTCGGCATCTTCTGCATGTTCTACATCCGCGAAGAGCGGCTGTGGGTCCGGCTTGAAGCAGGCCGGACCCTGGTCGCGATGACCAGCAACCGCCGCAACGCCGACCTCGATCACGCCTTTGCCGCACACAGTGCGGCATTGCTACCCAAGCCGGAACACGCCGATCCGGACGGAGAATCCGCATGACCACGCTTCCCGCCAAACGCCCCGTCGGTGCCATCGCGTTCGCCGCGCTGGTGCTGATCGCAGCGATGATCAGCTTCGGCCGCTACCGCGGTGCGATGGATTACTACGAACAAGGCATCCTGTTCGCCACCGCCGCCGGGCTGATCTGGTTCGGCCGCTTCTGGCCGGCCATGCAGCGCTTCCTGCCCTTGTGCGGCGCCATTGCGCTGGCCGCAATCGAGCTGTACGACCGAGATCTCGGCCGAGGCGGCAGCAACTTCTTCCTCAAATACCTGCTCGCCAGCCAGTCGCTGGTGATGTGGATGTGCGTGCTGTTCTTCCTCGCCACGCTGATGTACTGGATCGGCCTGCTGCGCCGCAGCGCCAGCAGCCTGTCGATCGCATCGGGGCTGAGCTGGGCCGCCGCGACCGCGGCGCTGAGCTCGATCCTGGTGCGCTGGTACGAGGGCTATCTGATCGGCCCCGATGTCGGCCATATTCCGGTCTCGAACCTGTACGAAGTGTTCGTGCTGTTCTGCCTGATCACCGCACTGATGTACCTGTATTACGAGGCGCGCTTCGCCGCGCGCAGCATGGGCGCCTTCGTGCTGCTGGTGATCAGCGCCGCCGTCGGCTTCATCCTCTGGTATTCCTTCGATCGCGGCGCACATGAAATCCAGCCACTGATTCCGGCGCTGCAGTCGTGGTGGATGAAGATCCATGTGCCGGCCAATTTCGTCGGCTATGGCGCTTTCGCGCTGGCCGCGATGCTCGGCCTCGCGCAACTGCTGATCTCGCGCGGTTTCCTGGTCGACAAGCTGCCAAGCTACGACACCCTCGGCGAAGTCGCCTACAAGGCCATCGCCGTCGGCTTCCTGTTCTTCACCATTGCGACCATCCTCGGCGCGATGTGGGCCGCCGATGCCTGGGGCGGCTACTGGAGCTGGGACCCGAAGGAAACCTGGGCGCTGATCGTCTGGCTCAACTACGCCGCCTGGTTGCATGTCCGGCTGGTCAAAGGCTGGCGCGGCAATGTGCTGGCGTGGTGGTCGGTGGTCGGCCTGCTGGTGACGACGTTTGCCTTCCTCGGCGTCAATATGTTCCTCTCCGGCCTGCACTCCTACGGCGGCCTGTAGCCCGCCCTGCTCCGCCGCCGAAAAAGCCCGCGCATCGCGCGGGCTTTTTCTTGCGCTCGATACAACACTGTCAAGCCACGTTCACACAATTGTAGTCTGTAAGACTATGCTACGAAAACGCATCGGCAGCGCGCAAAACCACGCTGCGACTTTCTAAGTCGATGTCAGCGAGGCCGGGGGGGGAAGCATGGAAAACACGATTTATCACAAGACCGCCAAGGCCCAGCAAGAACTGGCAACCCGCACCGACCTGCTCAGTTTCAAGGCACGCCAATTGCTGATCATGATCGACGGCCACCGTGACGTCACCGCGCTCCGGCAACTGGCGCCGGCCACCGACGTCGACGCGACGCTGGCAAGGCTGCGCGAGCTGGCGCTGATCGCCGAGGCCACTGGCGCGCCGGCTGTCGCACCATCGAGACCGTCCGCCAGTCTGCCGACCACCGCAAAGCTCGCCAAGGTCCAGGCACTGGTCCAGGAAAGCAGCCGGGTTTATCTCGGCGACAACTGGCTCGTTCGCTTTGATGCCGCCTTTGCCGCACTCGATGGCGCCGATGCGCTCGAGCAATTGCTCGACGACTGGCAAACCGCGCTGCGTCGTTCGGGCCACCGGAGCATCGCCGATCGCGTCTTGCGGGAGATTCGCGCAGAACAAACCTGATTCTTTCGTTACAAGTCATGTTTCATGATGACCGGATCGGTCGGCCACACACGGCCCACGTCGCCCGAGCAGCGGATGTGACGACAAGCGCGTAATATATTCGTCAGAATTTTCAGTCAGGAACAACCTGCATGCAAGGCGTGGTATATCGCAAGACCCAGCAGGGGCTCGCCGAAATGGTCAACCGTTCAAGCGGACTGGCGGCCAAGTCGCGTCAGCTGCTGATCCAGATCGACGGCATCAAGACCACCGATCAGCTGGTCACGACCTTGAGCGGGCGTGAACTGCTGCAAGCCCTGCTCGAGCTCGAATGGGACGGCATGGTCGAAAAAATCGCCGGGCAGATCGGCCCGGTACCGGCGCCCGCCCCGACCGCGGCGGCCATTCCGGCCCCGAGCCCCATCACGCTGGGCAGCAAGCAGCTCGCGCAGATTCGCCAGATCGTCTACATCAGCAACAATACCCATCTGCGTGGCGAACTCGACGAGTGGATCGATCGCGTGCTCGGCCAGTGCGCCGACCTGGCGGGTCTGCACCAATGCCTGCAGCACTGGGAGTCGCTAATGACCAGCCGCGGCCACGGCGCCGTAGCGCAAAGTTACCTGCAGCAGATCAGCGCGATCCTGCGCCGCTGAGCATCGCCGCCGCCAGCCGGGAGGCGATGCCGGCCCAGTCGGGTGGCACGTCGCCGGCGACGATGAATTCGACCCGGGAATCACGCCTGTAAGCCGAAACCGCGGCCCCGATCATCCCATCGACCCAGTCGAGCCGATACCAGTCGCGTTCGGTATTGAATACCCCTTTCGCCCGCGTCAATCCGGGCAAGAGCTGCGCAGCGGCTTCGAACAGATCGGCCAGCTGCGCCGAATCGAACTGCGTCTCGGGCGGAAACACCCAGCCACAACTCTCCGAACCCAGGCTGGCCTGAAGGTTGCGGTCCGGCCAGAACAGCGGCGCGGCACGACCGGTCGCGACCGACCGGCGTGGCGCCAGCGTGTGGGCCAGCGTCTTGGCCTCCGCCGCCGCCGGCCAGCGTTCAGCCTCCAGGGCCAGATCCAGCAGCGCCGGATCGAACGCCCCCTGCCTCGCCTCGACGACCGCCAGCTTTGGCGGATACAGCGCAGCGGCAAAGCGATGGGCATGCGCGAGTTGGTCGACATCGGCAAGATCGGTCTTGTTCAGCACCAGCACATCGGCAAGTTCGATCTGGTCACGCCAGGTTTCGTGCGTCGTGTAGCGTGCGTCGCCGAGGTGGCGCGGATCGACCAGCGTCACCACCGCCTGCGGCTGATAGACCTTGGACAGGAACGGATCGCGCAGCAGGTCGATGATCCCGGCCGGATGGCCGAGGCCCGATGGCTCGATCAGCAGCCGATCCGGTCGCCGGCCGCGCGCCAGCCGGGTCAGCGTGGTTCGCAACATCGGGCTGGTGGTGCAGCAGATGCAGCCGCCCGGCACCTCGGCCACGTTCAGGTCGTCGGCACTGGACGACAGCGTCGCACCGTCGATACCGACTTCGCCGAATTCATTGACGATGATCGCCCAGTATTCGCCCGCCGGTTTATCGGCCAGCAATCGTGTCAGCGCCGTTGTCTTGCCGACACCGAGGAAACCGGTCACCAGATTGACCGGAATGGCTTGATTCGTTGTCATCTCAAAACCAGTTCAGCAGCGGTTGCCATTGGCCGTAATCGCGTTCGAAACGCGGGCGCGGCAGGTCGAACAGCGCGAGCCCGCGCGGCTGCAGTTGCACATAGAGTTGCGTGTCGCGGATCGTCGTCAGTAGCGGCAGGCCCGCCTCGTCGACGAAGGCGGCGAAATCGCGCGCCGTCTGCGTTCGGGCGTTGACGCGCATGCCGATCAGCGCGATCTCGACCTTGCCCTTGCGGACGCGCTTTTCGTCGGCCAGCCGGGCGAAGAAATCGGCACTGGCCCAGCGATCGAATGCGGCCGGCTGCATCGGCACGACGATGCGGTCGGCGGCTTGCAAAGCCGCATCGAACAATTTGCCGTGCAGCCCGGCCGGGCTGTCGAGCACCTGTACCGCGTCGGCCGGCAGGCGGTCGACGATTTCCTCGCGGCCGCGAATCGGCGGGAAGGTCTCGGGCCGCTGCTGCAGCCAGCGCAAGGCCGAATGCTGGCGATCCAGATCGGCCAGCACGACCGGGCGCCGCTGCCAGGCAAACCAGCTGGCCAGCTGGATAGCCACCGTTGTCTTGCCGCTGCCGCCCTTCGGGTTGGCCACCAGGATTGTCTGCATCTCAGCCCTCCGGAAGCGGCTTGTGCGGCCGGGTCTTGCTGTCGTCGGTATGCAGCTTCTGCATCGCCGCACCGGTCTCGCCGGCCAGCAGCATCGGCAGCACGTGGTGCGCGCGGGTCAGCGCATCGTCGATCGCGTCCTGCTCTTCCTTGCGCGGCGGCTTGAGCACAAAGTTGACGACCTCGTTGCGGTTGCCCGGGTGGCCGACACCGACGCGCAATCGCCAGAAGGCCGGCGTCGACAGATGCGTCTGGATGTCGCGCAGCCCGTTGTGGCCACCGTGCCCGCCGCCCTGCTTGAGCTTGACCTGCCCCGCAGGCAGATCGAGTTCGTCGTGAACGACGAGGATTTCGTTCGGCAGGATCTTGTAGAACTGCGCCAGCGCGACGACCGACAGCCCGCTCTTGTTCATATAGGTCTGCGGTTCGAGCAGCCACACCTCGCGGCCGTCGAAGCGGGCGCGGCCGGCAAGACCGTGGAATTTTGCGTCGTGACGCAAGGAAATGCCGGCATCGCGTGCCAGCTGGTCGACCCACCAGAAGCCGGCATTGTGGCGGGTGGCCGCATAGTCGGCACCGGGATTGCCCAGACCGACGATCAGTTTGATTGGAGACATCGCTAACAGTACAAATGGCCCGCCCGCGGCAGGCAAGGCCACCATGATAACGCGAGTCGCCGCCTAGGCGCCCAGTGCCTTGAGCCTGGCCCTGGCTTGCGCGTTCGGCCACTGGCGGATCAATCTGGGCGAGCCGTCCGGCGTCAGATACAAGTGCGCCGCATCGACCTGCGGCGATTGCAATTCAACCACCCAGCCACCGAACCACGCCCAGTGCGCCGAATCGGGCTTGAGCCGGAAATCACCGAGCCAGTTGTCATTGTCGGCCACCCGCTGCCAACGCACGCTGCCGTCGGCATTACGCAGCACCAGCCAGCTGCTGGCCTCACCATCCCGCCTGACATATTGCTCCAGCTGCCAGCCCGGCCAGCCCACGGTGACCACGGCATCCGGCGTCCGCTTTGGCGCGGTCGACTGAAAACGCGGCGCCTGGACATCGGTAAAGTGCGGCAAATAATCGAGACCGTCCTGACGTGAATGGAACGGTGAAACGCCCCAGCGCGGCGCCATCCAGTAGAGCAGGAATAGCAGACCGAGCAGCAAGCACACCGCGCGTACCTTGGTGCGGTATCGCGGCGGGATGACCGGCAGGCTGGCAAGCAGTTCAAGCGGGCTGGGAACGTGTTTGCGATGAACGTCCTGGTCTTCGGGTTTTTCGTTCGAATACATAAAAGCCCCGATCAATCGGCAATGATGACGTCATCGTAGCGCAAGACCAGATGATCAACGAATCAAGCACGCCGCGCCGGCAGACCAACAAAAAACCCGCCGGGCTTGCGCCACGGCGGGTTTCGATCGGAGCGGGCTGGATTAACCGGCCTTGGCACCGTTCAGGCTGGCAACAGCGAGGTCTTCGCCGCGAGCCAGAGCCAGCAGCGTCACGCCTTCCGGCAGCACGATGTCGGCCAAGTGGGCGATGGTCTTGCCAACGGCCATCTTCGACAGATCCACATCGAGGAATTCCGGGATCTTGTCGGCGAGGCAGCGAACCTTCACATCGTTCAGGATGTAACGGATCGAACCGCCTTGCAGCTTCACGCCTTCGCAGGTGTCGGCACCGACGAAGTGCAGCGGCACGCGCACTTCAATGGTGGAACCGGCTTCAACGCGCTGGAAGTCCACGTGCAGCACTTGCTGCTTGAACGGGTGGTAGTTCACCGAGCGCAGCAGCACCTGTTCGGTCTTGCCTTCCACCGAGAGCTTGATCAGCGCGGTGTGGAAAGCCTCTTCCTGCAGGGTGTAGTACATGCTGTTGTGATCGAGTTCGATCGCCAGCGGTGCAGCGCTGCCGCCGTAAACGATACCCGGCAGTTTGCCAGTCTTGCGCAGGCGGCGGCTCGCACCGGTACCCTGTGCAGCACGGGCTGCAGCTTGAATTTCGTAAGTCATGGTTTGCTCCATAGCATTAAAAGCAACAGCCTCCCGCGACCAGGAAGGCTGTCGATTCCGGGGGATGATTCCCCCTGAATTAGTCAACGAACAGCGACGACACCGACTCTTCGTTGTTGATGCGGCGCATCGTCTCGGCCAAGAGGCCGGCGATCGAGACGCAGCGGATGCGGCCCGACAGTTCGGCGGTGTCCGAAAGCGGAATCGTGTCGGTGACGACGACTTCGTCGAGATCCGACTGCAGGATGCGCTCGACCGCGGCACCGGAGAACACCGGGTGCGTCGCGTACGCCAGCACGCGCTTGGCGCCATGCGCTTTCAGCGCGGCGGCGGCCTTGCACAGGGTGTTGGCGGTATCGATCATATCGTCGACGATCAGGCAGGTCCGGTCCTTGACGTCGCCGATGATGTGCATCACTTCGGCGACGTTGGCCTTCGGGCGACGCTTGTCGATGATCGCCATGTCGGTGCCGAGCTGCTTGGCCATCGCGCGGGCACGCAGCACGCCGCCAACGTCCGGCGACACGACCATCAGGTTCTCGTAGTTCTGCGCGCGGATGTCGGCGAACAGCACCGGCGTCGAGTAGATGTTGTCGACCGGGATGTCGAAGAAGCCCTGGATCTGGTCGGCGTGTACGTCGACGGTCAGCAGGCGGTCGACACCGGCGGCTTGCAACATATTGGCGACGACCTTGGCCGAGATCGGCACACGCGCCGAGCGCGGGCGGCGGTCCTGGCGGGCGTAGCCGAAATACGGGATCGCGGCGGTGATCCGGCCGGCCGATGCGCGCTTGAGCGCGTCGACGATCAGGATCATTTCCATCAGGTTGTCGTTGGTCGGCACACAGGTCGACTGCAGAACGAAGACGTCGCGGCCGCGAACGTTTTCAAGCAGCTCGACGGTGACTTCGCCATCGGAGAAACGGCCGACGGTTGCCCGGCCTAGCGAGATGTCGAGATGATTGACAACACGATCGGCAAGCTTGGGGTTAGCGTTGCCGGTAAAGACCATGAGGCTGTCGTAAGCCATTTTCAAACCCTAGAAAAACGAAAAGCGTGTAACCCGGGTTACACGCTTTTCTTTTCGAATTTGGCAGGGGAAGAAGGATTCGAACCTTCGCATGTCGGAATCAAAATCCGATGCCTTAACCAACTTGGCGACTCCCCTAGCGGCACTTGCCGATCACCCGGCAAATTCTTTCAACGGATGCCGATCTGCTGCTTTCGCAACCCATCCGGTCATGTCCCGAGGAAGCTGCGATACTACTGTATCTGCGCCGGCTTGTGAAGCGAAATGTGCAAACACACAGCTTCCGGAACCGGTCATCCTTGCCGGTGAAAACCGGCCCAGCCAGGCGATGTATTGCCCGACCACAGGATGCTTCCTGACAGCCACTGCCTGCAAATCGTTGCGGGTAGTTGCTGTGTTGAGGTCGCGCATATTAAGTGACGGTGTATCCCGTGTCAAGCAGGGGTCACGAAAAATTTCCGGCGTCGGCACGTGCACCGGCGGATGCAGCACGACGAAATAGCCGGCAGCGCTTGGAACCGCGGTCATTCTTTCGCCGATGCCCTCGACAAAAGCGGTTTCGCCGAAAATGAAGAACGGCACATCGGCACCGAGCGATGCCCCAAGCTGCATCAAGCGCTCTCGGCTCAGGTCGAGCCGCCATAGCCGGTTCAGCGCCAGCAACACCGTCGCCGCATCCGAGCTGCCGCCGCCGACGCCACCGCCCATGGGCAGACGCTTGTCGACGGCGATATCGACGCCAAAGCGGCAACCGGTTTCCCGCTGCAGCAAGCGCGCGGCGCGTACGGTCAGATCGCTTTCGGCGGGGACGCCGGGCAGCGGATCGACGCGGACGATGTCGCCGTCGTCGCGCCAGCGCAAGCGGATGCTGTCGGCCAGATCGATCAGCTGGAATACCGACTGCAGCAGATGGTAGCCATCGTCACGGCGACCGACGATGTGCAAAAACAGGTTGAGTTTGGCCGGCGCAGGAAACGCGCGCCAGCCCGCCGCATCCGGCGGAAAATCGTTCAGGGTTGCCATTCGGAAATCGCGATGCGCAGGTCAAGATCGGGACGGGTCAGGTGCAGCCGGCGCGGCAGGCGCTGGCCGTCGGTACGGGGCAACCATTCGGACAATTCGATCTGCCAACCCGCCTGGAGAATCGTGCGTTTGCCATCGGCATCGCGCACCGTCGCCGGGCTGCCCGGATCGGCCTCGCCCTTGAGCCAATGCACCAGACCGTTAACCGGCACCGACCAGCCCAGTCCATCCTGCAACAGGGCATCGGCGTCGGCGGCACTCAGCACCCGGCCGTCGGCATCGCGATAGCGTGCGCCGGTCGGCGTCATCGTCAGCTCGGCTAGTGTCTGGCCCAGCGGATTATTCAGCGCCAGCCGGCTCTCGGCGGCATGCCAGGTCCAGATGAAATTGGCGTAGTCGCTACCCTGAGGCCGCTTGATGCTGACCCGGCCCAAGGCCACCAGATCGCCGGCGGCCGGCGGCGGCAAGCTGGCGCAGCCGGCCAGCAAGGCGCCGGCCAGCAGCGCAAGGCCACAACGACGACGCATCACTTCACGCCCAGCCGCTGCACCGCCTCGCGGACGATCTCATTGTCCGGATCAACTTTGGCCGCCGTATCGAAAATCTTGCGCGCCTCGGCCTTGTCGCCAAGCTGCCAGAGCACTTCGGCCAAGTGGGCACCGATCTCCGGATCGGGCATCCGGGCGTAGGCCTTCTCGAGCAGGGTCTTGGCATCATTCAGCCGGCCTTGGCGATAGCGCAGCCAGCCCAAGCTGTCGAGCACGGTCGGGTTGCCGGGCTCCTTGGCCAACGCTGCGTCGAGCAGCTTCTGCGATTCGACCAGTTTGGCCTTGTCGCCCGGGGCCGCCCGGTTGGCCAGCGTATATCCGAGCGCATTCATGCCGATGGCGCTATCGGGTTCGAGTGCCAGATAACGGCGCAATTCGGCCTCGGCCTCGGCCTGATTGCCCATCAGGTCCGAGAACAGCGAGCGGTCGTACAGCAGGTCGGTGCTCGCCGGGTAGCGCTTGAGGCCTTCGCTCAGCAAGTCGTAGCCCTTGCGGTATTGCTTCACCTCGCGCCAGATCGATGCTTCGAGCTGGATCTTCTCGATTTTCGCTTCGTCGTTCGGTGCCGGGATCGCCTTGACCTGCGCCTGCGCGCCGTCGATGTCGCCCAGTCGCGCCAGCACTCGGACGAGGCGCTTGTCGGCCGACGGTTTGAACTCGCCGTCGACGGCTTCATACCAGTCCCGCGCATCGGCAAAGCGATAGCCTTCCTCGGCGATCTGGCCAAGGTAGTAGCGGAGGTTGCCGGTCTGCTGCGGTGCCAGCTCGGTCGCGCGCGTCAGCCGCTTTTCCGCCGTGTCGAGATCGTGCGTCTGTAGCGCGACCAGACCGCTACCGGTCAGCGCCTCGAGGTTGTTCGGCTGCAGTGCGAGCATTTCGTTGTAGACACCGAGCGCCGCATCGAAACGCCCCGCCTCGACGTATTCGCGCGCCAGCGCCGAGCGCAGCGCCATCGATTTCGGCAAGGCACGTTCGGCCGAATTCAGGTAGTCGATCCGCGCCTGCGGCGTTGCCGACTTGCCCATCAACTGGGCGCGATACAGGATCGCCGGCTCCCAGTTGGCCTTGAGCCGGTTGGCCTCATCGAGCTCTTTCAAGGCGTCGTCGATACGGCCGACGTTGGCCAGCGCGACGGCACGGGCAAAGCGTGCCTCGGCCAGCTTCGGATACGGCGTGGTCAGCTCTTCGGTGAGCTTGAGCGCCGCTTCGCGATCGGTGTTCTTGTCCCAGAGCATGTGCATCTGCAGGAAGAACGGTGCGATTTCCTCGGGCTGCGCGGCCAGCAGCGCCTGAATGTGCGGCTTGGCTTCGTCGAGCCGGTTGGCGCGGATCAGCAGGCTGAGCATCACCTGTCGCGCGGCAACCGAATCGGGCACGGCGTCGATCCAGCGCTGCGCGTCGTCGCGGGCAATCGTCAGCTGGCCGCTACCGATGGCGATCTCGGTCGCGCGACGTGCAACGCGCGGGTCATTGGTCCGTTGCGCCAGATCGTGCCAGGTTTGCGCCGCCAGTTGCGGCCGATCGCGCTGTAGCGCGATGTCGCCGACGAGGAAGCGCAACATCAATTCGCTGCTCAGCGGTATCTTGGGCAGCTTGTCGTCGGGAATCGCATCGTCGTCGAGCCCCGGCGCTTCCGCGGCGGGTTCACTGGCGTTGCCGACGGCGCCCGGTGTGCCCATCGACGCGCAGGCCGACAGCCCGAACGCCAGCAGCAACGCCGACAGCAAACGCGTGGTACGAACGGCGGGCGATTTAGTCATAGCGACGATTTGGCCTGTTTTATGTTAGACAGACTGATCTTAATGAATCGGCGTCACGGCGTCCAAATGCCGGCACGCCTTACCAGTAAAGACCATGCCCGAGCTGCCCGAAGTCGAAACCACACGCCGCGGCGTTGCCCCCTATCTCGACGACGCCGTCGTACGCGAACTGATCGTCCGTGAAGCCAGGCTGCGCTGGCCGATTCCGCCCGAGTTGCCGGAACGGATAGCCGGCCAGCCGATCCGCTCGCTCCGGCGCCGCGCCAAGTATCTGCTGATCGGTTTCGACACTGGCACGGCCATCATTCACCTTGGCATGAGCGGCAGCCTGCGGGTGCTGACCGAAGCCTATCCGCCCGAAAAACACGACCACTTCGATCTGGTGCTCACCTCGGGGACACGGTTGCGTTATCGCGATCCGCGCCGCTTCGGCGCGCTGCTGTGGGCCGACGGCGACGGCAGCACGCATCCGCTGATCGCCGCGCTCGGCCCCGAGCCGCTGTCCGACGCCTTCGACGCTGCCCACCTCGCCGCAGCGCTCGCGCGCACGCGTCGTGCGGTGAAGCTGGTGATCATGGACAACCATGTCGTCGTTGGCGTCGGCAATATCTACGCCTCGGAATCGCTGTTCCGCGCCGGCGTGCATCCGGAGCGGCCGGCCGCGTCGCTGACCCCGGCCGAAACAGCCAAGCTCGCCGACGCGATCAAGGCCACGCTGGCCGAGGCGATCGCCGCCGGCGGCAGCACCTTGCGCGACTTCGTCGACTCCGAAGGCAAGCCCGGTTACTTCCAGCTCAACGCCTTCGTCTATGGCCGGAATGACACACCGTGCCGCGTTTGCAGCACGCTCATCCGGCAAATTCGTATCGGCCAGCGGACAAGCTACTACTGCCCCCACTGCCAGCGTTGACAAGCGTCGCGCGGGCGGGTGATAACAGCGGCAATATTTACAATATGAGGCCGTGCGCCCGATGAGCACCGATTACCTGCATCGCGACGAAGTCGCAGTCAACGATCCGGCCGACGCAGGCGATCGCCTCGTCGGCGACTTCCAGGCCTATAGCCAGTGGCGCGCCACGCTGACCCAGTCGGTGTCGCAACTGTCGCGCTGGCTGTCCGAACAGGACCTCGACGACGCGCAGACCCAGCTGCGCATCAACGCGCTGCAGTCCAAGCTGCGCGACGACAAACTCAAAATCGCCTTCGTCGCCGAGTTCTCGCGCGGCAAGTCCGAGCTGATCAACGCGATCTTCTTCGCCCACTACGGCAAGCGCGTGCTGCCTTCCAGCGCCGGCCGGACGACGATGTGTCCGACCGAGTTGCTCTACGACGGCAGCGAGGCCCCGTCGATCAAGCTGCTGCCGATCGAGACGCGCGCGCAGAACGTCACCACCAGCGAATACCGTCGCTACCCGGAAGAATGGACGACGATTCCGCTCGACATCGACAACCCCGACCAGTTGCTCGCCGCGTTTCGCCGCGTCGGCGAAACCCGCCGGGCACGGCTCGATGAAGCGCAGAAATTCGGTCTCTACGACGCTGGCGACATCGATCAGCAGCTCGTCGTCGGCAACGACGGCACGATCGAGATTCCGTGCTGGCGCCACGCGATCATCAATTTCCCGCATCCGCTGCTCGAACAGGGACTGGTGATCCTCGACACGCCGGGGCTGAACGCGATCGGTACCGAACCCGAGCTGACGCTGAACCTGCTGCCGAACGCACACGCCATCCTGTTCATCCTGGCCGCCGAGACCGGCGTCACCAAGAGCGACATCGACGTCTGGCGCAACCACATCGGCAAGTCGCAGGGCAGCGGTCGCGGCCGGCTGGTCGTGCTCAACAAGATCGATACGCTGTGGGACGAACTGAAATCGCCGGCCGAAACCGAAGCCGAAATCGTCCGCCAGGTCGACACCACCGCGCAGCTGCTCGGCATCTCGACGCGGCAGGTCTACCCGGTGTCGGCGCAGAAAGCGCTGGTCGCCAAGGTGCAGGACAACGCCGCACTGCTCGAGCGTTCGCGCCTGACCGCGCTGGAAACCGCGCTGTCGGAAGAGTTGCTGCCGGCCAAGCTCGACATCGTCCGTGATGCGACGGTGACCGAGGTCGAGGACATCGTGATGGCGACGCGCGGCATTCTGTCGGCGCGGCGTGACGGCGTCACCGAGCAGCTGTTCGAGCTGACCGGCCTGCGTGGCAAGAACCAAGATGTCGTCGCGCAGATGATGGACAAGGTGCAGGCCGACAAGAAGGAATTCGAACAGGGGCTGGTGCGCTTCCAGGCCTTGCGTTCGATCTTCTCGCAACAGCAGAACCAGCTGCTGACGCTGCTGGGCATGGACGCGCTGAAGGCGCAGATCGCCGGCATCCGCGCCGAGATGGAACGCAGCCTGTTCTCGTTCGGTGAAACCGGGCTGCGCGCGATCATGGACCGCTTCTTCAAGGACGTGAACGACAACATCAGCCGCGCTGCCGAACAGGTCGCCGAGGTGCAGGCGATGATGGCGGCGATGTACAAGAAGTTCAGCGACGAGCACGGTCTTGGCCAGGTGACGCCGCCGCCGTTCTCGACGCTGAAATATCACAAGGAACTGGCACGGCTCGAGAAGTCGTTCCGCGAGCACTTCAACACTGTCGGCCGGCTGCTGACGACGAGCCAGGGCCGCCTGACGCACAAGTTCTTCGAAACCGTCGCCAGCCGTGTCGTCTATGTGTTCGAGGTTGCCAACCGCGACGTCGAACACTGGCTGAAAGCGGTGATGGCGCCGATGGAAACCCAGGTGAAGGAACACCAGCTGCAACTGCGCCGCCGGCTCGAAAGCATCAAGCGCATCCACAAGGCGACCGATACGCTCGAAGGCCGGATCGAAGAGCTTGAGGACATCGACCGCCAGTTGACGCAGCAGTTGTCCGAGCTGAACGAACGTCAGCGCGCGGTGTTTGCCGTGCTCAACGGCGGCATGGTGCGCGAAGGCCGCGCGGCCTGAGATCGCCCCAAGCCTTCACCGTGAAAAAAGCCGCGCCATTGCGCGGCTTTTTGTTTGGGCTCAGCGGCCGGCGGCGCTAACATCGCCTTCATTGCCCACGGAGGAAGCCCATGTCCGCACCCGATCAAATCCAGCTGGAAATCTGCGCCGGTTCGGTTTATTCGTGTCTGGCCGCACAGGAAGGCGGCGCCGCACGCGTCGAATTCTGCGACAACCTGCTCGAAGGCGGTACGACGCCGTCGCACGGCGCCATCGCCGTCGCGCGCGACCGCTTGTGGATCACGCTCAACGTCATCATTCGCCCACGCGGCGGCGACTTCCTCTATGACGAGGTCGAATTCGAGGTGATGAAGCGCGACATCCTCGCCTGCAAGAAGATCGGTGCCGACGGCGTCGTCATCGGCCTGCTGACCGCCGACGGTGACATCGATGTCGCCCGGACCAAGGAGCTGGTCGAACTGGCCGCGCCGATGCAGGTCAGCTTCCATCGCGCTTTCGACGTAGCCCGCGATCCGCTCAAGGCGCTGGAAGACGTGATCGCCACCGGTTGCAACCGCTTGCTCACCAGCGGCCAGGCACCGAGTGCGCTCGAAGGCGTGGCAATGCTCAAGCAACTGAACGAGATCGCCGGCGACCGGCTGATCGTGATGCCCGGCGCCGGCGTGCGCGGCCACAACATCGCCGAACTGGTGCGATCGACCGGTTGCCGCGAGTACCACAGTTCGGGGCGGGCGCCACGCGACAGCGCGATGCGCTACCGCAACGCCGTGGTCAAGATGGGCGCTCCGGGCCAGGACGAATACGCGATCGTCGACACCGACGCCACGCTGGTTCGCGAGCTGGTCGCCAACGCCCACGGTGCGCTGGCCCCGTAAACCGCGCCTCAGCCAAGGATCGATCGCCAGCACCGCACGAGAGGGATGGCCGTGCTGGCGCCGCTTTCGATCAATGCGGGCCCGAGCAATGGACGCCCCGGAGCAACAGCCCGGGCACAGGGTCAAAGATCGATACGCCGGCCGGTCCGGCTGCTGGCGATACCGGCCTCGATCACCCGCATCACCGCCACGGCGTCGGACGGCATCACCGGATTCGGGCCGGTGCCAAGCAAGGCATCGCGAATGCCGGCGTAATAGGCGGTGTATTCGCCGCGCGGCAGATCGATGTGCTGCTTGCGGGTCTCGCCGTCAAACTCGGTAAACAAGGCCATCTGCCGCGCATCGAAGGCCCACGCCGGGTGGCCCGGCCGCATGCCGGCCTTGAGTTGCTCGGCCTGGCTGTCGGCGCCGTCGACGACCAGGCTGCCACCGGTGCCATGGACGAGAAAGCGGTGACCGCCGCCCACCACAAGGTTGCTGACCCCGAGCACGACGCGTAGGTCCCGATAGCCAAGCACGACGTGGACATCATCGTCGGCGAGCGCACCGTCGCGCCGCTGCGCCAGATCGGCCCAGACGGTCTGCGGCACGCCAAAGAGTTGCAGCGCCTGATCGACGAGGTGCGGACCGAAGTCATACCACAGCCCGGAACCGGGCTGCGCCGACTCGCGCCAGCGTTGCTGGACCACCGGCCGGAAACGGTCGACCCGGCTTTCGAACTGTTTGACCGCGCCGATCCGGCCCGCCGCGATCGCACTGCGAATGGCGATGAAGTCGGCATGCCAGCGACTGTTGTGGAAGACCGACAGCAGTCGCCCGGTTTGCGCGGCAAGCGCCGCCAGCGACTCGGCCTCGGCAACCGTCAGCGTGAACGGCTTGTCGACGACGACATTGCGACCGGCCAGCAAGGCCGCGCGCGCCAGCGATGCGTGGCTGTCATTCGGCGTCGCGATCACCACCAGATCGAGGTCGCGCCGGGCGATCAGCGCTTCGGCGTCGGGTTCGACCTCGACATCGGGCCAATCGGCGCTGACCGCCAGCGGCCGGCTCGATGCGATCGTCGCCAGCTTCAGGCCCGGTGTCGCAGCAATCAGCGGTGCGTGAAAAGTCTTGCCGGCATTGCCGTAGCCGATCAGCCCGACTTGTAGTTGTTTTTTCATAGCGCGGCTCCCACCTCGCGGGTCAACCGGCCCGTTCTACGCTGCCTTGCCGCCGCTGTCGCTCGGGCTTTACCCTAGCCACAACGCCTTTGGACCTGCTCATGAACATCCAGCTTCATTCTCGTATCGCCGCGCTCGACGCCGCACGCTGGAACGCGCTGGCCGGCAGCCAGACGGTGCTGCAGCTCGCCTTCCTCGACGCGCTCGAACACAGCGGCTGCGTCAGTGCCCGAACCGGCTGGCAACCGTGTCACCTGACGCTGGACGATCTCGCCGCAGCAGTCCCGCTCTATCTGAAGGGGCATTCGTTCGGCGAGTATGTATTCGATTGGTCATGGGCACGCGCGTACGAGCAGCACGGCGTCGACTACTACCCGAAGCTCGTCGCCGCCGTGCCGTTCACCCCGGTCCCCGGATCAAGACTGCTGGCATCGAACGACGCGCAACGTCTGCAACTGGCACACGGCTTGCGGGCCGCCGCCGAATCGCTCGATGCCGGCTCGGTCCATGTGCTGTTTCACGGTGAAGCCGACGCCACGGCGCTCGAAGCTGCCGGTTTTTTCCTGCGCAGCCAGATCCAGTTCCACTGGCAGCGGCAGCAAGGCTGGCGCGATTTCGACGACTTTCTCGACGCACTCAAGGCGACCAAGCGCAAGAAAATCCGCCAGGAGCGACGCAAGGTCGCCGACGCCGGTGTCGAAATCGTCCGCAAACACGGCGCGGCGATCACCGAAACAGATTGGCGTTTTTTCGCCGCCTGTTATGCCAATACCTACGACGAACACCGCAGCAGTCCCTACCTGACCCTCGACTTCTTCCTGCGGCTCTGGCGATCACTGCCCGATGCCTGCCTGCTGATCCTCGCCTATCGCGATGGCAAGCCCATCGCCGCAGCGCTCGATTTGGTCGACGGTGACCGCCTCTACGGCCGCTACTGGGGCGCGCAATGGGATGAAGCCGGTTTCGTGCCGGCTTTGCACTTCGAGCTGTGCTACTACCAGGGCATCGAATATGCGCTCGAACATTCACTGCCGGTGTTTGAAGGCGGCGCCCAGGGCGAACACAAGCTCGCCCGCGGTTTTGCGCCGGTACTGACGCGCTCGGCGCATTGGCTGCGCCACCCGGGCTTCCATCAGGCGATCGCCCGCGCCGTCCATCTGGAAACGCGTCAAATCTCGGCCGAACTCGACGGACTGACTGTCCGCTATGCAGCCCCGCTCAACTAAGCCGAACTGCGTCGCCACGCTGCCGACGCACTAAAAATTACAAAAAACGGCAGCAAAAAATAAATTATTGCGATACATGCGTACGCCGTTCGTCAGCAAGCCCGGATTGCACCGGCGCTCCTTCCTAAGCTGCAACTGAACCTGACCGATGCAGGAACAATCCGGTCAGGGATGTAGCCAGATTTGGCAAGGAGGAATGTCATGAATATCTCGATCTCACGCCCCCGCCGGCAACAAGGCGCCACCGCAATCGAGTACGCACTCATCGCGGCCCTGATTGCGATTGTCATCGCTGTAGCCGCAGCAGCGCTTGGCACCAATCTAAAAGGTATCTTCACCAAGATCGGCACTTGCATCACAACGCCTGCCTCATGCACGTAACCCTACGTTTGCAATCGAGGGTGACCAGATTTGCCTCGCCTCAAAGGCCACCCTCCTAGGCAAATCAGGTCAAACGGGAGAAACGTAAATGATTGCACAACGCCTTAGTCGTCAACGTGGAGCTACAGCAATCGAGTACGCGTTGATTGCTGCATTGATCGCCATCGTAATTGCTGTAGCTGCGGCGGCGCTCGGCACGAATATTTCCGGCTTGTTTTCGAAAATCGGCACCTGTCTGACGACACCGTCTTCCTGCGTTTGACCCATTCAACGTCAATGACACACCGAGCACCGCATCCAAATAGGCAGGGAACACACCATGCCAATACCCGCTTCGAGATCCCATCAAGGTGCCGCTGCGCTTGAGTTTGCGCTGACGCTGCCACTACTGCTACTGCTGCTCTACGGCATGGTCGCGTACTCGTTGTTGTTCGTATTGCAACAGCAACTGACGCTGGCAGCAGCCGAGGGTGGGCGTGCCGCAATGCGCTACGCCGTCGATGCCACTGCGCGTAACGCAGCCATCACCGCCGCTGTCCAGCAGGCCGTCAGCGGTTGGCCAACCACGCGACAATCCTTCCTCGACATCCATATCCAGACAGCAAGTGGCACCTGCCCGAGCAATCTCACTTGCCTCGCCATTGTCGTGAACTACCCCTACGCCGCACAGCCCATTTTGCCGTCGATGCTGGGTTTGCCCTACCCGACAACGATCAGTAGTCAGGCCGCGGTCCAGCTTGATCAGCTTGTTCTCAACTAAAAGGGAGTGCGCATATGTCGACCCGACTCAAACGCACCGCCTACGGCCTTGGCGCAATCGGTCTGGCACTGATGGGCTTTGCACTCGGCGCCCGTTGGTCGTCGGCCCACAAGCCACTGGCCAGCCAGGCGCCGCTGTATACCGTTGTCCAGGCCAGCGTCAATCTGACGCCGGGCCAGCCTGTTTCCGTGGAACAGGTCCGCGCGACCCAGCAAACCGTCGCCATCCCCGGCGCATTGACGACCGCGGAGGCCGTGGCCGGGCGACTACCGGCACGCAGCATCAGTGCCGGCGCGGTGCTCACCGAAAGCGATTTTTCGGTCCCCGGTTTTGCCGAGATGCTGGCGCCCGACGAGCGAGCGCTCGCCCTAGCCGTCGACGAAGTAAAAGCCGTCGGCAACCGCTTGCAACCGGGTGATCGGGTCGACGTCTACCTTGCGCTGCGCCGGGACGATCAGGAGGTACTGCACAGCGAAGCCAACCGTCTGCTGACCGACATTCGCGTTCTGGCATTCGGCCCCAAGGCGGTCGGTGCCAAAAGCGACCCAGCTCTACCGGGCAGCAATGATGGCGGCCAGAACGATAAGGCGCGCTCCGCAGTGCTGGCCATTCCGGCGACGGCCGTCGGCGATCTGATTCTAGGACAGCAGCACGGCCAGCTGACGCTTGTCCTGCGCGCCCCTGGGGCGAATACCGACGACGTTGCCATTCGCACCGTGTCCGAGCTGGCCGGCACGCCTGCCGGTGCCGTGCCGCTGCGCACGGTCGCGCCACCGCCGGTTCGACAAGTTGCCACCGCCGAGCGAATTGCACCGGTCAAAGCGACGCAACAGCCAGCCAACAACGAATCCGGCGTGGAGGTGATCCGTGGTAAGGGACAACAATAAAGGACTGATGCTCGCCTGCGCCGGCCTGAGCCTGGTCGCTGCGGTTGCGCAGGCCGAGAGCAGCGGCGGTACCTTGCGCATTCACGTGGGTGATATGCAGGTGGTGCCCATTCAGAAACTGCAGCGCGTCGCGGTCGCGGACCCGTCGATCGCCGACGTTCAAACCCCGAAGCAAAGGGACAGTCTGCTGGTTGAAGGCCGCAAGCCGGGCGAAACGACGATTCTGCTCTGGCAACAAGGCCAGTCTCAGCCGCAGCGCATTACCGTCAAGGTTGCCGCACGCGCGCCGACCGACGCCAGCCCCGGCATCAACTGGCATAGCGAAGGTGCTCGGCAAACGCTAGACGGCGAAATCGACGACGTCGCCCGACACAGCCAATTCGTCGGCGGACTCGGCAAGGGCGTCGACGACCGGACGGTGCTGCCTTCCGGCGGCGCAGTGCAGGTCGACATCCGCGTGGTTGAGTTCTCGCGCCACACCCTTGCGGCGGTCGGCCTCAACCTCAGCGTACTGAAAACGAGTTCCGGCTTCTCGTTCGGCTCGTTCACGCCGGGCTCACTCAACAAGGTCACAGCCAACGGCGATCTGCTGAACTTCGACAGCAGCACGCCGATCTCGTCGGCGTTCAACCTGATCGCCCGCAAGGTGACCGGTAACTGGGACATCTCCGGTGCATTGAGCCTGCTCGAATCAAACGGCTATGTGCAGGTCTTGGCCGAACCCAGTCTCGTTGCGCTCTCCGGCCAAACCGCAACCTTCCTGGCCGGCGGCGAATTGCCGATCCCGGTCGCACAGACACTCGGCACCGTGTCGATCGAGTGGAAGAAGTTCGGTATCGGTCTGGCCTTCTCGCCGACGGTGATCAACAAGCAGCGGATTGCGCTTAAGGTCGCGCCCGAAGCCAGCGAACTTGATTACTCGCGCGCGATCTTGCTCAACGGCACCGCAGTGCCGTCGGTCGTGACGCGACGGGCCGACACCACGGTCGAACTCGGCGACGGCGAGAGCTTCGTCATCGGCGGCCTGGTGTCGCGCAATCTGCGCAAGAACGTCGACAAGGTGCCCGGCCTCGGCGACATCCCGATTCTCGGTGCATTCTTCAAACGCCTCGAGGACGAGCGCGAAGATCGCGAACTACTGATCGTCGTCACACCACATCTGGTATCGCCGATTGCCCGCGATGCGAACAAGCCACCGCTCCCCGGCGATAACAGCGGCATCAACACCTCGATCTGGAAGCTCTGGCTGGTCGGCCTCGGCAAGGATCGTCAGCTCACGGGGTTCTCACAATGAACATGGCACAGTCACCGCTTGGCTCGCCGATCGGCAATGGCGCGCACACCTTCTTGCTCTACTCCAACGACACGCTACTGGCCGACCGGCTCGACCGCGCCCTGGTGGCGCTCGGCGTCGTGCTGTCACGGCATGGCGACGTCGGCGACCTGATCCGCGAAGTCAGTCTGCTCGGTCCCGACGCGGTATTGCTGGTGTTCGATGAAAACAGCACGCAAGCGCACGATGTCGCCAAGCAACTGGCCGAGTTCTACCCGGCGCTGGCGCTGATCGGTGTCGGCACGCCGACCGAGGCCGCGATGCATGCCGCGCTCAAGGCCGGCGTCGAGGAGTTCATCGACATCGGCAACCTCGCGCTGGCCAGCAGCATTGTCTACGACACACTGTGCCAGCACGACGACGGCCAGCCACAGCAGAACGGCTGCCCGATGATCGCCCTCGTCGGTGCACGTCAGGGCATGGGGACCAGTAGCGTGGCGACCGAGCTGGCCCTGCGCGTCAAGGCCAAGCTCGGTGATGGCGAGGTCTTGCTGCTCGATTGCGGCTCGCCGGTGCGCGACTGCAGCCTGTACCTCGGGCTTGAGCCCGAACTCGACATGCTCGGCGCCATCCACAATCTGGCGCGGTTCGACCGGATGATGCTGCAAACGGCGTTCTCGCGTCACACACAGGGTCTGGCCGTGCTACCGCTGCCCGCTCGAGCGGAGGAGCGCGGTGAAATCGGCGCTGCCGACGCTTTGCGGCTGTTCCGCATCCTGCGCTCCTACTTCAAGGTTGTCATCGTCGACCTCGGCTTCAGTCCTGACCCCTTGCTCGCGCAGCATCTTGTCCGCAGCGCCGACACCGTCTTGCTGGTGTGCGAGCAGGGAATCAGCGGCCTCAAGGCCAGTCTGGATTACCTGAGCCAGTGCGAAGCCGCCGGTTTCGGTACCTCGAACTGGCGGGTCGTCGTCAACCGCTACACGAGCGACCGCGTCGTCAACGCTGAACATCTGGCGCACCGCTTTGGCCTGCCGCTGGCGGCGGTCCTGCCTCACGATGCCGCGGCCCTCAACGACGCCCAAAGCTTCGGCAAACCGCTATCAACACAAGGCAAGCTCGGGCGCGAACTGGATCATCTGGCCAGCCATCTGCTGACCGAACTGGGTCTGGGCACCCCCGAGAAGCACGGCGAAACGCTGGGCCTGCGGCTATCCCGCCTCTTCGTGAAACCGGAACCCGCATGAGTACCCCCATTGGCGGCTTTCTTGGCAGCCCCGAGTTCGAGCGCATCCAGTACGCGGCGCACGACTTCCTGATCGACCGGATCACCGAACTCGGCAGCAGCTTTGCAGACTGGCCACGCGACCGGCTCATTCGGGTCGTGCGCCAGGAAGTCAGCCTGTTTATCGCCAGTCGCCAGATCGCGATCAACGAACGCGAAGTGACCGCCATTGCCGATGCGCTGATCAAGGAACTGGTCGGCTACGGGCCGATCGAGGATCTGCTGAACGACGAGGCGGTCGAAGACATCCTGATCAACGGACCGCACTCTGTCGTCGTCTCCCGCCGCGGCGTGCTAAGCAATGAACCGGTTCGGTTCCGCGACAATGAACATCTGGTCGGTTTCCTGCGCCGGCTACTGGCGCCACTCGGTCGCCGGCTCGACGAATCCAGCCCGATGGTCGACGCCCGCCTGCCCGGTGGTGGCCGGCTCAACGCCATCATTCCGCCATTGGCCGTCGATGGCGCCGCGGTATCGATCCGCAAGTTCCACAGCGGCTTCTACACCGGCGAGCGGATGGTCGAGGTCGGCGCACTGTCGCCCGAGTTGCTCGACTTCCTGGCTTATGCGGTTCGCCAGCGCTGCAATCTGCTGGTGATCGGAGCCACCAGCAGCGGCAAGACGTCAATGCTGAACGTGCTGTCGAACTACATCCCGAGCGGCGAACGTGTCATTACCATCGAAGACACCGCCGAGCTTGATCTGCAGCATCCGCACGTCGTCAAACTGGAAAGCCGTCCCGGCGGCTACGAAGGCGCCGGACAGGTCACCATTCGCGACCTGGTCCGCAACAGCCTGCGCATGCGTCCCGACCGCATCGTGGTCGGCGAGGTCCGGGGCGCCGAAGTACTGGAAATGCTGCAGGCAATGAGCACCGGCCACGACGGCTCAATGGGTACCTTGCACGCCAGCTCGGCGCTCGACGCGCTGTATCGGCTGGAAATGCTCGCCGGCTTTGCCGGTTTTGCCGGCAGCGACCTGAGCCTGCGCCGGCAGGTCGCCAGCGCCGTCGACCTGATCGTCCAGGTCGGCCGTCTGGCCGACGGCAGCCGGCGCATGCTCAGCGTCACCGAACTGACCGGCATGAACCAGGACATGGTCGCCATGCAGGAGCTGTTCCGGTTTTCAGCGTCGCCCGCGCCGCGCTGGGAACGCACCGATGCCCGCATCAGCAACGGCAAGCTGGCGGCGTGGGAGCGCATCCATGCTTAGCCTCTTCGTCCTGACCGGCGTGCTCTGCCTGATCGGCGCCGGCCTCTGCCTGTGGATCATTGAGCGCCGCGAGCGCGAGCTGCAGCGTCGGCTCGCGCATCACGCCACACCGGATGACCCATCGCTGAGTCACCGGAATGCTTTGGCACGCTGGCAACTCTGGCTATTGGCACGGCGCGACGAACTGCCACGCTATTGGGGACTCTGGCTGCTATTGCCACCGCTGACCGGCCTGATCGCACAGCGTCTGCTGGCCGGGCCCGCCGGCCTGATCGCGGCGACGTTGACGCTGGCCCTGCTGGCCGGATTTCAAGCCTACCGGGCCGCGCAACAGCGCCAGCGCGCCATCCTGCAATTACCGGCCCTGCTTGACGGCCTTGCGCGGCTCGCCTCGGTTGGCCACAGCCTGCCGCTGGCCTTTGGCAAGGTACTGGACGATACCCCCCAGCCATTGGCGGCCATGCTGCAACGTGCGCAGGCCCTGCATTCGGCGGGGATCGAGCTTGACGCGGCACTACGGCAAGCGGCCGCGCTGTACAAGATTCCCGAATTCAACCTGCTGGCGGCCGCCATGAAAGTCGCCATGCACTACGGCGGACAGCCGGAGAAACTCGTCAACCGCATCGCCACTGTGTTGCAGGCCCGACAGGCCGCGCACGAGGAACTGTTGGCATTGACGTCGGAAGTTCGCCTGTCGGCCTGGGTACTCGGTTTGGCGCCCATGGCCATCGGGGTTGCAATGGGCGCGCTGAATCACGACTACATGAGCGTGCTGTTCCACGATCCGACCGGACAGCGAATGCTGATGATCGTCATGGCCCTGCAAGTGCTCGGTGCCATCTTCCTCTACCGGCTGGCCAAGCGCGTTTAGGAGACCGACATGCTCAGCGTCATTTTCCTGCTTGCCTGGATCTTCATCGTGCTGGCTGCTGCGCTAACCGGCTTCGTACTGGTTCGCGACCTGCGTACCGAACGCCAGTTGTTCCAGCGTTTACCCATCGGCGCCGCACCGGTGCACACCGAGCGCCGTTCCCGGCTCAGCCGGCTGGCCCGCCGACTGGTGCAAGATCCGCAGGCGCTGCGTCACACACAACCAACGCGCAAATTGCTATCGGCCGCGGGTTTTCGGAACGAAGCCGATTACTACAACTACCTTGTGTTTCGCGTAGCCCTCCCGGTCCTGCTTGGCGCGCTCGCCGTTGCCGTGTTCGGCATGCAACACAAGTTCGCACTGATCGGCGCAGTCACCGCAACGATCGTCGGCATTCTGCTGCCGGAGCGACTGCTGCGCATCCGTGTACGTCAGCGTGTTGCCGCAGCGGGCAAGGAACTCCTGCTGCTGATCGACCTGCTGCGCATGCTGCAAGGATCGGGCATGGGCGTCGGGCAATCGCTACTCGTCGTCGCCGAGGAGTTCCGCCTGGTACTGCCGGTTCTGGCGCCCGAAATCGCCCTCGCCAACCAGCGCTACCAGGGCGGCCGGGATCGGCGTGAATCGCTGGAACCGCTCACCTCCCTATTCGAATCACCCGATTTTTCGGCACTGGCGCAGCTGATGGACCGGCTGGAGCGCTATGGCGGTGCCGCCGAAGAGCCATTGGCCAAATTCGGCGAGCGCCTGCTTGAGCAGCAACGCATGCAACTGAAGACGCTGATCGGCCAACTGACCGTCAAAATGACCGGGGTCATGGTGCTGTTCATGTTCCCGGCCTTGTTCATCCTGCTGGCCGGGCCCGGCATGCTGTCGCTGGTCAACACCCTTCAACACGCCGGAGCACGATGATGACCCGATCCGCCCTGGTGCTCGCCGCCCTTCTACTTGCCGCCTGCGCCCAGAATCCACAACAAGCGCAGCGGCAGATGCTCGACGAACAGGCCAAACTCGCGACCTCCCCCGCCCCCGGCAAAAGCGCCGATGCCCGCGGCACCTACGTTGCACTGGTCTCGACGCTGCTCGAGCAGAATTCGAACTATGCCGCGCTGTCGCACCTCGACGCGCTGGAGAGCAAATATGGAGCGGACGCGCAAACGCAGCTGCTGCGGGCCCGCGCCGAACGTGCGACTGGCAATACCGCCGCCGCGCAGCGCAACTACGAACAATTGCTGCAAGGCCCGCAGCGTTCGGCCGCCGAACATGGTCTGGCGCTGATCTTTGCGGGCCGGCAGCAATGGGATCAGGCCCGTCGCTACTTCGACGCTGCGAGCCGAGATGCACCGACCAATCCCTTCATCTGGAACGACCTGGGTTATCTGGCGCTGATGCGCGGCGACTGGGATACCGCAGCCCAGGCGCTGTCGCGTGCGGTCGAGCTGGCCCCCAGCGAGCCGCGTTTCCGCGCCAACCTCGCGCTCTACCGCCAGCTCAGCACCGGCTCCGCCGACCCCGATATTCCCGTCGATGTCGCAACGCGCATCCAGGGCGAAGCACGGCAATGGCAACAACCGAGCGACAGCCTGCAGCTTGCACAGACACTGAGTCCCACGCCCTAGGAGACCCTCATGAAACGCTGGCCCCTGTTCCTTCTGCTGGCCTCGGCCAGCACGTTCGCCGCCGAAAGCGAATACCGCATCGGCGACGCCACCCGCGCCTGGCTCGCGCTGCAGGTCAGCGGCGAATCGGCGTCGCCATTGCCGGCGCGATCCGAGGAAGCCGTCAAGGCCTACCAGCGCTATCAGAAAAGCTTCGAAACACCAATGCCCGGTGTAGACGTCAACGACGTCAAGACCAGTGGAGTACGCTGATGCGCGAGCAACGCGGCGGCATGATCATCGCCGTCGTCGGCTTGCTGATGCTGGCCGTGGTTTCGCTTGGCGCGATCGACATCGGCCGTATCTACGCTGAAAAACGCGAGCTGCAGAAAGTTGCCGACATGGCAGCGATGGCAGCAGCGCAATCACTGTTCCGCAGCCCGCAGGCAGCGGCACTCGCCAGCGCCGGCAGCAACGGTTTCACGCCGGACGCGACCCATACGCTGGCCCTGACCGTAGGACACTGGCAGCCGGGTCAGACCGGACCTCTCCCGGCCAGTCCGGTTGACGCTGCTCAGGTTATCGTCAGCAATACGGCATTCAAGTTATTTTTCGTCCCCGGCACCCAGTTGGTCAGCGCCGAGGCTACCGCAGTCAGTAGTGCCAGCGCGGCCTTTTCAGTTGGCAGCGGGTTGGCAAAAATCGATAGTAACAAGCAAAGCGTGCTGAATTCGCTGTTTACCAACTTGCTCGGCAAACCGGTCTCGTTGTCGATAGCCAGTTATCAGGCGCTGGCGGATTCCAGTCTTTCGGTTAGCCAGTTGGCGGCGGCACTTGCCGTCGGCAGCTATGACCAACTGGTGGGCACGCAGGTAAGTTACGAGCAGTTGCGACTGGCGATGATCAGCGCACTGAACACGCAGAACCCTGCGACAGCATCGCTCCTGCAAACGCTCAACCTCACCAGCAGTGGCGGCAGTTTCAAGCTTATCGACACGCCATCGCAACCAGGCTTGCTCAGTCTTGGCCTTGCGGACAAGACCACGGCGATGAACGCACAACTCAACGTATTGAATGTCCTGAACACCGCGCTGCAGCAATCGAACCAAAATCATTTCCTCGATCTCGGTCAACAGCTCAACCTTCCCTTGGGCGTCGCCACAATCACCGCCGACATCGGGCTGACGCTGATCGAACCTCCAGTGCTTGCCATCGGTCAACCCGGTAAGGATAGTCAGGGAAACTGGCGGACGCAGGCGCAGACCGCACAAACGCGGCTCGGACTTGTCCTTGGTATCAAGCCACTGCTGCTGCCACAAATCGACGTACCCTTGACGCTGACAGTCGCGAGCGCCACAGCATGGCTGGAGTCGGTGCAGTGCACCAGCGGCGGAGCTGCCGACGTCGTCATCGGCGTCAAACCCAGCGTTGCCTGCCAAGGCGCTAGCAACTGTCTCGGCGGCCCTGCAGGCAGTCTGAGTTTTCACATCAGCAGCAATGCCGATCTGCCGACCGACCCGCCCAAGAGCTACTACGGCGGCGCCGGACTTGGAACCTTGTCGTCGTTTCTCACGGGAACACTGAGTAGTGTCCTCGGAGCGCTAGGTGGCGTTGTCGGCGGACTACTCGGCACGATTTTGTCCCCACTTACCGCCGCACTTGATCCGATCATCAACAATCTGCTCACCACGCTCGGCATCCGGCTCAACTACGCCGACGTCACGCTGATCAGTGTCCAGTGCGGTGGTAGCGGATTGGTGAACTGATCACCCCTCGTGCATCAACGCCTTGCGCATCCGCCGCAGCCCCAGTGCGACCAGCAGCGCGACGACCGGGATGGCGATGCCGGTCGCCAGTTCCGGATCGATGTGCACGCCGACGGTTTTCAACCCCTTGGCGGCATAGCCGACCAGGCCGACGGTGTAGTAGGTGATCGCCGCAACCGACAGGCCCTCCACCGTTTCCTGCAGCCGCAGTTGCAGCTGGGCGCGCTTGTCCATCGACTCGAGCAGCGCCTGATTCTGTTTTTCGTGGGTGATGTCGACCCGCGTGCGCAGCAGAGACGACGCGCGCGCGACCCGCGCGGCAAGAACGCGCTGGCGGCGGGCGACCGACTCGCAAGTGTCCATCGCCGGGCCGAGCCGGCGATCCACGAATTCGTGGAAGGGCTGGACGCCGTGGATGCGCAGCTCGCGCAGCTCGCCAACCCGGCGCCGCACCAGCTCGTAATAGGCGTGCGCGGCCGAAAAGCGGTAGTCGGTCAGCGACAGCGCGCTCTCGATCCGTGCGGCCAGTTTGGTCAGCCGGTCGAGCAAGGCCGGTTCATCGTCCTGTCGCGCGCTCGACATCGCCGTGGTCAGCTCGGCCAGTTCGCGGTCGGCGTCGCTCAACTCGGGCGAGATGCTCTTGGCCACCGGCAAGGCCAGAAACGCCAGCATCCGGTAGGTGTCGATTTCGAACAGCCGCTGCAGCATGCGTCCGGCTTGACGCTGACCCATGCTGTGATCGATGACCAGATAGCGGGCAAAGCCATCGGCATGGATGTGGAAATCGGTGCATGCGGTGCCGCTACCCTCGCCGATCTGCGCGCCGATCAGGTCGTGGCCGTCGAAGTAGCGCGCACTGATCTCCTCCAGCGGCACCGGCAGATCGACGTCGGCCAGCAGTACTGCGTGCGTGGCCAGCAACACGTTGCCCGGCAACTGGGCGAGCCAGTCGGGCGGCAGCAGTTCGAGGGCATTGCCGGAGAATGGCTCGCCGGCTGCGCCATAGCGCGAAAATGTAAACGACGAGAATTCGGTGTGCCGCGCCCACTTGAAGCGCAGCGGGCCAAGGTCAACCGTAAAGTTCACCCGACCGGGCTCGGGCGGGGCGACGTCGAACCACGCGCACAGCTCGCCGATCAGCCAGCACTCCTGCTCGGCCGACACGTTGCGGTTCAGAAAGGCGATATAACTGAGCTGCCCCGGCGTTGCCGCCGGCTCGAACGGCCGGGCATGTGCTTCGTCGTTCAATAGCCGGCGCTGCGGGTATTCGTTGAGCTTGATGCGCATGACCACCGCCTGCCCATTGTGATGCTGAGATACGCGATCATAACGCCGACGGCATGCCGCTGGTGCGACGCAGCAAACGGTGATTCCCCTATTGCAGTGCACGCGATGCCGCGTTCGCCCGCCGGCGACGCAGCGCAGTTGACGACATGCGATTGCCGGCCGACGACTTTGCAGATCACCGCCAGCAGCCGGTCAGGCCAGGCACATACAGACGACAGACAGCACGAAGGCAAATACGTCCTTGCCGACCGCTGGTCTTGCCGTGACCGGTCGCCTCCAAACCCGGCTGCGGCGAGCTCGGCGCGCTGCATAGACTGGATCAAGCACGTACGCTCCCGCCTCAATCCGACCGGTCCGCATGTGTTTGCGATGCCGCGCAGGGCCGACACCGCCCGTCAGTAACAAGATTGCTGCCTCACCCGCCCCTGCCGTCGCCCAGCGACCTGCAGGCAGCCGCGGCACCAAGCCGCTTGGGGGTCGAGATGCGTCTATTACTCATGCTGTCATTCTGCTCGTCCATCGCGGTCGGCTCCGGCCTGGAGTCCTACCGTCGCGGTGATTACCCGGAAGCGGCGCGCCAGTTTCAAGCTGCCGCGCGTGCCGGCGATGCCAATGCCCAATACAACGTCGCCATGCTGCTGCTCAACGGCGAAGGCGTGACCCGCGACGATGCGGTCGCCGTGCAGTGGCTGCGCTTCGCCGCGGAATCGGGCTCGGCGCCGGCGCAGTTCGCGCTCGGGCGGCTGTGCGAAATCGGCCGCGGCGTGTCACGCTCGCTGACCGAGGCGACACACTGGTTCGAGCTCGCTGCACGTCAGGGTCATACCGAGGCACAGGTCAATCTGGCGACCCAGTATTTCCTCGGCCGCGGCGCGCCGCACGACATGCGTCGCGCCGCGCGCTGGTACGAACAGGCGGCCGAGGGTGGCGACATCGGTGCGCAATACATCGTCGCGACGCTATATGAACGCGGCGACGGCGTGCCCCGCGATCTGGCGCAAGCCTGGCACTGGTATCGCGCCGCAGCGCTGCAGGGCGATCCGGCCGCGGCCATCCGCGCCCGCGACCTTGGCCAGCGCATCGTCGACCGGGCGCAGTAGCCGTCAGTTCATCCAGCACTCGCGCTGCCGGTAAGCCCCCGGCGACAGGCCGGTGACGGTACGGAAGGTCCGGCTGAAGTGGCTGGGATTGTCGTAGCCGACCTTGGCCATCACATCGCCGACCGGAATCAGCGTGTCGCGCAGTAGCTGCGACGCCGCGCGCATCCGCAGCGCGACCACGTAGGCGCGCACGCTGTGGCCGGTGTGGGCGCGAAAGCCTTCGTTCAGCGTCGTGCGGTTGCAGCCCGTCACCCGCGCCAGCGTATCGACGGTGAATGATTCGGCGTAGTGGTCGTGCACCCATTGCAGCGCGCGGGCGATGCGCGCGTCACCGGGCAGCAACGGCGCCGGATCGCTCGCCTCCCATGCCGCACGCAGACCAAACAGCAGCGCAATCCATGCGGCGCGGGTCCGGCACGGCCAGCGCACGTCGTCCTGATGGCCCAGCAAGGCCCGCATCTGCGCCAGTGTCGCCACCGTCTGCGCCGCCAGCGCCGGCGACAGCTCAACGCAGCGACGCAGCGGTGATGCGCTGATGAAAGGATCGAGCACATCGGCGTCCTGCATGGCCGTGCCGACATAACTGCCGGCGCGCAATGCCACCGGCTCGAACGCATCGTTGACAACGCCCGGATGGAACACGACGCTTTCGCAGCGCAAGCCGCGGGCCGCATCGAAGACCGGCCTCAGAGTTTCGTCGAACAGCAGCACCGTCGGTGCGGCAACGAGCTGGCTGGCGCCACCGATCTCGACGCGCGCCGATCCGGCCGAGACAAAGCAGAACGCAAAACGGTCGACATCGCCGGGCGGCGGCGGCGGGCCGTCGTGCACCGCCATCGCCATCAGACGCGGGCCGAGATAGTGCCGGATGCCGGCGGTCCAGAGCAGGGAAGTATCCATGTCGCAAGCATAATCCGCCGCCCCGACAATCGCGACCGCGTCCGTCGCCGCATTACCTGCAGCGCAACATGGGCAAAACCGCAGCGGCGAAGCCGCCTCACCCCAAACGGCTGCCATGATCCAATCGCGCCCACAAAGAAAAACCGCCGCCGGGACAAGCCTGACGGCGGTTTTTAAATTGGAGCAATCGGTTAAACCTGTTCCGGCAGGCCCGCGAGCCAAAGCAGGTCACTGACGCCCGAAGCACAGAAACCGGAATGTACGTACGAGTACATGAGGATTTCGAGCATCGGACGGCAGTGAGATGCGCAGGCGCAGCGAGCCTGACGGAGCAGGTTTTTAGCGGCCGATGGCGAGACGCAACGCCAGGGCAATCCCTTCGGCCGCCTGGGCGATTTCCTTCAGCGACGGGAAGCTCGGCGCGATGCGGATGTGCGCGTCCTTCGGGTCCTTGCCGTACGGGAACGCCGCGCCGGCCGGCGTCAGCGTGATGCCGGCCGCCTTGGCCAGTTCGATGGTCTGCTTGGCAAAGCCGTTCGGCGTCACCAGATCGATGAAGTAGCCGCCCTTCGGGTAAGTCCAGCTCACGCCTTCGACGCCGCCGAGCACGGCTTCGAACTGCGCCAGCACCGCGTCGAACTTCGGCGCGAGGATGTCGCGATGCTTGACCATCAGCGCCTCGACACCGGCGCGATCCTTGAGGAAGCGCACGTGACGGAGCTGGTTGACCTTGTCCGGACCGATGCTGCGGATGCCCGACTTCTTGGTCCACCACGCGACGTTCTCGGTCGAACTGGCCAGCGCGGCCAGACCGGCACCGGCGAAGGTGACCTTGGACGTCGATGCGAACACCCAAGCGCGGTTGGCATTGCCGGCGGCGGCGCAGGCATCGATGACACCGGCGCTGACGATGTTTTCTTCGGTCAGGTGGTGGAAGCGGTAAGCGTCGTCCCACATCAGGATGAAGTCCGGTGCGGCGGTCTTCATCGCGGCCAGGCGGCGGATGGTTTCATCCGAATACACCACGCCACCCGGGTTGCTGTACTTCGGCACGTTCCACATGCCCTTGATGCTGGCGTCCGACGCGACCAGGCGCTCGACTTCGTCCATGTCCGGGCCGTTGTCGGTCATTGGCACGTTGATCATGCGGATGCCGAGCGCTTCGCAGATGCCGAAGTGGCGGTCGTAACCCGGTACCGGGCAGATGAAGGCCGGGTTCTGGCCCGCCCACGGTGCATGACCCGGCTGGCCGTAGACCATGCTGTAGATCAGCACGTCGTGCATCAGCGACAGGCTGGCGCTGCCTTCGACGACGACTTGCGGCGCCGGCACGTCGAGCAGGCTGGCAAACAGCGCGCGCGCTTCGGCCACGGTGCCGCCGTAGTTGCGGGTATCGGTGCCGTCGGCCGTCTTGTAGCCGTCGAGCGCGTCGAGCAGCGGCAGCGACAGATCGAGCTGCTCCGGTGCCGGCTTGCCGCGCGACATGTCGAGTTTGAGACCAAGTTCCTTGAACGCCTGATACTTCGACTGCACTTCCGCCAAATTCATTGCATGCCCCACGGGTAAATAGACTGGACGACGCGCGTCCGCGAAAAAAGGCGATTTTATGCCGATTTGCGGCGATCCGCACCCGCCGACTGGCCGCCCACGGCGTTCTTGCTCGCCGATTCATTGATGCTGATCTAAACTGCGCCCTTTTCCCCCCTCCGGTACAAGGCCACCATGGCGCTCAAGGCGACGATCTACAAAGCCGAACTCAATATCGCCGACATGGATCGCGGCTATTACGAGACGCACGCGCTCACCGTCGCGCAACACCCTTCGGAGACGCCGGAGCGGCTGATGCTGCGTCTGGTCGCGTTTGCCCGCCATGCCAGCGAGACCATGGCCTTCGGCAAGGGCATCAGCGACGACGAAGAGCCGGCGCTGTGGCAGAAGAACCTCGTCGACGAGATCGAGGTGATGATCGAGCTGGGCCAGCCCGACGAGAAGCGCATCCGCCGCGCTGCGCAGCGTGCCACCGAGGCTTGGGTCTACGCCTACGGCGGTACCCGCTTTGCCGACACCTGGTGGGCGCCGATGGCCGGCGGTTTCACGCGCTTCGACAATCTGCATGTGCTGGCGATCGACAACGACACGCTGGCCGCCCTCGGCGCGATGCTCGAACGCTCGATGCGCCTGCAGGTGACGATCCAGGACGGCCAGCTCTGGCTCAATGACGAAAAGACCACGCTGCTGGTCGAATTCACCACGCTGAAGTAATCCGCCGGCTCAGCGCCGGCGCTCGCGCCTGTCCCAGGCAGCGGGTTGCCGCCCGAAGCGAGGCGCCCCGGCGGAAGCCCCCTTGCGGGCTCCGGCGCGTCGGCCGGGACGGGCGCTCAGGGCAAGGCGGCCAGATAGGCCGGCGTGCCAATCATCCGGTCGACGGTGACGAATTCGTAACCCTGCTTTTTCAGCGCCGGAATCAGCATGTCGACCGCCTCGACCGTGCCGGCACGGAAACCGCCGCCGTCGTGCATCAGCACGATGGCTTCCGGGTGCACGTGGTTGAGCACCGTGTTGTACAGCGCGTTCGCCGCCCCCAGCCGCTGTGCGACATACCAGTCCTGCGTGTCGATCGACCACAGGATCAGCTTGAGCTGCTTGCCGGCCAGCAGCGTCACCTGACTGTCGTTGACGAAACCGTAGGGCGGTCGGATCAGCGCCGGAACGACGCCAAGCTTTTCCTTGATCAGACGCTGCGTGCGGCCGAACTGCACGTCCCAGAGCTGGCTCGGACTCAGGTCGGTCAGATACGGGTGGTCGTAGCTGTGGTTGCCGATCGTATGCCCGGCCTTCAGCGCCGCGCGCGCAGGCTCGGGCGATTCGGCGAGCTGGGCGCCGAGAAAGAAGAACGTCGCCTTGACCTGATGTTTATCGAGCACCTTGAGCAGCGCCGTGGTGTAGACGCTCGGGCCATCGTCGAAGGTCAGCGCAATGCGCTTGGTGTTGTGCAGCCCTTCCAGGTAATACGTGCCGCGATAACGGGCCGCCTGATCCTCGAGCCGCTTCAGCGGCACCTGATTCCAGCCGTCGATAAAGCCGGTACGCACCTTCTGCACCGGCTTTTCATCGGCCGGAATCGGCGCAGCGCCGGTCACCGCGGAGAGTGTCAAGCCAAGCACATACAGCAGGATATTCATCGTCGCCTCCCATCGGATTTCCCACTGACTGTAGGCCGCGAGCGCCGGCGACGCGATGGGCCGATGGCAGCGGGACTGTGCGTTTTGGCAATGTCCTCCGGCCGGCGTGACACAGCGTCGCACCGCAGTGAAGCGCGCGCAGAAACATCCGGCCGGCCCTAAGGTGCGGGATCGATCAGCCGTGCCACCAGTGTTTCGATATAGCGGCGCATCGCCTGTACCCGCCGGCTGGCCTTGAGGTCACGGTGGTACACGACCCACAGGTCGCGCCCGGCCGGCGCGGGGGCATCGGCAATCGCCTGCAGCAGGGGATCGGCATCGCCGTGGAAACGCGGCAGCAGCACCAGCCCGAGTCCGGCGCGCGCCGCCGCGTACTGCGCCTGCAGATTGTTCGTCCGCAGCACCGGATCACGGCCGCCGAGCTGGGCGATCAGCCAGCTGCCCATCGAGTAATGGCCCCAGGATTCGTCCCATGTAACGTAGGGCATCGTGCGCCAGTCCGGGTGCGCGGCCAGCAGCGCCGCCGTCGCATACAGACCGAAGCGCACCTTGCCGAGCGGGTGGGCGATGTAGTCGGTGCCGGCGATGGCCGAATCGGGCTCCATCATCCGCAGTGCCAGATCGGCCTCGCGCCGGTTCAGGTCGGCGAGGTGCCGGCTGACGAGCAGCTCGACCTGGGCCCGTGGATGCGATGCGGCAAAACCGGCGAGATTGGGGGCAAGCAGATGGTTGCCGAGCGTTTCCGACGTCGCGATCTTGATCAGCCCCGAGACCTCGCCGCCGTCGAGCCGGCCACGGTTGCGCTCGACCGCCTGCGTCGCGCGCTCGACCTCGGCGACCTGCCCGAACAATGCGCTGCCTTCGTCGGTCAGCAGATAGCCGCGTTGCTGGCGCATGAACAGCCGCACGCCCAGCCGGGCCTCGAGCGCATCGACATGTCGCGACACCGTCGACGCGCTGGTGCCCAGCGCCTGCGCGGCCGGTGTCAGCCCGCCGCCCCGGGCGACGGCGAGAAAGAACTTCAGGTCGTTCCAGTCGAGATTATTTTCCATATGTAGAAAACTGTTTTCCAAAATCTCAAAAAACGTTGCGATTACGGAAAATTATACTCGGCTCATCGTCGCATGACATTTCACCTCGTGCCGCTGATACCCCGAGGCGGGCCGCAAACCCGCTGCGGTGCTGGCAAGGTACGTGAACGCCCTTCCGGGATGCCTTTCGGTCTCTACAGTTACAAGTAGGGCCAGTAGGCGCAACGTAGCCAGCAGGGTTTGCCAGCGGCGCTTACACCGGAGTCCGAGCATGAGAACGACCTATCTCAAACTGGCGCTGACCGCTTTCTTCTGGGGCGGGGTATTCCATCTGGCCAAGTACAGCGTCGGCCATCTGTCGCCACTGGCGATCGGCGCCTGGCGCTTCCTCTCGGCCGGCCTCCTGCTGGTGCCGCTGGTGTACTGGCGCGAAGGGCTGGATTGGGCCGGGCTGCGGCGCAATGCGCTGCCGCTGCTGGCGATGGCCGTGGTCGGCATCTGCGCTTTCAATCTGGCGCTGTTCTACGGCCTGCGCTGGACGTCGCCGGTCAACGGTGCGCTGATCATGGCGTTGACGCCGGCACTGACGGTGCTGCTGTCGGCGCTGCTGAACCGCGACGCCGTCAGCCGCCGCCAGCTGGGCGGGCTGGCGCTCGGCCTTGCCGGCGTCGGGGTCGTCGTCAGTCATGGCTCGCTGGCGGCGCTGCTGGCCTTGACGTTCACCCCCGGCGACGCGCTGGTGTTCTGCGGCGCACTGGCGATGGCGGTCTACTCGTCGATCCCGCGTCGCTATGTCCACGGATTGACGTCGCTGCAAATATCGGCGGCGACGGTCGGCCTTGGCGGCGTGCTGATGGGGGGCGCTGCCCAGTTCCTCAGCGCCGATTTCTACACGCTGCCGCCAACCGGCGTGATCGCGGCGATCGCGGCGATGAGCGTGTTCGCCTCGGTGCTCGCTTATATGTGGTGGAACGACGGCATCGCAAAACTCGGCCCGGCCAAGACGGCGATTTATTTCAATCTGGTGCCGATTTTCACCGCGCTGATCGGCATCGCGCTCGGCCAGCCCCCCAGCGGCGCGCAGCTCGCCGGCACGGTGCTGGTCATCGGCGGGGTGCTGATGTCGACCCGCCCCGCGCCGAAAACCGTCGCGGCGCACGCACGCTAGAAAAACACCGCCAGCCACACCGTCGGCGCCTCGGTGAACGTCACTCGGTGCCGGCGGTGCGGCGCGATCAGCAGGTAATCGCCGGTATTCAGCACGGTCTCAAACGCTTCATCGTCGAAACGCAGCCGTGCGCTGCCTTGCAGCACCACCACCCATTCCGATTCGGCCTGGTCGTACCAGAAACCGTCCGGAGAGACCTGACCATGCGAGACGATGCGCTCGATCCGGACGGACTTGCTGCGCGCCAGCGTCTCGAACAGCTCACCGGGCAGCGCCACCGGCAGGTTTTCAAACAGATTGGCCATGCGCGCGCCCTCGTGGTACCTAACGTTTGAGATAACCGGCATGACCGGACTTGCCGGTGCATGTCCGGTTGATTGAAGGGCTAGTCATCGCCAGCGGCGCGACTACACAAGACCATTGCTTCTCAATCACGCCCGTACTGCAATCACTCAGGGAACAAGGGGCGGAAGAAAGTCCGCTCATAGCTCAGAAAGCACCGTGTCTCCTTCGAAAACCGGAAGGCCACTTGGCATTCTGGATCGTCAAGCGAGCTGATTCGGTACTGCTCGTACGCCGCGAGTGACGGGAATGAGAACGAGCCGAGCGCGATATTGCTCGCCCCTTCGGATGGCAGCAAATAGCCGTGGTGGACACCACCAAACTTCTTGATCAGCGGCAGCCACATTCGGCAGTACTGTTCGAACTCAGCCATCTTTGTGGCATCGATGACGTACTTCAAATGACAGGTGATCATGGGCTAAAGCTCCTTGGTGGGCGCGGTGTTTGGACGCCTGACTATTTCGGCAAGCGTACCAGCCAGCTATCGAGTGCTCGCGCAAAAGCTTGGCGGTCGCCCTGATTCAGCGCCGAATGGCCGCCGGTTTCTACGCCGGAATCACGCAGCCCCTGCATGAAGTCGCGCATCGACAGCCGCTCGCGGATGTTCTCCACCGTCATCCGCTCGCCACGCGGATCGAGCACCTGCGCGCCCTTGGCGATCACGTCGGCGGCGAGCGGGATGTCGGCGGTGATCACCAGATCGCCCTGACCCACGCGGGCGACGATCTCGTTGTCGGCAACGTCAAAGCCCTTGGGCACCTGCAACGCAGAAATCCACTTCGACGGCGGCACCGTCAGCAGTTGATTGGCGATAAAGACGGTACGGATCTGCGCGCGCTCGGCGGCGCGGCAAAGTATGTCGCGGATCACCTTGGGGCAGGCGTCGGCGTCGACCCAGATTTGCATAACGGCTTCCTATGGCGTGACGGGTCTTGAAGCCGGTCATTTTACCTCGCCGTCTGGCGCTATCTCGATGAAAAACAAGAAAAATTCCGGATTCATCGGGTGGAAATCTGCGAAAATGGTCGATTAGCCAGATTGCCGGTCACCATGAATTCCGTTCCGACACCGATTTTCGATTACGCCCCGCAACACCGCGCCAAGCCGGCGCCCTTCCTGCCGATGAGCCGTGCCGAAATGGCCACGCTCGGCTGGGACGAGTGCGACATCATTCTGGTGACCGGCGACTGCTATATCGATCACCCGAGTTTTGGCATGGCGCTGGTCGGCCGGCTGTTGGAGTCGCAGGGCTTCAAGGTCGGCATCATTGCTCAGCCCGAATGGGACTCGGCCGAGCCATATAAGACGCTCGGCAAGCCGCGGCTATTTTTCGGCATCACCGCCGGCAATATGGATTCGATGATCAACCGCTACACGGCCGACAAGCGCCCGCGTTCGGACGACGCCTATACGCCCGACGCCGTCGCCGGTCGCCGGCCCGACCGCGCGGTCACGGTGTATTCGCAGCGCTGCCGCGAGGCGTTTCCGGGCGTGCAGATCATGGTCGGTTCGATCGAGGCCAGCCTGCGCCGGATCGCCCAGTACGACTACTGGAGCGACAAGGTGCGCCAGTCGGCGATCGTCTACGCCAAGGCCGACATCCTCTTGTACGGCAACGCCGAGCGCGCGCTGGTCGAAGTGGCGCACCGCGCCGAGGCCGGCGAAAAGCTCAAGGACATGCGCGACATTCGCGGCACGGCGTTCATGACCAGCCACGGCTGGATGCCGGCGCGCGACTGGGCGGTGCTCGATTCGACCACCGTCGATACGCCGGGACGGGTCGAACCGCATCCCGATCCGTATGCGATGGAAGAGGAAGCCGGCGCGGCGTGCGAGACCGGAGCCGCGCCGGACGCACCCAAGCCGATCCGCCTCGTCAGCAAGGCCGAGCGCATCGCCAACAAGCAGGCCGAGCGCCAGCGCACCGTCGTGCGAATTCCGGCCTACGAGGCCGTCGCGCATGATCCGGTACTGTACGCGCACGCCAGTCGCACGCTGCATCTGGAATCGAATCCCGGCAATGCACGCGCCTTGGTGCAGCAGCACGGCGAGCGCGATGTGTGGATGAACGCGCCGCCGGTGCCGCTGACCACGCCGGAAATGGACTACGTCTACGGCCTGCAATACGCGCGCAATCCGCATCCGAGCTACGGCAAGGCGCATATCCCGGCGTGGGAAATGATCCGCTTCTCGATCAACATCATGCGCGGCTGTTTTGGCGGCTGTACCTTCTGTTCGATCACCGAGCACGAGGGCCGCATCATCCAGAGCCGCTCGGAAGCGTCGATCCTGACCGAGATCGAGGAAATCCGCGACAAGACCGACGGCTTCAAGGGCCATATCAGCGACCTCGGCGGCCCGACCGCGAATATGTACCGGCTGGCGTGCAAGGACGAGAAAATCGAGCAATCGTGCCGACGCCTCTCCTGCGTCTATCCGGGCATCTGCGAGAACCTCAATACCGACCACTCGCACCTGATCCAGCTGTACCGCAAGGCGCGGGCGATTCCGGGCGTGAAGAAAATCACCATCGGCTCGGGCCTGCGCTACGACATCGCGGTCGAATCGCCCGAGTACATCAAGGAGCTAGTGACCCACCACGTCAGCGGCTATTTGAAGATCGCCCCCGAGCACACCGAAGACGCGCCGCTCAGCAAGATGATGAAGCCGGGCATCGGCGCGTTCGAGAACTTCAAGCGCCTGTTCGAGAAATACAGCAAGGAAGCCGGCAAGCAGCAGTATTTGATCCCGTACTTCATCGCCGCCCACCCGGGCACCGCCGACGAGGACATGCTGAATCTGGCGCTGTGGCTGAAGAAGAACAACTTCAAGCCCGACCAGGTGCAGGCATTCACGCCGACGCCGATGGCGCTGGCGACGACGATGTGGCACACCCGCCGCAATCCGCTGAAGAAGCTCGGCCGCAGCTCGGAAAAGGTCGATGTGATCCGCGACGGCTACCGCCGCAAGCTGCACAAGGCCTTCCTGCGTTTCCACGATCCGGAAAACTGGCCGATCCTGCGCGAGGCGCTGATCAATATGGGCCGCGCCGACCTGATCGGCAACGCGCCGCAGCACCTGATCCCGCGTGAAGCGCCGGGCGAGCGCCGCAGTCATGCCGCGCCGCGTGGCGCGCAGCCGGCGCCGCAGGCGGCCAAGCCGCGCGTACCGGCCGGTCAGCGCAAGGTCGTGCTGCCGGGTCAGGGCAAGGGCAAGAAGACCGGCGGCAAGGCGCGCAGCGGCCGCTGATGGATATCCGGACTTTCCGAACCGAACGCGGAGCCAGCCGTTGAACGCGCAATCGTCAGGCGGACTGGTCTACTCGACCGAACACGGCAGCATGTGCCCGGCCTGCCGCCAGCCGCTGGCGAACTGCAGCTGCAAGGCCGCCGTGCCGACGGGCTTCGCCGACGGCGCGCTGCGGGTATCGCGGGAAACACGCAGAGGCAAAGGCGTCACGCTGGTCAAGGGCCTGACGCTGGACGCAGCGGCGCTCGCCCTGCTGGCCAAACAATTGCGGACCCGCTGCGGTTCGGGCGGCACGGTCAAGGACGGCGTGATCGAAATCCAGGGCGACCACTGCGAAACGGTGATGGTCATGCTCAAAGCGCTGGGCCACAGCGTCAAACGCGCTGGCGGCTGAAAACCAGCCCCCTGCTACGCGCCGCCGATCGGGGCTCACTCTGAGCCTTGCATCGCGGCGTTCCAAGGCTCGCCTTACTCGCCAAGCACTGCCGCGATCGGAATCCTCATGCACCGCTTTGTACATTCCGATTTCTGCGCTGCGCTGAGCGGCGCTCGCGACAGATCGCGAGCAGGTTTCCCGGGCGTCAGGCGGTCTGCGGTGCCGCCCGCCAGCGCGGGCCGAACACATTGACCATCAGCCCGAGCATCACCACCAGCCCGCCCGCCCACTGAACCGGCGTCAGCTGCTCGCCCAGCAACAGCCGCGCCGACACCAGACCGACCACCGGCACCAGCAAGGTCAGCGGTGCGATCTGCCGCACCGGATGGTGTGCCAGCAAACGGCCCCACAGGCCGTAGCCCAGGCAGGTGGCGATGTACGCCAGATAGAACACCGCCAGCAGGCTGTCCACGCCGGGGCTGGCGAGGCTGGCCGTGATGCGCGGCGCCCCTTCCAGCCAGAACGACAGTGCCAGGAACGGCAACGGCGGCACCAGCGCGCCCCAGACCACCAGCCCCAGCGGGTTGACCTTGCCGATGCCCTTGATCACCAGATTGCCGCCCGCCCAGCACAGCGCGGCACACAGCGTCAGTCCGAACCCCAGAGCGGAAACGCGGCCGGGACCGCCGCTCAGCCCGATCATCGCCAGACCGGCCGCCGCCACGGTCAGCCCGGCCAGATTGTGCCAGTGCATGCGCTCGCCGAAGAGCGCCGCAGCCAGCAGCACGGTGAAGAAGGCCTGGGCCTGCAGCACCAGTGATGCCAGACCGGCGGGCATACCAACGTCGATGGCGGAAAACAGGAAAACGAACTGCCCGAGACTGATCGTCGCGCCATAGGCCAGCAGCCGTGTCCACGGCACCTGCGGGCGCGGCACGAACAGCACGGCCGGAAACGCCACCAGCGTAAAGCGCAAGGCGCCGAGCAGCATCGGCGGCACGCCGTGCAGGCCGACCTTGATGACGACGAAATTGACGCCCCAGGCAACGATCACCAGCAGTGCGGCTAGCCAGTCTTTCAACGCCATGGTGATGCTCCGGAAAAGGAGCATCCAGTATGCGCCGTCCGCGATCCGGGCAAAGGCACAGTGGCCACGGCCGGCCTGCGTAACAGCGCTCCGAAAACGGCCGACCATCGGCACGGCAGGATCGTCACGCCGCCTGTATGGTGAAGATAGCGCTGTCGCTGGGGAAAACCGATGAAGCCGTGGACCCTGCTGTTCGCACTCTCGCTGCCCGTTGCCAGCGCCGATCCGACCTCGGTCGGTGCGGCACCGCTGCCGTTCGGACTGACCCCCCTACCCGGCTACACCTCGACCTTTCCCCCCTTCGTGCGCGAGAACGTCGAGCTCGACGTCCCGGTGTCCGGCTGGATCCGCGACAAGCGCGGCGTGCCCGAGCGCTGGGATGAATACTCGGTCCCGGTGGTCGGCACCGGCTGGTATGCCGAGTACCGTTACCGCAACGGCGAGGTCACCGCCGCCTCGGTGCGCAAGCACTACGAATGTGCCTTGTCGGGCAGCGGATTCACCCGGGTCGAGCTGCAGCAGTGCGACGAGCGCTGCCTGCGCGATACCGACGGCGTCGAACTGCGCCGCGTCGCCGGCAACGCCATGCGCAACGTCCGGCCACGGCCCGCCTCGGGCTACGGCATCGATTACACCGTTTACACCCATCCGCGCCAGGGCGTGGTCTTGCTCGGCACCGGCCATTCGGACGCCGACCCGGCGCGCGTCGACGTGACGCTGGCGATCGCCCAGGGGCCGATTCGCGATCTGAAACCGATCGACCGCAAGCTGCGCGCCCGCCCGACCGCACCGGGCCTCGACCATGCCGACTGCACCGCCCGCGCCAAAGCGCGGCCGGAAGCGGTGTGGCCGGTCAGCGAAAAACCGGTGCCGCTGAGCCGCGCACCATTCGACCTCGACATCCTGCCCGGCAATCCGCCGTTCGAGCAGGGCAAATACCTCGAGCACCTGCGCGTCGACGTGCCGATCTCGACGCCGTACTTCAAGCCCGGCGGCGGGCTGCGTGTCGATCACCGGGTGCCGGTCGCCGGCAATACCTGGTTCTACAGCTATACGCTCGACGACAGCGCACAATGGCTCAACGACTATTACGAGCAGATCCTCGTCCGCAACGGCTACCAGCTCGTGCATGCCTACCGCTGCGACGCCGGCTGCCAGCGCGGCGAAGGTCCCGGCCCGCGGCGTTTGCGCGCCTACTTCGGCCTGATGCAAAGCAATCTGAACAGCGAGCTGCGGCTCAATCTGGTTGGTCCGCGCACCGAGTACCGGATCTACTCGGACCGCAGGACCGGCGTCGTCATCGTCGGCACCGAACAGCGCTCCAAGCAGCCGAGCACCGATGTCGAACTCTACATCGCCCACGGCGTCGTACTCGACGACGCCGAATTCGTCGCCAAGGCCGCCGAGTCGCCCGAGCCGACCGTCATCCACAAGGCCCAGAGCCACGATGACGGCACACGCTCGCGCAACACGGCGATGCAGGCGAAGTAAGCGAGCAAAGCGTCGCGGCCCTGCGTGACGGATGGCCGACGCAGCCGGCCCTGCCCGATTCAGCGGGCGTCGTTGACGATCAGCGGCGAGCCGACGCTGCCGGCATAGACAACGAACAAGCGGACCGGCCGCGTTCCCGGATTGCGGCCGTTGTGCCAGGTGTTGACGACCTCGGCGAACGATTCACCGGCCCTGGCATGCTTGCTGCGACCATCGCGCAGCACGACCTCGACTTCGCCGTCGAGCACGTAGACGAACAGCGGCACCGGATGCTGGTGCCAGCCGGTTTCGCCGCCGGGCGGAATCTCGAGCACCACGCCGGTCACCTCCGGCTTGCCGGGCGGATAGACCAGCGGGCTGCCATCCCAGCTGGTCGTCGTGTTCAGCACCTGCGCCATCGTCGCCGACGGCGCCGTGCGCTCGGCCCACACCGGGCCGATCAGCAGTCCAGACAGCACCACGCAGAGCAATCGCATCGCCGTGTCCTTGAAGGTTGATTTTCCACCTTAGGACCTGCTCGCGCGGTTTTCGCGCCCCGGCCCACGGCCGCAACGACGGAGGGCAAGGCCGCCAGCGACCAGCCGGAACGCCAAGGCATTGGCCGGCTAGCCGGCGCACTCCGCTACAAATGCTTGATCCGCGGCTTGTACCTCGCGAACAGCGCGGCATTGCCCGTGACGCGGTCGGTGTTCTGGCTCTGGTAAAGCGGAACATCGATGCCGCACGCCACGCAGCGCCGCACGGTTTCGGCGACGAGGATCTGGGCGATGGCGATCCCGGACAGGCTAGAGAACGACCCGGTACCCAGCTCGCCGTAGCGCAGCAAGGCGTCACCGTCCGGCGCACCATTGTCGATAACGAGATCGGCCAGTTCGTAGAGCTTGGCGCCGCTCGGATGGCGCGAGGTATTGGCGCGGGACTGCTCGAGCGAGGTCAGCGCGACGCAGTACACGCCCTCGGCGCGCGCACGCTGCGCCATTTCGACGACGGATGCATTGAGGCCGGAGTTCGAAACGATCAAGAGCAGATCGCCTTTTGCAATCCCGTATTCATCCCAAAGGATGTCGGCAAGCCCCGGCAGCCGCTCCATCCGGCTACTACGCGTTGCGCCGCCACCGTTGAGCACGCAGTCGTCGAGCATCGCGGCCACATTGGCGAGCCCACCCGCACGGCCGAACAGCTCCATCGGCACCATGTGGGAATGGCCGGTGCCAAAGGCAAAGATCAGGCGGTCCGCGCCGATCGCCGCCACCATTTTTTCGGCGGCAAGGTCGATCGCCGCGTGCTGCGATTCGATCAGGCGTTGCAAGCGCGGCAGGCTTTGGGCAAGAAAGTCGTACATGGCAGGCTCCCGGAAAATTGAGGATGTACGGCCAGTCTGGATGACGCCGCCACCTGCCATCTATCCGATAGGTACAATTTTCCATACGATCGGCTCACCTTCCGGGCCGATCCGGATGCCCACCGGAAGAGGCAAGACACGATGTTGCACCGGCAAACGCTGACCCCGGCCCCCGGCCTCTCGTGGTACGACACGCATCTGTTGTTGCCCGCGATTCCATTCCAGTGGCACAACCACGCGGGTTTCGAGCTGACGCTCACGCTTGCCAGCGCGGGACGGCGGTATCTGGGCGAGCGGATCGACCCTTACGGCTCGCCCGATCTGGTGCTGATTCCGCCCGGCATGCCGCATACATGGCAATCCGACGCCGATGGCGGTCCGCACGAAATACACGTGCTGGTGCTGCCCGCCGGCTGGGCCAACGCTGCGGTCGATGCTGGCTTTACCGAATGCCTGCCTTTGGCGGCGTTGCTCGACGGCCACGCAATCCGGTTCTCGATCGAGACGGCGCACGCCTGTGTGCCGCATTTCCGGGCGCTTGCCACCGCCACACCGCTCGCCCGGCTCGGCCTGCTGTTCGCCATCGCGGCGGAGCTGGTCGGCGACCCGGCGCGGCAATCGCTCGGCACCGGAGGTTTCACGGCAGGCCGCTTCGACGCACAGCTGGCGCTGGCGCTGGATTATCTGCAGGCCCATTACACCGAAGCCATCACGCAAAGCCATGTTGCGGCGGCCTGCGGCCTGTCGGTCGCCAGCCTGAAACGCCGCTTCAAGGCCGGACTGGGCGAACCGTTTGGCCGTTACGTCCAGCGCCTGCGCATCGGCCATGCGTGCCGCCTGCTGTGGGGCAGCGCTTTGTCGGTCGAACGCATCGCACTCGACAGCGGCTTTCCCAGCGTCGCCAACTTCCACCGGCAGTTCCGTTCAAGCCAGTCGATGACGCCGGCGCAATTTCGCCGGCAACGCCCCGCCTGACCGCATCCCGGGCCAGGCGCTCCCGCCTTCAGGGCTGCCCCAGCAATACGGCCTGCTGCGGCCGGGCGAACCAGTCGAGCAGGAAGTCGATCACTGCGCGCACCTTGGCCGGTTGCGGCAGCCGTTGCGGATAGACCAGGTAGAACGGCAGCGCCGGCAAGCGGTAGTCGGGCAACAGCAGGACAAGCCGCCCCGCTTCGACGTCGGCGGCCGCCAGATAGCTTGGCAGCCGGGCAATGCCGCCACCGGCCAGCGCCAGATTGCGCAGCATGTCGAAGTTGTTGCTCTGCAAGACTGGGACGATATCGACGGCGTACGGCAATTCGTCGCGGCTGAACACCCAGTGCGTCGCATCGCGGAAGAACTGGTTGGCAAGGCATGGCCAGTCCGCGAGCTCGGCCGGCGTCTGCGGTGGCGCGTTGCCGAGCAGCGCCGGGCTCGCCACCACCCAGTCGCGCACCAGGCTCAGCGGTCGCGACACCAGCCGCTCCGGCGCGGCGAGGTTCGAGCGGATCGCCAGATCGAAGCCGTCGGCCTCGAGATCGCGCGGCTCGCGGCTCAGGTCGAGCTCGACGCTCACCTGCGGATAGCGCGCGCGGAACGCCAGCAGCGCCTGCGCCATGAAGGCGCTGCCAAAGCTGGTCGGCACCGTCATCCGCACCGTGCCCGCCACTTCGTCGCGCAGCTCGCGTACCGCCTGCGCCGCGGCGCCGACCCACTGGGGCCAGTTGCGGCAATGCGCGAAGTACACCTGCCCGGCCTCGGTCAGATTGAGTCGCCGCGTCGTCCGGTACAAGAGCGGCGTGCCGAGCAATGCTTCGAGCTGGCCGACCTGACGACTGACCAACGCGGTCGAGACCCCGAGTGCGTCGGCCGCACGGGTAAAGCTGCCGTGCTCGACCACGGCGGCAAAGCTCATCGCCCATTGCAACTGCTGCGTGGCGGCGTGGCTGGCGTCGATTCCATTCATGGTTGCAATAGTGATTTGAGTTCAGCGCTGATTATCATCGATTCAAGCTTGTATATGATGAATTTCGTCAACAATCATGTCCACGGAGTTCACCATGAAAGTGCTCGTTATCGGTGCCAGCGGCACCATCGGCCGTGCCGTCGCCACCGAACTCGCACCGCGCCACGACATCATCACCGCCGGCCGCAACAGCGGCGACTTCCGCGTCGACGTGACCGACCTCGCCAGCGTCCAGCGGCTGTTCCGCGAAACCGGCCCGCTCGACGCCGTCATCGCCACGACCGGCAGCCTGCATTTCGGCCCGCTGGGCGAGTTCACGCCCGAGCAGTACGCGATCGGCCTGAACGACAAGCTGATGGGACAGGTGAATCTGGTCATCGCCGGCCAGCATGTGCTGAACGATGGCGGCAGCTTCACGCTGACCAGCGGCATCGTCAGCGAGGAGCCGATCCGCTACGGCAGCGGCGCCAGCATGGTCAATGCGGCGATCGAAGGCTTCGTCCGCGGCGCAGCGATCGAGTTGCCGCGCGGCCAGCGCATCAACGTCGTCAGCCCGAACGTGCTGGTCGAATCACTGGAAGGCTACGGCCCCTACTTCCACGGCTTCGAAGCCGTCCCGGCCGCCCGCGTCGCCCTGGCTTACAGCAAGAGCGTCGAAGGGCTGCAGACCGGACGCATCTACCCGGTGCATTGAGTCGTCACGCGATGGCTGCCGCCCGCCGCGGCAGTGTCGCCCACAGGCTGGCAGCGACGATCAGCACCGCACCGCACCACGCCAGCGGCGTCAGCCGCTCGCCCAGCCAGGCCGCGGCGAACAGCGCGCCGAACACCGGTTCACTGCCCATCAGCAGCGAAACGCGCGTCGGGCTGCCGCGGCGCACCGCCCAGTTCTGTGCGACCAAGGCGAAAATCGTGCAGAACAGCGCGAGATAGAGCGTCGCCAGCCAGAAGCCCGGTGCGGTCGGCAGCGGCGGCAAGCCGCCGCCGGCCAGCGCGACGACCACGCTGCCCGCGCAGACGACGCCAGCCTGGATCGCGGTCAGCGTCAGCATCGGCATCGCCTTGTCGTGCGTCAGCTTCTTGATCAGACAGACGTTCACCGCCCGCAGGACCGCCGCGGCCAGAATCAGCGCATCGCCCAGATTGAAGCTCAGACTGGCGCTGTGGCTCAACAATCCGGCGCCGAACAACGACACCAGCGCGGCGATGAAGGCACTCGTTTCCGGCCGCCGCCGCAACATCGCCCATTCGGCAAACGGCGTGAGTACGACGCACAGGCTGATCAACAGCGCGGCATTGGCCGCACTGGTCTGGGCAATGCCGAAGGTTTCGCAAATGAAGATCGCCAGCAGGATCGCGCCGAGCGGCAGGCCGGCGATGAGCGCGGCACGTCCCTCCGCTTGCGCCAGTTGCCGCAGCGATGGCAGCAGGAGCAGGAAAGTCAGGCCGAAGCGCGCCGCCAGGAAACCGAGCACCGGATACCAGGCGAGTGCGCCCTTGGCGACGCCGTAACTGGTGCCCCAGAGCAGCGCGACCAGCAACAGCATGGCGTCGGCCAGCCAGGGACGGCGGGAAAGGGCATTCATGCGGCGGCTCACTGGATGGCGGAAAGGCCAGCTTAGTCCTTGCCGCTGATCGCGATAATCAGCCAGACTGGCACAATACTTGTGCATATCCGGAACAGATGATGACGACCCGACGCGGCGCCAGCGGCGACTATCTCGGTCTGCTCGACGACATGGCCGTGTTCGTCCGCGTCGTCGACGCCGGCAGTTTCTCGGCGGCGGCCAGACAGCTCGGCGCCACGCCGTCGGCGATCAGCCGGCAGATCGCCCGGCTCGAAACGGCGCTGGGCACCCGGCTGCTCGAACGCACCACGCGCAAACTGCGGCTGAGCGAACCGGGCCGCGCCGTCCTGACACGCGCGCAGGACATGGTCGCGGCGGCCCGCTCGGTGATGGCGGTCTCCAACGAATTCATGGACGCACCGCACGGGCTGGTGCGCATCAGCATGCCGGTGGCGCTGGGGCGGCAGGTCGTCCACCCGGTGATGGCGGACTTCCTCGCCCGCTATCCCGACGTCGACGTGCAGTTGATCCTCAGCGACCGCGATGTCGATCCGTACGACGACGACGTCGACCTGATGCTGCGCATCACCGACACGCCACCGCCGGGCCTCGCCGCCAGGCCGCTGCTGCGCATCGAACATGTACTGGCCGCCACGCCGGCCTACCTCGCTGCCCACGGCACGCCGCAGCATCCGCGCGAGCTGGCCGGTCACAGCTGTTTGTATCTCGGCGAAACGCCCGACGACGCGCGCTGGCAGTTCCGCCGCGACAAGGATGTCGCCAGCGTCACCGTCCGCGGCCGCTATGTCGCCAACCACAGCATGATCCGGCTCGACGGGGCGCTGGCCGGCGTCGGCATCGCCTGCCTGCCGCGCTTCACCGCACGCGCCGCGCTCGATGACGGCCGGCTGGTGCAGGTGCTGCCGGACTGGGCGTTCCGCGCGCCGGCCTATCACGGCAGCGCCTGGTTGCTGTATCCGCCGAAGCGCCATCTGGCGCCGAAAGTACGCGTGCTGATCGACTATCTGGCAACGCGATTGGCGCAGTGAGCCTCGCCCACTGCGCCACTGACGAGCCCTATGGCGCCCGGTTTCGGGATTACAGCGCGTTGCCGCTGTCGATATCGCTATTGACCAGGCCGTACACGCTGTAGCCGATCATGTAGCTGAGCTTGTAGTCCGGGAAACGCGCGCTGAAACGACGCTCCAGCTCCTTGTAGTGATTGGCCGCCAGCTTCGGATCCTTCAACTCGCCCTTCCGGTCGCCGAGCTGTTCGATATAGGTGCGGACCAGCGTATCGGCCTGGGTCAGGTAGCGTTGCTGCTCCTTGACCGCCGCGCTGACCGTGACGAATTCACCGCGACCGCCGTAGACCTTGGCATTCGGCTTGTCCTTGGACAGCGCGGTCAACTCGCCCACCGCCGCCGACCACGCCTTCAGGTCCGCACGCGGCTTGCCGTTGACCAGGCCGCCTTCGAGCCACAGGTGCGCCTTGTTGTGCAGCAGATCGCCGACGATCAGATCGCCGCTCTGGTCGACGCGCACGACCACCTGCTTGGTCGCGACGCCCGGATGCTTGAGCTCGAACAGGCTCAGCGTTTCGCCGGACTTGAGCTTCAGCACCGTCTTGCCGCTGAACGTCGTCTTGACGTTCTCGAACGCCGGATAGGTCCCCGGCTTGAAGGCCTTGGCGGTGTTGACCCAGAAGTTTTCCTTGTAGGCGTGCACCTTGGGCATTTCCGCCGACACCGCCGCGCTGGTGATCGATTCGACACCGAGCTTGTGCAGGTAAGGCAGACCGTTGTACTTGTCCGGATTCGGATGGGTGACGACGACACGGGTGATCGGCGACTGGGTCTCGCTCTTGATCTGCTTGACCATCGCCTCGGTCAGCGCCGGCACGAACTGGGTATCGATGACGGTCACTTCCTTGCCGTCGTCGTAGTAGAAGGTATGCGTATTGAAGCCGTTGGCGTCGGACGTGAACACGCCCAGCTGGCCGGCCAGCGCCAGTTGGCTCATCACGGCGAGTGCGCCACCGATCACGGATTTGAACGGAAATTTCATGGTTGCTCCTTGTTGTGTTGGACTGCGTTGTTGCTGTGAAAAAAAGCGCTGCCGCGATCAAGCCGCTGCCCGCGCTTGAAACTCAAAACCCGCGCCAGAAAGCGCCATCGATCAAGGGCATGCCCGGCAGCGGATGCGCCCCCGCGTCGGCGTCGATCAGGCCGGCTCGCGGTTTTTTCAGCAGTTCGATCGGCTCGCCGTGCGCGCAGCGGTTCGCGGTGCGGCAGATGCTGAGAAACTCGCTGGCCGACAGCGCCGCGTTGCCGACCAGGACGCCGTCGACGCTGTCGAGACCGAGCACCTGCGCGGCGTTGTGCCCCTTGACGCTGCCGCCGTACAGCACCCGGGTACCGGCGCCGAGGACGTCCTTGATGAACAGGTGCATCTCGTTGATGTCGGCGCCGGTCGCGGTCACACCGCCGCCGATCGCCCACGATGGCTCGTAGGCCACGGCGTAGCGATCGCTCGGCACGCCGGCCAGCAGCGCCAGCTCGTCGAGCATCGCCTGCCGTGCCAGCCCGCCCTCGCGCTGCGCCAGCGTTTCGCCGACGCAATACACCGGGTACAGCCCGGCGCCGAGCGCCGCGTGCAGCTTGCTGGCCGTCACATCACGGGTTTCGCCGTACATGCTGCGGCGCTCCGGGTGCCCGACCAGCACGAGCTTGCAACCGAACTCCTTGAGCATCGCCGCGGAGATTTCGCCGGTATAGCCGCCGAAGGGGTGCTCGCTGAGGTTCTGCGCCCCGAGCTTGATTTGCGAGCGGGCCGCCTTCAGCAGCGAGTGGGCGGCGCTCAGGTAGGGATAGGGCAGGCATAAGCCCACCGCGGCGCCGAGCCCGTCTTGTAAAAGTGTCGGAACAATCGAATGCAACAGATCGATGTTGCCGTTCATTTTCCAGTTGCCGATGACCATCTTCATGAAGCGTTTCCTAGGCATCGCGTGCATCGTCATCGGGACACCGGCGACCGGCGGCCCGACGCGCCACGCGCTATTGGCTAGCCTTGGCCGCCAGTCCCATCTTTCGGGCCTGCACGGTCAGGGCGACGATGATCAGCAGCGTCCCGACGATTTCGGCGCCGTTGGGCAAGGCCCCCTTGGCAACGCTGATCAGCAGGGCCGACACCGGCACCAGATTGATGAACACGATGCCGTGGACCGCGCCGAGGGTACGGACGCCCTTGTTGAAGGCCAGTGCGGCCAGCACGGTGCCGATGACGACGATGTAGAGGATCGGCGGAATCGCGGCGATCAGATCGGCCGGTGCCGGGCGATGCGCATAGCCGAAGAAGGTCGCGACCAGGGCAAAGGCGAACAGCCCCGGCAGCGCCAGAATCGCCGTGAAGGTCGTGTACTCGATCACCGACAACCTGGAGACACTGGCCTGGCCGCGGGTGTACATGATCCAGCCGACGGTGCCGACGAAGGCGATCAGGTCGCCGATCAGCGTGCTCTGGCCCACGTCGGAACTGCTGCGCCAGACGCCGGACACCAGCGAGACGCCGAAGATCGCCAGCGCGACCACGCACCAGGCCCACAGCTGCGGGCGCTGCCGTTCGAACACCCAGCGCATCAGCAGCGTGGTGATCGGCATCGTCGCCATGATCACCGCACCGTGCGACGGCACCGAGTGCGACAGGCCGATGAAGACCAGGATGCCGAACATGCCGTAGCCCATCAGACCGAGGCTGGCCAGACGCAGCCAGTGTTCGCGCAGCAGCGTCCAGCGGACATTGCCCTGCAGCACCAGGATGCCGCACAGCAGCAGCGATGCACCGGTGTAGCGGACCACGGTGAACCAGAACGGGTCGACGTTGTTCAGCACCAGCTTGCCGGCATGGAACAGACCGCCCCAGGCCGCAGTGGCAAACAGGAGGGCCAGCATGGCGGCCCAGCGGGATACATTGTTCATCTCGTACTCTCTTTGATTGAAGGAAGTCAGACCTAGCCCTTGCGCATGCCGGAGTACGCGCAGCGGGCCGGTTTCGGGTTGCGACATCCAGCGGCGATCGGCTGCAGGGGCACACCGACCGCGCCACCGGGTACTCAGACGTGCACGGCCTCGGCCGCCAAGTCCTGGCTATTCAGTGCCAGCACCGGCCAATCACGCTGGCGGGCCACCTCTTCGAGCGCCGGATCGCCCTCGACCACGAAGGCCCGACCGGTCTGGAACAGCATCGGCAGATCGGTGATGTGGTCGCCGCAGGCAACGCAGGCGGCCAGATCGATACCCTGCTCGGCCGCGTACTGGCGAACCGCCACGCCCTTGCCGTCACCGATCATCTGCAGCCCGTCGATCTGGCCGGTGTAAAAGCCGTCGCGGACTTCCAGCGTCGTCGCTAGGCAGGCGTCGAACGCAAGGTGACGCAACAGCGGCGCGAGGATTTCATGGCTCGAACCGGACACCGCCACCAGCTGATAACCCTCGGCACGCAGGCGCTTGGCCAGCGTCAGCGCCGAGCCGATCCACAGCGCCTCGCCGTACTCGCCCAGCTGATGGGCGAACCAGGCCTCGGCAATGGCCCGCAGCACCGACTGGCTGCGCCCCGAAAAGCTCTGGTAGAACAGCCGGTTCAGCGCCTGGCGGTCGTGGCGTTGCGGATGCTCTTGCAGCATCTGCACGAAGGCCGGGTAGGCCTCGCTCGAACCGGTCCGGGCGTAGTAGTACTGCTGGAACGAGAACATCGACTTCAGGTTCAGCAGCGTGTTGTCCACGTCGAAGAAAGCAGCCTTACGCGTCATGGCAAACCAGCTCCTCTCGCGCCACGGTCTTGGCCGGGAGCGTTGCAAATTGTGCTTTGTTGAAATAGGCGGACACGGCGTCCAGCGACCAGTCGTGGGCCGACAGCGCGGTGACGCCGTCGGGGCGGACCAGCACCAGCGCCCGTTCGGTCACGTCGAAGGCCTCGAAAACGCTGCTCAGCCTGTCCTCGATGACGTCGATACCAGCCGGTATCGCTTGCTCGATCGCCTCGACCTCGCGCGTCACCAGCTTTACGCGCAGGTAGGGCATGTGCGGCAGGTGCTGGCTGCTGAAGGCTTGCAGTTGCTGCATCGTCTGCGCGTCGAGGCGGTTGACGATCAGCAGCAGCGTGAACTGGGTGCCATGAATCTGGCTGGCCAGCGGCTTGTAGCCCAGGACATCGGGCACCCAGGCATGCGGCACCCGGGCACCAGCCTGCGGCACACCCTTCGGCGATGCCTGCGCGCCGTCGTAAGCCTGCATCAGCCCGGCCAGCAGCCGCGGCAATTGCTCCTGCACCTTCGGCGTCGGGTTGTACCAGCGCGTCATCAGCCGGCGCATCAGCCGGCGGTGCCAGGCCGTCGCGGTGATGTAGTCGGTCGTCTTGGACGTGATCGTCGCGATCAGCTTGGCGATGGCCTCGCGTTCGCGCCGATAGCTGTCGACCAGTCCGACCGGCGCCCAGCCCTTTTCGATATAGGCCAGCTTCCACGCCAGATTGAAGGCGTCCTGGAAGCCGGTGTTCAGGCCCTGTGCACCCAGCGGGCTGAACAGGTGGAAGGCATCGCCGACCAGCAACGTCCGGCCCTTCAGGCAGGTGTCGGCGCGGCGGTGGTAGAACGGCGCGCACGTCAGCCATTCCGGCGAGTGCACGCGCATATTCCCCGGCCCCTGGCGATCGACGATCGCCTGCAACTCGGCCAGCGTCGCCTTGGGCTTCTCGTCGCCCTGGAAGTCCTCGTACACCTTGTCGGTCTGCGCAATGATCCGATGCAGGCCGTTCGGCATCGGCACCAGCAGCAGGTAGCCGTGCTTGGACAGGAAGAACTGCAGCTCGTACTTCGGGCCGGCCCACTCGACCTTGACGTCGCCGAGGATGAAGGACTTGCCGTAGTCGCCGCCGGGAAACTCGATCCCGGCCATCTCGCGCACCGCGCTGCGGCTGCCGTCGGCACCGATCAGCCAGTTGCAGCTCACCAGCTCCTCGCTGCCGTCGGCGTGTTGCAGATGCACCTGCGCGGCTTGCGTCGCATCGTTGCGATCACCCAGCTGCGCAATGCTGACGAGCCGGGTATTCCACTCGACGCGACCGCCCAGACTGATCAGCCGCGCCAGCAAGGTGCGCTCGGTGCAGCTTTGCGGCAAACCTACAACAAACGAATATGCCGATGAAATGTTTGTAAACTTTGCCCGCATAATTGTTTGGCCACTGTCAACCAAACGAAAGGAATGCATCGGATGCCCCTGGCTGAGCAACTGCTCGGTCACCCCCAGCGCATGCATGCTTTCCAGCGTCCGCGCATGGACACCCACCGCTTTCGAAAACGGTGTGGGCGCATCGTTTTTCTCGATGACCCGCACTGCGATGCCCTGTAGACGCAGCAATGCCGCGGTCGCCATCCCCACCGGACCGGCACCGATCACTAAAACAGGAACGAAACTTTTATGCACTTTTCAGCCCGACCATAAAAAGTTGTGAATTCGTTCGGAGCGGCCTATCTGGCGCTATTGCCCTGAACCCGCATTTTTCAATTCTTCAAAGCTGCCATGAACAACAGCCTGAGACCGATAGACCTCAATCTATTCAAAGTCCTGCTTTCCATTTACAACCAGCGCAATCTCACGCATGCCGGAAAGCAGCTTGCAATGACACAGCCGGCGGTCAGTCGTGCCTTGGAGCGATTGAATTACATTTTCAATGAGCGCCTTTTTGTCCGAATCGACGGCGAAATGCGCCCTACCCGCACCACTGAAATGATCGCCCCGCTGCTGTTCGAGGGCATGGCCTTGCTCGAAGCCGCCGTCAATATGGCATCCGGCTTCGACCCCAAACTCATCGCTACTTCCTTGAAACTCGGACTCAACGATTACGGCATCGCCATCGTCCTGCCCAAACTGCTGCAACGCGTCAGTCAACAAGCGCCGTCGGTCTTTCTCACCACCATGCCGGCGACCTATCAGGACGCCCATGAATTGATCGAGCGTTCCGAAATTGACTGCGCCATCGTTTCCTCGCTCCCGCCTTGCAGCCGCCTCGCCACCGACCCGCTATTCCGCGAAGATTACGTCGCGGTGTGCTCCAATCTGCATCCGCATATTTCGGACGGATTGACCATGGCGCAATTCCTTGCTGCCGAACATTTACTGGTTTCCTATAAAGGCCACCTGTCCGGCTGGGTCGATGAGCGTTTGGCCGAAATGGGCAACAAACGTCGCGTCATCGGTTCGGTACACAGTTTCAATGCCATTCCGGAACTGCTGTGCCAGCAACCTTATCTCTGCGTCCTGCCGCGCCGTCTGGCACAGCATTTCGCCAAGGCTTATCCACTGCGCATCAACGAACTACCACTACCGAGCGAAAACCATTTATTCCACTTCATCCGGCTGAATCATCTGACCAAGAATCCGATTTCCAACTGGATCCGCGATCAGGTCATCGAGACTTGCCAGGAGCTGGTTTAAGCCCCGATGACCCGGTATCCGCCCATCAGGCCAGTTGCAGCGGATGTGAAACCTGGACATTCAGCGCGTTCTGCAACGCGGTAATGGCCATTTGCTCTTCCTTCGGGTTCAGCCGGCTTTCCAGGATCGCGGTGTACTCCACCTCGGCGGTGCAGACCGTCTCGTTATGCTGGACAAAGCGGATCGTCGTCTTGGCGGACATCCGGTCGGTGCGGCTCTGGTCCAGCGACTCGATCTGGAAGTCGATGCCGACCTGCAACGGAAAGGTGAACTTGGTGTAATCGACGTTGAACTTGTTGATCACGAAGTAGTACTTCTCGTTTTTCGGCAGCAGGAACCATTCACTCACCGCCAGAAACGCCTGGCGCGCCGCCTCGGTCAGCACCATGCCCTGGATGTGGTGGCCGGTGGTGTGGTCGGAAATGATTTCGCAGTCGTCGTCCAGCGACAGCAGCATGTGGTACTGGTTGATGCCGGTTTGCTGCGGATCGGTAATCAGGATGTTGCGGCGCTGCCATTTGTGGCTGAAGCGGCGACCGGTACGACCGGTAATCTGCTCCTCGCCACGAAACGCCACTTGCACACCGCGGGCGTTGAAACGTCCCTTCAGGTAGGTGTACCAGCCTTCGGAAACGCCCTGGCCGATCACCACCGACGTCGGCAGCGCATCGTCCTGCACCCCGCCGTCGAGCTTGTGCGCCAGCTGCGAGACCGTCACCACGCCGGGCAGGTTCGCGAAGTGCGCGAACTTGTCACCGACCACGACAATTTGATCTTGATTCATCGAAATTCTCTTCGGTTTGAGCACGCAGGGAAGCCGGTGGGCGCCATCGCCCACCGCGCGTCCCCCGGTGCGCTTAGAACCCATTCCTGCCAGCGAGCGAGCCAAAGCGGTTTGTTCTCGCCCGAAGCGCAGCAACCGGAGTGGACAGGTAGTCCATGAGGATTGCGAGCATCGGACGGGGACAAAATGCGCAGGCGCAGCCGCCGAATGGGCTGGGTGCTTAGGCCGCTACGAACTGCGGGCGATAGGCATTGGCGAAATTGTTCAGATCGTGCGCAGGGCGACCGGTGACCTTGGCCACGGTCTCGCTCAGTACCGCAGCGCCGTAGCCTGCGCGGTAGATCTGAAACAGCTCGAGGAAGGCTTCGACCAGCCATTGGTCGAGCCCGCCCGACGTCATCGCGTCGCGCGCGGTAGCTTCGTCGACGGCCACGTATTTCGCCGGCTTGCCGATTGCCGTGCTCAGCACGTCCGCGGCTTGGGCATAGGTCAGCGCGGCCGGGCCGGTGATCTCGTACGCCTGATTCTCGTGGCCCGCTTCGAGCAGCGAGGTGACGATCGTCGCCGCGACATCACGCACATCGGTGAAGCTGATGGCGCCGTCGCCGGCCGGTGCGTAGATCGCGCCATCCGAAGCGATGCTGCCGGCCGAGCCGATCAGCACCTGCATGAACAGGTTCGGACGGACGAAGGTGTAGGCGATGCCGGACTCCTGGATCTTGGTTTCGATCTCGAAGTGGTTGCGCGGCAGGCGGATCGGCGCTTCCGGACCGGCGCCAAGGCCGGACAGCTTGACGATGTGCTTCACGCCGGCAGCCTGGGCGGCGTCGACCACGGCCAGTTGATGCGCCACCATGTCGGCGTGGGCCGGCGTGATCAGCACAACCTTGTCGACGCCGCGCAATGCCTTGGCCAGGCTGGCCGCATCGGTGAATTCGCCCTGCACCCATTCAACCGAACCCGATTGACCGACTTTGTCCGCATTGCGGGTCAGTGCGCGAACCGCGACATTTTGTTCTGCAAGACGACGAACGACTTCGCTACCCACATTGCCAGTGGCACCAGTGACCAGAATCATGATTTCTCCTTTGTATTTAATTTGAACAACTCAGGAATGCAGCAATGCCGTCATTCCGTTTATACCGTTCCTGAACAGCGATTCCAGGTCATTCTTGATTTTCTGGCTATCGCCCGTTTCCGGTACGGTGTACCACGCCCGCCAAACCAGTTTCGAATCCTTTCCCTGCGGCTCTATTTTTAATTCAGACCGGTATTGATTCACCGGCAGCGGCCCGCTCAGAATCGAATAACTGAAGCTGTGATCGGCCTGTGAAAATGTTTCCAGCCGCTCGGTAAATGCCGTGTCGTTTTTCATGATGACGACACGGTAAATGCCGTCAGAACGCTCCTCGACCACGCAGGCACTCACCAGTGATTGCCAACGCGATATGCCGCAGAATGTACCGAGCTTGGCCCATGCCTTTTCAACACCGACGTCGAATTTTTGTTCAAGCACGATCTTGGGTTGATCGATACCGGCCGCCGATGTGATTGCCGACATCATTGCCAATGTTGCTGCAATACTGAATTTGCTCAACATCAAAACCTCTATGTCTTTCTCACCGAAATGCATGACGCCCGTCATCGTGAATTGCGTCTTGCGACCCCCCGCTTGATTCAATGATCAGCGAAATCCTGTTTCGCTTCCCTTTGTTCGTCTCGGGTTGATCACAATATATTCCAGGCTATCGACGCTGGAAAATGAACGATTGATATACCTGCTATACGCGGCGCGAGGGCCTATTTCCTTACGCCGGTAAACGCGGAGAAACCGACGGCGCCGGGCGTGTGCATCCGAGCGCGGCCGACGGCGCGGCTTGGCGGCAAGGACGTGCGCTAGAAGGGGAATCGACGGATTTCAGCGACTGCAGGATGAAGCGCGCCACCAATGCTGGCCGACGGGATCGGCCAGCGCCGGGGCCTTGCGCCCCGGCTTGGCTGGCTTAGGCCGCGTTGGCCTGTTTGCGCCGCGTACTGGCAACGCCGTCTGCCGACGCTGGCGCGTTTGCGGTCTGGACCGTGTCGGTCTGCTTTTGGGCAATCCAGTAACCGTAGTCGACCTGGATGTTGTCGATCAGCTCGAGCAGGCTGGTGAACTGGTCGCTGACGAGCTCGCCAAACTGCGCGTACAGGTTGTACTCCTGTTCGAAAAACTTGCTCATCGTATTGGCCCGGCGCAGCTGGTTCCGCTCGGCGTAAATTGCTGCCAGCCCATCCCGCCACTGTTCGCCCTGCTTCTGCAGCCGCTGCCACACCGCCTGCTGCAGCGCCCAGGCTTCGAACAGCGTCTCCGGATTGGCATACGCGGGCAGCGCGGCGGCGGCGTTGAGACCGCTCTGCCACTGACGGCTGGCCGATTGGGCATACAGCTGGCTCAGACTGTTCAGGCGCTGCACGTCCGGAGACTGCAGCGACGGCGGGATCGCAGCCGAAATCGAATCAAAAAAGGACATTGTTTTTTCTCCCTGACTCAGCCGCCAAGGCGCTTGAGCATGTCGTGGATGGCGCGGATCTGGATCGCGCTGCGCGAGTAATAGTCGGGGCGCTGCGCATTGGCGCTCGAATAACCCCACCAATCCCAGCAGCCTTCCGGGTTCTGGGTATAACCGTTGTCGGTCCCCTCGGCCTGCGGATACAGGATGATGAAGTTGTTGGCGTCGGCCAGCTCGTTGTAGCCGGTGGTGGTCACGTAGCGGTTGCCGTAGGGCGGCGACGTCAGCGTGTCGCGACGACCGTTGGTGTATTCGACATAGTTGTAACCCTGCTTGCAGCCATGCAAGGCGATATGCACGCGCGCCGGCTCGCCGTCCTCGACCGCCTTCGGCACATAGGCATAGCCGTAGTCGCTCATGCTGTCGCGCCGGGCTTTCTTGTCGTCGTCGCCGAGGAAGTCGAGGAATTCGCGCTGGTCGAAGCGCACCAGCCGGCCGGTCGGACGATCGACCGCGGGCTTCAGCTTGCCGTGGATGTGTTCGAGGATGCGGTGCGACTGAACAAAATCGCCCTGATTGATATAAGGCGGCTGGTTGGTACCGAGCGGCGAGTCCTCGGGGTTCTGCGTGATGATCGAATGGCCGGCCGGCACGCTGTCGTCGTAATCGATGTGCTCGGCCCTGATCCCCAGCAGCTCGTAGAAACGCTTGGTCCGCGCCACCGTATCGGAGAACACCACCTCGTCCTTGCTGCCGGTGAAGATATAGACCTTGTCGTCACCGAGGTGCTCGACCGGGTCGATCTCGCCGGCGGCGGCGGTTTCGCGCGCCAGCCGGGCCAGATGCTCGGCGTTCGGCGCCGTGTGCGGCACCAGCGGATTCAGGCAGATGTAGAGCGAGTTCTGGATGAAGGCATCCTCGGCCACCGGCGCGGCGCCGGGGAAGGATTCGGCGCAGCGGAATGGTCCGCCGGCGATGATGCCCGCGCCGACAAAGCTGGCCGAATGCGCCAGATGCAGCTGCACGGTCATGAAGGCACCGGACGACAGACCGGATACCGAACTCTGCCCCTGTTGTACGTTGTAGCGTCCGAGCTGAACTACCTTGGAATCGGTGGCGACCACTTCCCTTCCTCCTGATACGTTCGAAAAATGGCGACCCTGGCCAGGCCGGATCGCCGAAAATGTCAATCAACGTAAGAGAGTAGATAGTACATCGTCATCATATTTTGCAGTGCAGCATGACCAGTGCCGCCGCAGTTAGCAGACGAACGGCAGGCAAAGAAAAACCGGCCAGCGGCCGGTTTTGTCGGAGCAAGGCCTGTCAGGCCGTGTAGAAGCGTTCGTGCATTTCGTCGAGCCCCAGCTCGGCCAGCACCGCGTTCAGCCGCTCGGCCGGCTTCTTGCGCGGCAGGTTCTTGTAGCTGGCGACGATCAGCTCGTTCTTCATCGAATGCTCCCAACCGACCAGCTCGGTCACCGTCACGTGATAGCCATGCGCCTCGAGCTGCAGGCAGCGCAGCACATTGGTGATCTGACTGCCGAATTCGCGCGTATGGATCGGGTGGCGCCAGATTTCGGCCAGCGGGCTTTTCAGCGCCTGCTGCTTGTTCTTCCTGAGGACCGCGGCCACTTCGGCCTGGCAGCAGGGCACCAGCACGATGTGTTTGGCTTTCTTTTCCAGCGCAAAGCGAATCGCATCATCGGTGGCGGTATTGCAGGCGTGCAGCGCGGTAACGATGTCGATCTCGGCCGGCAGCGCGCCCGAAGTGATCGAATCGGCGACCGACAGGTTCAGGAAGCGCATGCCGGGAAAGCCGCAACGCGCCGCCAGTTCGGTCGAGCGCTCGACCAGCTCCTGGCGGGTTTCGATGCCGTAGATCGTGCCCTGCGGCGCGTTCGCCTTGAAGAACAGATCGTAAAGAATGAAGCCCAGATACGATTTGCCGGCGCCGTGGTCGACCAGCGACACGTCCGGATGATCGGCCTGCACATCGCGCAGCAGCGGCTCGATGAAATTGAACAGGTGGTAGACCTGCTTGAGCTTGCGGCGGCTGTCCTGGTTGAGCTTGCCGTCGCGCGTCAGGATGTGCAGCTCCTTCAGCAGCTCGACCGACTGCTCGGGCCGGATGTCGTACTTGTCGCCGCCCGGGGCCGGTGCGTTGGCCTTGGTCCCCTTCATGCCATCACTCCGGCGCAATCGATCCGCGTCACTTCGCCGCCTTCGAGCCGGTAGAACGCGTCCTGCGGCATTTCGCCGCTGAACAGCGCGTCACCGCTCAGCCGCAGATAGCGCGCGCGCAGCAGGCGGCCGAACAGGCCGTGCGAGACCAGAATCAGCCGCTGCGGCAGCGCCGGATCGCTCAGCAAGGCATCGATCCGCGCCAGTACGTCGGCGAGCTTTTCACCGTTCGGCGAATGGAAATGCCAGTCCGGTGCCGTCTCCAGCGCCGGATGCTGTGCGACCAGGTCTTCACGCAACTGCTTCTCCCAGTCGCCGAAACCGACCTCGACGATGCGCTCGTCGGTCGTCATCGCCGCAGCGGGCAAGCCCAATGCAGCGGCGACCAGCGCGGCGCTGGCCTGCGCGCGCGGCAAGGGGCTGACCCGCATCGCCCAACCCGCAGCCGAAACGCCTGTCGAACCGATTTCCGCCCGCAACGCCGCGCCCATCGCACCGGCCTGTTCGCGGCCGATCGCGGTCAGCGGCGAATCGCAGCGGCCTTGCAGGCGGCGCACCGTGTTGAACTCGGTCTGGCCGTGGCGAAGCAGATAAATCGTGCGGGACATCGGGGGGCTCTCTCGGGAAATCCAGCCGACGATTATACCCGCCGCTCCCGCCTACCCGCGTGGCATTGCTGCCACGATGGCCAGCGGCCATTTCGCGCCACCCTGCACGACCGAAAGGCCTGGCACGGGTGACGCGGAGCCTGTTGCAGTGGCCGAGCGAGCCAAACTGGCCCCCGAAGCGAGGGCGCTCCGAAGGACGGCCCACAGGGGGAAACCGGAATGAACCTGTGATCCATGCCTCCCGGAAGGAGCCTTGGGATGCGCCCGAAGTGAGCCCTTCTTCGGGGTTCCGGAGCATCGGACGAGGCCACGCAGCCGCCGGACGGGGCGGGGACTCAGAACCTGTTCAGGGTCGGTCGCGCGCGACCCTCGGCGGGGTGAAGCGCCGCGCAGACACCGGAACGAACACGAGTACCTGAGGATTTCGGGCAGCACATGATCCCCGATCCGGGTCGTGCGGCAAGACAATGAACAGGTTCTCAGCCGTAGCGCTGCTTCGCCACCACCGCCAGGCCGGCGCCAACACTGCCGTAGGCATCGCCTTCGACCACGCGTGCGGCCGGGAACAGCGCCGCCATCGCCGCGCGCAAGGCCGGCACCGCCGATGCACCCCCGGTGAAGAACAGCGTGTCGACCTCGCCGACCGCGACGCCGGCCTGCACCAGCGTCTGCATCGCCGACTGGCCGACGCGCTCGATCTCGTCATTGATCGCATCGGCGAAGGTCTGCCGCGAGACATCGCGCACCAGCGTCTCGTCGACCTCGCTCAGGTGCAGCGCCACGGTCTCGGCATCCGACAGCGCGATCTTGGTGTCCTCGACCCGCATCGCCAGATGGTGCGCCGATTGCTGGTTGATCACATGGAACAGCCGGTCGTAACGCAGCAGGTCGGTCACGTCCGGGCCGAGCGCGTGCAGCGTCTGGCGCATCTTGCGCGTGTAGGCGAAGTTGATCGTGTGCCAGGTCGCCAGATGGAAGAACACGCTGCTCGGAAACGCCGCGCCGCGTTTCAGCAGCGTGCCAAGACCCAGCTCGGGCATCACCGTCGCCAGCGACAGCCGCTTGTCGAAATCGGTCCCGCCGATGTGCACGCCGCCGCTGCCAAGCAGGTCGGCGCTGCGGTCATCCTTGCCGCGCCGTTCGGGCGACAACCGGATCAAGGAGAAATCCGACGTGCCGCCGCCGATGTCGACCACCAGCACCAGCTCCTCGCGCTCGATCCGCTCTTCGTAATCGTGCGCGGCGGCGATCGGCTCGAACTGGAAGCTGACGTCCTTGAAGCCGAGATCGCGGGCGATCTGCGCCAGCGTCGTCTCGGCCTGCGCGTCGGCGGCGTCGTTGTCGTCGACGAAACGCACCGGCCGGCCGAGCACCACCGCATCGAACTCGTGGCCGGCACCGGCCTGCGCCCGCGCCTTCACTTCACCGATGAAGCGACCGATCAGCTCGCGGAACGCCAGCGTCCGACCGCCGACCTCGGTGCCGGCATCGATCAGGCTCGAACCGAGCAGGCTCTTCATCGCCCGCATCAGCCGGCCGTCGTAGCCTTCTAGGTATTCAGCCAGCGCGGCGCGACCGAAGGCGAGCGTGTCGTCCTCGAGATTGAAGAACACCGCCGACGGCAGCGTGAACTTGCCGTCCTCGAGCGGCAGCAGCCGCGCGCCGGCGCCGGTGTAAACCGACGCGGTGGAATTGGAAGTGCCGAAGTCGATGCCACAGGCGTAGCTCATGGGGTGGCTCGCGAAAAAAGGTCCGCGACAGTACGCCGGTCAGCCCGCAGCGTCAAACAGGCCGGATGGGTGGCGCGCAACGCGCTATGCTTGCGGCCCGCCCCATCACGCAATACGGAACACCGCCATGGAAGACCGGATCACCGAACTCGAAATCCGCCTTGCGCTGCAGGACGACCTGCTCGACGAACTGAACCGCGTCGTCGCCCGTCAGCAGCAGGACCTGGAACTGCTGGCGCAAGAGCTGCGCCGGGTGCAGGGGCAACTGCGCGCCGGCGACCCGGTCTCGCAAGCCAGCCTGCTCAACGAGATTCCGCCGCATTACTGATCGGACCGGATTCGATCCGGTCCGATCGCCTCGCCTTCGCGCCAGATTCGCCGCAACACGCGGATTTGACTGCGCGCAAGGTCCGGCCTTTGCTGCGGCTTAGACTGGGCTTTTGCGCCGGAGGCGACTCATGGCCCGCTTTCACAGCGTCACACTGACCGGCTCGACCAGCCTCGAAGAAAACGAACAGCACGGCGATGACATGCTGCAGACGCTCAAGCAACTGCGCGCCGACCTGTTCGGCCCGGACCGGCCGCTGATCGACTTCTCCGACGACCGCTACGTCGTGCTGTTCGAAGGCGACGACGAACTCGACGCGCTCGCCTGGGCCGAAGGCCATGGCGTGGTGCTGCACGGCAAGATCGCCAACCGCGCCGACATCTACTCGCTCTACCTCGACTGGACCGACCTGATCGACCGCGGCCTCGATGCCCAGCCTGATCCGGGTTGGGGCGTTCAGCAGCGCTGAGCCAGCTCGAAATATTACGAAACACCCAGAAAACACAAACGTTCAAATTACAAATAACACAAACAAACTGACGCAAACCCCTGTAAATACCTAGAAAATGGTGACATCATTACCGCGCCAATACGTCATCAAGCAAGGGCAATGAGCGCCTGCCACGTCCGGTTTGATTGGCTTTTTTTAGCTCAAATTTTCAAGAAGAGGATTGCATGCTGCAAAAACTGGAAAACGCCTACCTGGCCATTCTGCGCTTCGTCGTCATCGCGGTCGCGGGCCTGCTGTTAATCATGGTGGTGATTCTTGGGCTTAACTCGCTCAAGGCCCTCCAATCCGAGCCGGCGGCAACCGAAACCACGCATGTCGTTTCGGAACAGGATTTGATTCAAAGCATCACGGCAAAACCAGGCGTGCAGCAACAGCAAGCTCCCAAAGCATCTAACGACATGGCAGCAAAAGACCCGAATGCCGTTTTCTATGAGCGGGCCGCCACGGCGATGACCAACTTCATTAAAAGCCTTGATAAAAACGCGCAAAACATAGACAACGCCGAGTTCATCGCATACGCAAAGCAGACGGCCGAATCACTGGGTGAGCCAAAACTTACCGCCGAATACGCAAAAAATTTTGCCGATGCGATGGAGAAAACATTGAAGGATCCATCGGTGATTAAAGTCGCGCAAACGACCTCGGTGCAACATGTTATTCAGAAGGTGGTAGGGGATTTCTTTCAGCAATTCAAGGCCAACGTCGAACAAGAAAAAGCTCAACGCGCGACCAAGCAGCAGGAATATCTCGTAAAAAAAGCCGAGGGCATGCAAAGTCTTTATATTGCGGCTGGCGCCTTTGCGAGCTTTTTGATGATCGTCTTTCTTTCCGTCATCATCAGAATTGAAAGAAATCTGCGCAATCTTGAAAAACGGCCGGAAGTAGCCGCTTAATCGCACTATCCAAGGAAGCTGCACCGAAATGGATTTCGCCCATTTCGGTGCCGCACTTGGTGACTTCCGGAGAGCAGGTCGGGTTAACCCAACACATTCCAGGCGCGGTGTTGGACTTCGCTAACGCTCAACCCGACCTACTTGCTGCGACGCATGGCACCTAATATCGCGGCAGAAAAAGCAATCAAGCTCTGTTTGTCGGCGCCATCATACGACAAGCATCCCAGTTAATTTGCAGACCCTGCACTGCCTTAGGCATCCGAAAATTCGTACCGTCACGGAGAAGTCATGAGAAAAGTTCTGCTACCGATTTTGGCGTCTTTTATGTTTGCCGCCACAGCGCCCGCATTCGCAGCGGGGAGCACTTGCAAGCCCGCCCAGCATGCAACGCTTCCTGCAATAAGCAAGCTCACATACCACAAGGCAAGAAAGGCGCTCTTGTCTGCCGGATGGCAACCACTGCAAACCAAATCATTTAAAGAAGCCAAGGCGGACCCCGATTTTGAATACGGCAATGGTCAACAATTCTGGACCAAAGGTTATGTGGAAATCGAAAGTTGTGCCCCCACAGGCCTTGCACCCTGCGCTTTCTTGTTCAAGGACGAGTACGGAAACCGTCTCCGGGTCACCACCGCTGGCGAGGAATATCCGGAAGAAAAAGCATATGCACAGGTCACAGGCGCTCAGTTCGTGTGTGGGCGTTAGCATCAGCTCAAAAACACGAAACGCCGGCCCCTTCAATCCAGCACGCCGCTTGGACTGAATGCAATGAAGCCCAGCGTGTACTGACACGGTACAGGGCTCCACTGGCGCTCAACCCATCCAGGTTTCCGCAAACGTCAGCCCATCCAATGATCATCGCCCATCTGCCGTCAGGCTACGTCCTGTCCGCACTGATCCTGAAGCACGCGCCCCGACTGCCTGCATCGGCGGCAGCCATCATTGTGGCCGGCATTGTCGGTGCGCTGGCGCCGGATTTCGACATGCTCTGGTTTCATCTGGTCGATCATCGCCAGACGCACCATCACAAGTACTTCACACACTGGCCGCTGGTGTAGCTGGCGCTGGTGGCGCTCTCCGCACTGTGGTTCAGCCTCGCCCGCCAATCCAGGGCGGCCGTGCTGGCGCTGGTGTTTTGCCTCGGCGGCCTGCTGCACATGCTGCTGCACATGCTGCTGGACAGTCTGGTTGGCGATATCTGGTGGTTTGCGCCCTTTGTGGACCGGCCCTATGCGCTGTTCACCGTGCCGGCACGCTACCAGCCCTGGTGGCTGAACTTCGTGCTGCACTGGTCGTTCGTGGTCGAGCTGGCGATCTGGGTCTGGGCTCTGTGCATTTACCGTGCACGTACAGCATCCGCTGCCGCCAGTCGCTAACGGTTCAGCCTTCGTCCTCGATATCGTAGCGCGCGCCTCCCTCCGGCCCGCCTGCAATCACCCCGGCCACATAAGCCGCGACCGATTCCGGCGTGCGCAACTTGCCGTCTTCCTTGCGGGCGATAAAGCGCGCGACCTCGGCGAAATCGGCTTCGCTCGTGCCGCGGATTTCGGCCTGCATCTGCGTATCCATCACGTCCGGGTCGATGCTGATGCAGACGACAGGATGCACGGCGCCGGTCTGTTCGACCGCGACGGCGCGGATCAAATGGTCGATCGCCGCCTTGCCGGCGCAGTACAGCGACCAGCTGCCATAGCCGCGCAACGCGGCGCCCGACGAGATCTGTGCGACGGTCTTCACGGCAGCGACATGCTGGAAGCGCCGCACGAACGCGGCGATCACGCGTACCGCGCTCATCACGTTCACATTGAGGTTGGCGGCGATCTGCGCATCGTGTTGCTGCGCCAGCGGCAGCAGCGGCGTCAGCGTCGCGGCGTTATTGATCAGCACGACCTCGTCCCACGATCGGGTGGCGAGGTCGGCAAAATGGGCGTCAAGCGTCGCGACCGTCGTGTCCGGGTCGGCGAAATCGGTGTGGATGTGCGCTTCGCCCTGCCCCGAGCGCGAGCATTCGCGCACCGTCCAGCCTTGCGCGCGATAGTGCGCGACCAGCGCCGCACCCAGCCCGTGCGAGCCGCCGGTAATGATCGCCAGCCTGTTCATGCCCGCTCCGTTCATGCGCTTTTCTCCGTCAGCCAGCTTGCCGCGCCCAGCCCGGCGGCGTGGCCGGTGGCAAAGCACGCGGTCAGCAGATAACCACCGGTCGGTGCTTCCCAATCGAGCATTTCGCCGGCGCAGAACACGCCAGGCCGCGCCTTGAGCATCAGCCGCGCATCGAGCGTTTCGAAGCGCACGCCACCGGCGCTGCTGATCGCCTCGTCCAGCGGCCTGGTCGCCAGCAGCCGCAACGGCAGTGCCTTGATCTTTGCAGCCAGCCGGGCCGGATCGGCGAAATCATCCTTGCTGGTGCATTCGCGCAGCAACGAGGCCTTGGCGCCCTTCAGGTTCAACCGGCTTTGCAGATGGCTCGCCATCGAGCGCGAACCGCGCGGGTGCGCGACCTCGGCTTCGACCTTGGTCTGTGTGAAATCGGGCAGCAGATCGAGATGGACGACCGCTTCGCCGTGTGCGGCGATCGCATCGCGGATGCGCGCCGAGAACGCATAGATCAGATTGCCCTCGACACCGGTCTGCGTCAGCACGAACTCGCCACGGCGGGTTTCGGTTTTTCCGGCTGCGTCGGTGAAGGTCAGTGCAACGCTCTTGATCGGCGTGCCTGCGAATTTCTCCGCCAGCACGGTGCTCCAGCCGGCATCGAAGCCGCTGTTGGCCGGCGCCAGCGGCGCAATCTCGGCGCCGACGCCTTGCAGCCACGGCGCCCACGCGCCGTCCGAGCCGAGCCGTGCCCAGCTGCCGCCGCCAAGCGCCAGCACCGTCGCGTCGGCATCGACCGTAACCGCGCCATGCGGTGTATCGAAAGCCAGTGCACCGGCGTCGTTCCAGCCGGTCCAGCGGTGGCGGGTATGGAAGACCACGCCGGCCGCGCGCAGCCGCGCCAGCCAGGCGCGCAGCAGCGGTGCGGCCTTCATTTCGGTCGGAAACACCTTGCCGCTCGAACCGACGAAGGTATCGATCCCCAGCCCGGCAATCCACGTGCGCAGCGCATCGGGGCCGAACGCTTCGATCAGCGGCGCCAGCGTATCGCGGCGCTCGGCATAGCGGTTGAGCAGCGCCGGCAGCGGTTCCGAATGGGTAATGTTCATGCCGCCGATCCCGGCCAGCAGGAATTTGCGGCCGAACGACGGCATCGCGTCGTACACGGCGACACGGTGGCCGTTTGCTGCCAGTTGTTCGGCGGCCATCAGCCCGGCCGGGCCGCCACCGATCACGGCGACGTTCGCTGCAGACGCCATCGCGCCCTCCCTTGCTTCAGTCATTCCTTCAATCGTCCCATTCTACCTGCCGCGTCAAGCGGCCCGCGCCGCCGCATCCGGGCATGTCATGCACATATTCACACTCGTTTCTGATTTGAAATTTCCTGATTTGGCGCGTAAATTACGTAGTAACACTACACAAACACAAGGAGCGCCATCATGATCATCTCCAGCCTCTTCGCCTTTTTTGCCGGCAAGAACAGCGATATCGTCGTCAACGGTCGCGTCAACCGGATGGCCGACCTCGCCGGTTCCGAGCGCACCGACGGCCGCGTGCTGAAGATCGATGGCGACCGTGCCCGCGTCTGCTGGCCCAAGGGCGAGAAGACCGAGGAAAGCCTCAGCAGCCTCGTGTCGATCGTCGAGTAAACACCGCACGCAGCGTTCGACGCTGCGGCGCGCCAAGGCCGGATTCTTGTCCGGCCTTTTTCACGCCTGGCGAAAATGCACCGGGCAGGGATGACCCCGATCACCGGCGAGCAGCGACGCGACTATCGTCATGCTGTGGCTGCTGCACTGCCACAAAGTGCCGCAGCACAGCGTCGCTGGCGGTAAAGTGAAGTGTGCCCCTGCCGAGTGTGCCCCCATGTCCGCCAGCAACGCCGCCCAGCTGCAAGCCGTCGATCTGCCGCCGCCCCTGCCTGACGACAGCGATCCGGTCCCGGAATTCCGCCAGATCGCCGAGCTGGCCCGCGCCATCCTGGCCGGCTTCAACGCCCACTATCAGCGTTTTCGTGCCGCCAGCCGCGCCGCACAGGCACAGTTCGAAGCCGGCGACGTCCGCGCGCTGCGCGATGCGGTGCGCGACCGGATCGCCTTTTACGACAGCCGCGTGCTCGAGACCTCCGAGCAGCTGAAACGCGAATTCGACGCCGAGCGCCTGCCCGACGACGTCTGGGCCAGCGTGAAGGCCTACTTCATCGGCCTGCTGATCAACCACAAGCAGCCCGAGCTGGCCGAAACCTTCTTCAATTCGGTCAGTTGCCGCATCCTGCACCGGACCTATTTCCACAACGATTTCATTTTCTACCGGCCGGCGGTCTCGACCGAATACATCGAAACCTCCGACACGCCGACCTACCGGACCTACTACCCGAAGCGCGTCGACCTGTTCGCGACGCTGGCAACCATCCTGACCGATTTCGGCTGGCAGCTGCCTTTCGCCGATCTCGACCGCGACATCCGCCGCATCACCCGCGCGCTGTACCGCCACCTCGGCCACTGGCCGGCGCTGGGCTACAACGCGCAGATCCAGGTGCTCGGCTCGCCGTTCTTCCGCAACAAGGCGGCCTACATCATCGGCCGCTTCATCCACGGCGATACCGAAACGCCGTTCGCACTGCCGCTGTGCCGCACCCGCGACGGCCGGCTGTTCGTCGATGCCGCGCTGTTCGCGCATGACCAGATCCGCTCGCTGTTTTCCTTGTCGCGCGCCTACTTCCTCGTCGACATGGAAGTCCCGTCGGCCTATGTCGGCTTCCTGCACGAGCTGATCCCGGACAAAAGCCGCGCCGAGCTGTACACGATGGTCGGCCTCGGCAAGCAGGGCAAGACGATGTTCTACCGCGAACTCTTCCACCACCTGCGCCACACCGGCGACCGCTTCGAGATCGCCCCCGGCATTCGCGGCATGGTGATGATCGTGTTCACGCTGCCGTCCTTCCCCTTCGTGTTCAAGCTGATCAAGGACGTGATCCCGCCACCGAAGGAAGTGAACCGCGAGATCGTCCGCGCCAAATACCTGATGGTGAAGCGCCACGACCGGGTCGGGCGGATGGCCGACTCGCTCGAATTCTCCGACGTCGCGCTACCGCGCGCACGCTTCGATCCGGCGCTGATCGACGAGCTGCGCGAACTGGCGCCGACGATGATCGAAGAGGACGGCGACACCATCGTCATCCGCCACCTGTACATCGAATGCCGGATGACGCCGCTGAACGTCTGGCTCGATACCCACGAAGGCTTTGAGCTCGACGCCAAGGTGCGCGACTACGGCAACGCGCTGCGCGAGCTGGCCATCGCCAACATCTTCCCCGGCGACATGCTGTTCAAGAACTTCGGCGTCACCCGGATGGGCCGGGTCGTGTTCTACGACTACGACGAAATCGAATACATGACCGACTGCGACTTCCGCCGCATTCCGCCACCGCCGACACCCGAGTTCGAGATGAGCGGCGAAGCCTGGTACACCGGCCACAAGGGCGAGGTCTATCCGGAGGAATTCGGCACCTTTTTGTTGAACCGCAAGCCGGTGCGCGATGCCTTCATGCGCTATCACGCCGACCTGCTGCAGCCGGCGTTCTGGCAGCAGACCAAGGCGCGCATTCAGGCCGGCATCCTCGAGGACTTTTTCCCGTATCCGCAAACGCTGCGGTTTGCGCAGCGCTACCGCAAACCCTGAGCTGCGCCGACCGACCAATACCACAGCGTCAGCAGGTTCAGCAGCGCGGCCAGCACGAAGACCAGCCGGAAACGGGTCTTGGCCGTCTTGTGACGGAACAGCCGCTGACCGAGCCACGCGCCGGGCCAGCCGCCGGCGAGCGCAAGCAGCTGCAGCGTCGCTTCACGCACCCGACGACCACCGATGCGCGCGCGCTGCTTGTCGTGGCCGTAGCAGCCGAAGGCCACGGCACTGGCGATCAGCACCACCGTGGCGACCCCGACGTGATGCCACAGCAGCGGCGCCAGCGCGCACAGCAGCAGCAAAATCAGCGCATCGACAAGGTCGAAGCCGCGCGGCATACGACGGTGGATCATGGCATCGGCTCCGGGCAGAACCGGCCATGCTAGCGCAGTCGTGAATCTGCGTGGCGGTATCGGGCGCCAAGCCTGCTAACATCCGGGTTTGACGCGTGAATTGGCGGCGCCACAGCCCCATCCGCCCCACTCTTTCCGGATCACCCCATGTCTTCAGCCCTGACCGACCTGCTCGCCGCCGCGCTCGACGCCCGCGGCGACCTGATTTCCAGACTCCACGCCGAGAAAACCGACGCCTACCGGCTGTTCCACGGCAGCGTCGAGGGCGAACCGGGGCTGACGATCGACCGCTATGGCGACCTGATCCTGGCGCAGAGCTTCCACGAACCGCTCGAAGCCGACGAGCTCGCGGCGATCGAAGCCTTTTACGAGCGCCGTTATCCCGGCCTGCCGCTGATCTGGAACGACCGCAGCCAGCCCAATTCGCGCATCGCCAACAAACTGTCGACCGAGCAGCTCGACATCGCCACCGAGCCGCGCATTGCGCAGGAAATCGGCGTCAACTACCGCGTCCAGGCGCGCCACGCCGGGCAGGACCCGTGGCTGTTCCTCGACCTGCGCGCCGGCCGCCGCCGCGTGCTGCAGGAAGCCAAGGGCAAGAACGTGCTCAACCTGTTCGCCTACACCTGCGGCATCGGCATTGCCGCCGCCAAGGCCGGCGCGGCGCTGGTCACCAACGTCGACTTCGCCGAATCCAGCCTGCTGATCGGCAAGGAAAACTCGCGCCTCAACGGCCTCGGCCACACGCTGCGTTACGTCGAATGCGACGCCTTCGCCGCGCTGCGCCAGTACTCGGGCCTGGGCCAGCCGCGCGTGGTGCGCGGCAAGCGCCTGCCACCGTTCCCGAAGCTGGAAAAAACCGCCTTCGATCTGGTCTTCCTCGATCCGCCGCGCTACTCGAAAGGCATTTTCGGCGTCGTCGATCTGGTCAACGACTACTCGGCCGTGTTCAAGCCGGCGCTGCTGTCGACCGCCGAGGGCGGCACGCTGATCTGCTGCAACAACGTCGCCTCGGTCGACCGCGACGCCTGGCTCGACCAGATGCAGCGCAGCGCCAAGAAAGCCGGCCGGACGATCCGCGATGTCGAATGGATCGCCCCCGAGGCCGACTTCCCGAGCCCGGACGGCAAGCCGCCGCTGAAGATCGCGCTGTTGCGGGTCTGATCAGCCCAAAAGAAAGCCGCCCGACCGGGCGGCTTTTTCATGTCCATCGTGCGTAGCGGACGGCGAACACCGCATCTCGCCCGCGTGACGATGGTTGAACCGCAGCGTTGCGGCGTTTATTTCACCGGCGGCACATTGGTTTCGAGGAAACCGACCACTTGTTGCTGGATCGCTGCGCCATCGGCACCGCCGAAGATGTCGACGCCGTGGCCGCCGCCTTTCGAAACGATCAGCGTGTCGGCAACACCGGCCGTAGCGGCCATGCGCTCGGAATCGGCGTGCGAGCTGTCGTATTTCGCGCTGACGAACAATCTGGGCACCGCCAGCGCCTTCAAGTCATCGTCCCTGACCACCAGGCTGCCGTAGGCCGGTGCGATCGACAGCAGCACCACCGCCTGCGGCGAGGCCTCGACCGCCACCGGCACCGTGGCCATGGCGCCCATGCTGGCGCCGACGAGGCCGAAGTGCTGCGCACCCTGGCTGCGCGCGTAGGCGATGGCTGCGTTCAGGTCGCTAATGTTGCCGGCTGGCGCCTGCTTGCCCTGCGACACCCCGTAGCCGCGGAAATCGTAGCTCAGCACCGTATAGCCGTCCTTGGCCAGTGCGACGGCGAAGTCTTCCCATGCGGCCTGATCACGGTTGGACTGATGCGACAGGATGATCCACGCATCGCCGTGGCCGTAGCGCCGGCCGTCGAGCTTGAGACCGTCGTCGGTGGTGAACGATATGGCGGTAAACGCCGCCGGCTTCGGTGTTTCAGTCTGTGCCGGGGCTTTCTGTTTCGGCGCCTTCGCCGCAACCGTGCTGCCGGTCGCCGTGGCGATCACCAAGGCGACCATCCATTTGCTCCATGCCATCGTCTGCTCCTTGTCGTTGGAATGCGCCAACGATAAGCAGCCGCGCAGCGCCACGGTAGCGCGGTTTAGCAGCGCGACTGTGCGCGATGACAATCACGATGCCTGCTTCACCCGGCATGCCGCGCCACCGGCTTCAAACCACCCGCCCGCGACGGCGAGAGCGCATCAGCACCAGGCGCCGTTGTCGCGGCTTTCGCAATCCCGCCGTTTGCGGTAATAAAGTCAGTGAGCCCAGCGGGCCGGCCTTGCCGCCGCAGGCGGACAGGGCGAGCAAGGACAAGGGGACTACCGGAACAATGACCGATCTGACACGCGCGGCGACGCTGTCCAACTATCTGGAACTGGCCACGCGTTACGGCCTGGACGGCCCGGCGATGATGCGCGACGCCGGTCTGCCTGCGTACAGCCTGACACAGCCGGAGATGTTCATCGCCTACCGCCAGTTCGTCACGCTGCTGGAGCGGAGCGCGCAGGCCAGCGGACAGCCGCTGTTCGGGCTGGAGCTGGGGCTGCTGCAGGGCATCGGCCAGTTCGGACCGCTGAGTTACCTGATCCGCAATTGCGCCGACGTGCGCCAGGCGCTGCACAGCTTTGCCCGCTACTACCACCTGCATTCGGCCAGCGGCAATCTGGCGCTGACCGCCGTCGGCAAGCACACCCGTCTTGCCTACCAGCTCGACCTGCCCAAGGGTCTGCCGCGCAAGCAGGCGCTGGAGCTGGCGCTTGGCGTCGGCGTCCAGCTGATGCGCACGCTGTGCGGGCCGCGCTGGCAAGCCGAGCAGCTGTGCTTGCAGACGTCGCCGACCGAACCGCTGGCGCGCTACACGCAACTGCTGGGCCATACGCCGCAATTCAACGCGCCGGAGAACGCGCTGATGTTCGCGTCCAGCTGGCTCGACTGCCCGCTGACCGACGCCGACCCGGCGCTGCACCGGCTGATGCACGAGCAGCTGGCACGGCAGGATGCACTCCACCATGACGATGTGCTGCACCGCGTCAGCGAACTGCTGCGCAGCCTGCTGCCCAGCGGCGACGCCACGCTGGAACTGGTTGCCGAGCATCTGGCGATCAGTCCGCGCAGCCTGCAGCGACATTTGCAGGCCGAGTCGCACAGCTTCCACGCGCTGCTTGAACAGGTACGCAAGGACACCGCCGAGCGCTACCTGCGCGAATCGTCGTTGCCGTTCACGCAATTGGCCAGCCTGCTCGGCTACACCGAGGCCAGCACCTTCTCGCGCGCCTTCCGCCGCTGGTTCGGCTGTAGCCCGCGCGCCTGGCAGCGCCAGCAGGCCGGCGGGCGCGACTGATCAGCGACGCTGCAGGATCGCCGCTTCGCCCTTGGCCGCCAGCCGGCGCTGCATATAACGCGACAGCGCCGGAAAAATCCCGCCCAGACGCGCGGTCAGGCCACGGTTGGCCGGCAGATAGACTTCAAGCGGACGATTGGGCAGCACATCGTGGAACAGCGCGTCCGAAATATCGCCGACTTCCAGCGGGCTGGCGCCACTGAAGACCACGGCCGATTCTTTCGGGTACTTGAGCTGCAGATCGAACATCGCGGTTTTCACCAGATCCGGACACATGATGGTCACCGCAACACCGCTGCCTTCCAGCTCCATCCCCAGCGCCAGCATCGCACTGCGCACCGCCGCCTTGGACGCGGCGTAATACGCGACGCCGCGCACCGGCCCGAGCGCCGCCAGCGAAGCGATCTGGACGATATGGCCGCCGCCCTGTTTCACCATCTGCCGGCCGACCTGCTGGGCGCCGAGAATCTGCCCGGTGACGTTGACGTCGAGCATGCGCCGCAACGACGCGACCTCGGCGTCGAGCACGAAGCCCGGTTGCATGATGCCGGCGCAGTTCAGCAGCACGTCGATGCGACCGAAACGCGCCGTGGCTTCGGCGACGACCCGCTGCCAGTCGGCTTCGACGGCCACATCGAGCACGGCGGGCAGCAATCGCTCGGCCGCACCGTCAACGCCGCTGAAGGTGCGGGCCAGGCCTTCGGCGTCGCGGTCACAGGCGATGACCTGCCAGCCGCGCCGCAGGCATTCGCCGCTCAGGTGCCGGCCGATGCCGCTGGCGCCGCCGGTAATCAGGATGGTCTGCCGGGGCGTCGTCATTTTTGCTCCACCAGCCATGCAGCAATGCGCTGCATGGCCACGTCATAGGAAACCGCCGGCTGATAGCCCAGCAGGCGTTTGGCCTTGCTCATCGAGACTTCGTTGGCGTTGCCCAGCAGGCGCAAGGCCATATGCGTCAGCGGCGGACGGCCGCCGAGATTCAGCCAGCGCCACAGCCGTTCGCACGTGCTCGCCGCGGCGCAGGCCAGCTTGCCGTTGAGGCTTTTCGGCGCCGGCAGGCCCGCCATCGCGGCCAGATCAGCCAGATAGCTGCGCCAGCTGACGCCGGCACCGTCGGCGGCGTTGAAGACCTCGCCACGCGCCGCCGGATGGAAGGCCGCGAGCACCAGCATGTCGACCACGTTGTCGACATAGGCCAGCCCCGCATCGAAGCGGCCGCCGCCGATCAGCACCGGGCTGCCCCGGCGCATTTCCGCCAGCATGGTCTGCACCCATGGTCCCGACGCCGGGCCGAACACATTGCCCGGCCGCACCACGCTGTACGACAACGCGTGTTCCTGCGCATAGCGGCGCAGCAGACTTTCCTGCGCCACCTTGCTGCGATCGTAGGGCGACACCAGATCGCTGCCGATCGACAGCGTTTCGGACAAGCGCGTGCGGCCGAACAGCCCGCCGTAGACGACGATGCTCGATACCAGCACCAGATGCGCCGGAGTGCCGATCATCGCGTCGAGCACATTGCGCGTGCCACCGACGGTAACTTTTTCATGCAGCGCCTCGGCGCCCCAGTCACCGACCATGGCCGCCAGATGGATCACCACCTGGTGGCCGGCCAGCGCCTGTTTCACGGCGGCCGCGTCGCATATGTCGCCGCGCACCACGCGCACGCGCCCCTGCCACCCGGCGGGCTCCTGCTCGGAAGGCAGCAGCAGCGCGCTGACCGCATGGCCATCGCGCAGCAGCGTTGCCACCAAGGCCTTGCCGATAAAACCGCCGGCACCGGTCACGAATACGTTTTGCGTTGGAGCGTTCATCTTGATCTCGACTGATTCTTGCACCGTGGCCGTCGTCCGGCGGTGCACACGCGCGCCGTTGCCCCGCCCCGCCCGGTGCAACGGCGCCGGCAAGCCGAGGATCGCAAGGGGCAGAGCGGCAGCGGACGGTATGGGTCGCGCTTATTGCGCCGAAGGCGGCGGCAGCAGTTCGATCAGGCTGTGCAGATCGATCATCGCCGCTTCGGCCAGACTCTTGCCTTCATAAGCAACAAAGAATTTCATACCCAGGCGGATGGTCGCGCTGCCGTCGGCCAGATAGTTGTCGAGGAAGGCCTCTTGGTCGCTGCGGAACACCAGCAGCAATTCGGCGCCTTCGTCGCTCCACGGCGTATGGGTATTGCCCTCGACCTCGTAAGCCATGTCGCCGGCCTTGAAATGGCCCTCGTCATAGCTCCACTCGCCCGACAGCGTGTAGGCCACGGCGCGACAGAAATGGAAGTGGCGCGGCATGCGCGAGCCGGGCGAGAAGCGGGCGCGGAGCACCACCTGCTTGGTTTCGGTGTCGGCCTTCAACACCTTGAAACTCACCCCTTCGGCACCGGGCAGCGGCACCGGGAGCCAATCAAATTCATCGCGGATGATGGTCGTTGGGAGGATTGCGTTCATGCCGGTGGCCTCGGTTTGGGATTGGCGAAATGCCAATCTAAAACAAGGCCGATGAATATTCTTAGCAATACACGCCAACTTCTTTGCTTTTGGCGTCGAAACCGCCCCATGCGGGCAATCCATTACGCCGCCGGCATGCGCCCGCGCTGTGGCGTGACGAGCTAGCCGAGCGACTCGCCGGCGACGCTGAACATGCCGCCGGCTTCGAAAAACGCACCGCCGGCGACATGGTGGATGCTGCCCGGCTGCTCGGGCGCATCGAGCCAGCGGCCGTCGCGGTAGACCGCCGGATTGGCCCATGCGGCGACGACTTCGACGATGAACAGATCGTAGGTCTGCTGGTTGTGCGGTTCGGGTATCACCCGGCATTCGAGCCAGGCGTGGCAGCCTTCGACCAGCGGCGCGGCAATCTGGCTGCCGGCGAAGGTTGTGATGCCGTGGCGGGCAAACTTGTCGCCGTCGCGACCGGATTCGTTGCCGAGCGCGTACACCAGCGCAGCCTGCGCGCGCGTCGGCACCTGCACCGCCAGTTCGCCGCTGGCTTCGATCAGCCCGCGACTGTAAGTGTGCTTGTCGATGACGACGACGAGCTTGGGCGGGGCGAAATCGAGCACGGTGTTCCACGCCGCGGTCATCACATTGCGCGCGTCGCCGTGGGCGCTGCTGACCAGCACGGTCGGGCCGTGGGTGAGCAGCTTGTAGGCGTCCTTGAGCGGAACCGATTGCGGGGTGTCGACGGCGGTGCTCATGACCGTGCTCCGGTCATCGCCAAGGCCACCGCTTCGGCGATCTCGATACCGTCGACGCCAGCCGAGAGAATGCCGCCGGCGTAACCGGCGCCTTCGCCGGCCGGGAACAGGCCGCGCACGTTCAGGCTCTGGTAGCTCTGCTTGTCGCGGGTGATGCGCAGCGGCGCACTGGTGCGCGTCTCGACGCCGGTCAGCATTGCATCGTGCATGCTGTAGCCCTTGATCTGCCGCTCGAATGCCGGAATCGCCTCGCGCATCGCCTCGATGGCGTAGGCCGGCAGCGCATCGGCCAGATTGGTCAGCGTCACGCCCGGCGTATACGACGGCGCAACCGAGCCGAAATCGGTCGATGCCTTGTTGGCCATGAAATCGCCGACCAGCTGACCCGGCGCGTTGTAGTTGCTGCCGCCCATCTCGAATGCACGCGATTCGAGCTGGCGCTGGAATTCGATCCCGGCCAGCACGTCGCCCGGATAATCGCGCGGGTCGATGCCGACGACGAAGCCCGAGTTGGCGTTGCGCTCGTTGCGCGAATACTGGCTCATGCCGTTGGTGACGACGCGGCCTTCCTCGCTGGTCGCCGCGACGACGGTGCCGCCCGGGCACATGCAGAAGCTGTAGACGGTGCGACCGTTGCTGGCGTGATGAACGAGCTTGTAATCGGCGGCGCCGAGGATGGGATTGCCGGCGGAAGGACCAAAGCGCGCGGCGTCGATCACCGATTGCGGATGTTCGATCCGGAAGCCGACCGAGAACGGCTTGGCCTCCATGAACACGCCGTGGCCGTGCAGCATCTCGAAGGTGTCGCGCGCGCTGTGGCCCAGCGCCAGCACCACGTGGTCGGACTCGATGGTCGAACCGTCGGCGAGCACCACGCCGCGAATCTGCCGCTGGCCTTCCCCTGCCGGTTCAAGCACCAGGTCCTGCACCCGGTGGTTGAAGCGGATCTCGCCGCCGAGCGAGATGATCGTCTCGCGCATCTGCTCGATCATGCTCACCAGCCGGAAAGTACCGATGTGCGGCTTGCTGACATAGCTGATCTCTTCCGGCGCGCCGGCGGCGACGAATTCGGCGATGACCTTGCGGCCGAGGAAACGCGGATCGCGGATCTGGCTGTAAAGCTTGCCGTCCGAGAACGTGCCGGCGCCGCCTTCGCCGAACTGCACGTTCGAATCGGGGTTCAGCTCGCGCTTGCGCCACAGCCCCCAGGTGTCCTTGGTCCGTTCGCGCACCGCCTTGCCGCGTTCGAGCACGATGGGCTTGAAGCCCATCTGCGCCAGCACCAGCGCCGCGAACAGGCCGCAAGGGCCGAAGCCGACGACCAGCGGGCGTTTGGCGATATTGGCCGGCGCCTGCGCGACAAAGCGGTAGGCCATGTCCGGCGAAGGCTGCACATGGCGATCGTTGGCAAAACGCTTCAGCAGTGCCTGCTCGTTGCGGACTTCGCAGTCGAGCGAATAGACGAGCAGGATGTTCGCCTTCTTGCGCGCATCATAGGCCCGCTGGAACACCGTCATTTCGATCAGCTCGGCCGGTTTGATCCCGAGCTTGGCGAGCACGGCGGCGCGCAGTTCATCTTCGGCATGGTTCAGCGGTAGCTTGATTTCGGTGAGTCGCAACATGGCAGGGACGCGAGGCAGGCGTAAAACCGGCCATTGTACCGGATGCCCCGTACGCCCTGTGACCACCGCCCGGCGCCGGTCCGGGCAAGGATTCACGGTCGGCGCGAGCCGTCAGCGCAGCCCGGTTAAACTACACCGATGAACTTCCCCTACCTCGCCGGCTACCCGGCCCAACTGGTCGATCAGGTCGGCGCGCTGCTCGATTCGGGCGAGCTTGGCGCCCGCCTCGGCAGCAAATACCCGCAACGCAACCCGATACAGACCGACCGCGCGCTGTACGACTTTGTTACCGAGCGCAAACAGCGCTACCTGAAAAACGCCCCGCCGCTGGCCAAGATCCAGTACGACAACGCGCTGGGCCTGCTGGCCGGCACGCTCGGCACCAACACCTTCGCCAGCCGGGTGCAGGGCGGCCGCCTCAAGCGCAAGAACGAAATCCGCATCGCCACGCTGTTCCGCGAAGCGCCGGGCGAATTCCTGTCGATGATCGTCGCGCACGAACTGGCGCATCTGAAGGAGAAGGACCACAACAAGGCCTTCTACCAGCTGTGCGTGCATATGGAGCCGGATTATCACCAGCTGGAGTTTGATTTGCGGGTTTGGCTGACTTGGAAAAATGCCTGCCCGCCATCCTCCCCGTAGTCACGCCCAGGCAAATCGGTTGTGTACCCTGCCGGACTAAATACGAGGCCGGCACGCATCGCAATGGCAAATGCCCAGCGCATTTCAACATCGAAAACGATGCAGAAATGAAATTTCCATTCCGAATGGGTTACCGATTGCCCCGAATTACAACCGGGGGCGAATTGAACCGCAGCAACAGAAACGGGGGCTGTCGCCCCCGCAAGTCAAGCGTCAAGCTGGTCGATGATTAGGCAGCCAAGCCCTTGGGATCGAAGCCGTACTGGTTTTCGCCGGAGCTACCTTCCTGCACCAGGAAGACCAGCAATACGATGGCACCGACAATCGGCACCAGGCCGATCAGCAGCCACCAGGCGCTACGATCGGTGTCGTGAAGTCGGCGTACCGAAACCGCAATGCCGGGAAGCAACAGCGCAATCGTATACACCCCACCCAAGATGCCGTTGCTGGAGACAAGAGCCTCAACCACCCCCAGCACCAAGGCGGCGATAATATTGAACAAGGTAAACATCCAATATTCCTTGCGCCGCGCCCGACCAGAAAAAACAGCGTACTTTTTTAAAACAGCCAAATACCAATTCATCTTGTTCTCCTCCCCGCCTCACCTTGAACCGGATGGCATCCGGGGGTTATGCCAACCGAAAAACTTTGATTAAATCCAAGAAAAGCAGAGTGCCCGATCCTGAACGTCCAGCAGACCACGCAGCATGAGCGTCCCCCGTGCTTCGTAACGATGCAGGCAGGAAGAACAGATATCGTAGAGGGAGACAGGTGTTGCGCAGGCCACGCGAGCGTAGATCTTAACCCAAGCTGTCCATTTTCCCTTATAACCTTTCACGACATGTAGGCTGCACGCTACGGCATCGAGGGCGTTTTTCGAGCGGCATGCACCGGACACCCGCACTCGGCTGTCCGGTACTTCGAACCGCTCGCCTTAGCGGAGATCGGGCCGTCCGCCATCCTCCCGTACTGCCACGCAAAACGCCGCATCACTTTGCCCCGGCGCAATGCCCTGCACCGTCACCTCGCGTTCACGTCCGGATGCCGCGCCCGGGACGCGGAAGCCGGCGGGATCGATGCGCTCGACCGCCGTTTCCACCGGTTTCGGCAGCTGCGGCACCCAGTCGTACGGCGCGCGGTAGGCGCGGTAGACGAGGTGCAGCTTGTAGGTGCTGCCCTGATACGGGCTCAGGTATTCCCACACCAGCTCGTGCTCGCGCGTCACTTCAAACACCCGGCCGTTGCTGCCCTCGGTGATCAGCGTATTGCCGTTGGGCAGGCGCTGGGCACTGCTGACGAAGGGGCTGTAGAAGCGCTGCGCGTCGAGCGGGATGACGAAGCCCGCCTCGGCCGGCGTGTACTGCCAGACGATGGTCAGCGTGACCGGGTCGATCTCGAGCACGCGCGAGTAATCGCGGCGCACGTGCTGCAGGCCGTCCGGCGATGCCGGGTGTGGCGCGCCATAACCGGCCCAGCCGCCGTTGTCGAACACCAGCAGATTGCCTTCGCCGGGCAGGCCGCGCGGCACGATATGGGCATGGTGCAGGCCGATGATCCAGCCGAGCTTTTTCTCGGCATCGGAACCGTCGTAATCGGGGCCGAGCCGCCAGACGATGGCGCCGCTCTGCTTGTCGACAATGGCGATGATATTGGCCTCGCGTGAATCCCAGATCAGGTTGTCCGGGTGGAAGCGGACGTCGCCGGCGTCGTAATGACGGTTCGGGCCGATGCTTGAGAGCGAGTTGATATGCAGCCAGTCGCCGACTTGCCGGTCGGCGAGCTTGCGCAGGTTGGGATTCTGATAGAGCGCGGTCCGTGCGGCGTCGGAAAAGCCCAGCTCGTCGATGTGGTCGCTGGCGCGCCACGACCACAGCAGCTGGCCGTCCCAGCCGACTTCGACAATCCGGTCGTCGAGCAGCAAGTGCTCCGAGATCGCCGGGTTGTGCACTTCCTCGTGCACCAGCAGCAAGGTATTGCCGCCGTCGGTCTGCGGCGTCTGCCCCGGCGCGTAGTAGCCGACCGGGTTGCCGGCACGCTGGAAGTCGTGGTGCTGGCGCGCGACCCAGCGCGCCTCGCTGCCGGGGTCGCTGACGTGTTCGAGCTGGCTGAAACGCCAGACGATGTTGCCGTCCCAGTCGACCTGGACCAGATCGATCTGGTCCTGGAAGGCGTGCTTCGGATCGCGGTTGCCGCTGCTGGCGAGCAACTGGCCGCCGGGCAGCAGTTTGGGCGGGAAGCCCTGCAGGTCTTTCCACACCTGCACTTCGCGGCCGTTCGGGTCAAGCAGCACGACGCCGACGTCGGGCGCGTGCAGCACCGTGTAGCCCGGCCAGGCCTTGTCGGGGTTGAAGACGGTAACGCCGGTCGGGTAAACGCTGGGGTGGCCCATGGATGCAGTCCTGTGTGGTCGGAGCCGTTACCCGAGCAAGCGCCATGCCAGATGCAAACCCGCCAAAACCGTGCAGTTTGGCCGGCAGAACTGTTGAATTCGCAGCAGAACGCTGCACATTCGCCACCCATGCTGCTGGTCTTGCAACAGCCGGCGCGGCGCGGCGACTTTTCATCTGCCTGCAACAAAGCGGCAACACAATCGCGGGCACCGGGCGCATCGCGCCAGAAAACCAACGATTCTCAGGAGATGTACCCATGAAGACCGCTCTCACCCTCGCTGTCGCCGCCGCCCTCGGCCTGTCGCTCGCCGCCTGCAGCACCGCGCCGGAAAAAACCGCAGCGCCGGTTGCCGCCGAAAAGCCGGCCGCGCTGAAGGATGCCGCCCTCGCCGCCGCGGTGAAAACCGCGCTCGACGCCGACCCGACGCTGAAGGGCTTCGACATCGCCGTCACCGGCAAGGGCGAGGACGTGAAGCTCGACGGCAGCGTTGCCACCGGCCAGGACATGGCGCAGGCCGGCATGATCGCCGAGAAGGTCAAGGGCGTGCGCTACGTCGACAACAACCTGATGCCGAAGAACTGATTCGTCGGCTTTGGCGGATGCAAAAACGGCGTGCCCCAGGGCACGCCGTTTGTTTTTCCGACCCGATCGCTCAGTCGGCCTGCTCGCTGCCGGCCACGACCTTGATCAATACCGCCTCTTCAACCTGCACCTGCATGCCCGGGCGGATCTTGTTGGTCTTGCGCAGCTCCTGCACGCCGTTGACCATCACCACACCGCTGGCGACCAGCGCCTTGCCGGCGGCGCCGCTGTCGACAACGCCGCACAGTTTCAGCAGATCGTTCAGCGCGATGTATTCGTCGTAGATTTCAACTTCAAGCGTTTGCATGACAGGCCCGGCGGCAAAGGTAAACCGCGATTCTAGCACCCGGCCATCACCCGCCAGCCTGCCGCCGCTGCAAGGCACTGGCGGCCGCAAGCCGATCGCGCATAATACGCATCCCGACCGCTTTCCCTTTCAGACAGGAACACCGCAATGGCAGGAACCAGCCTACTGGCCTTGATCGACGATATCGCCACCATCCTCGACGACGTCGCGGTGATGACCAAGGTCGCCGCCAAGAAAACCGCCGGCGTGCTCGGCGACGATCTGGCACTGAACGCCGAGCAGGTCTCGGGCGTGCGTGCCGAGCGCGAACTGCCGGTGGTCTGGGCCGTGGCGGTAGGCTCGGTGCGCAACAAGCTGATCCTGGTGCCGGCCGCGCTGGCGATCAGCGCCTTCGCGCCGTGGGCGGTGATTCCGCTCTTGATGATCGGTGGTGCCTATCTGTGCTTCGAAGGCGTCGAAAAACTCGCGCACAAGCTGTTTCATGGCAAGGCCGAGGCCGCCGAACACGCCGAGCTGATCGAGGCGCTGGCCGACCCGGCCGTCGACCTCGTCGCGTTCGAGAAAGACAAGATCAAGGGCGCGATCCGCACCGACTTCGTGCTGTCGGCCGAAATCATCGTCATCGCACTCGGCACCGTCGCCGAGAAAAGCCTCGGCACCCAGTTCGCCGTGCTGGCCGGCATCGCCGCCATCATGACCGTCGGCGTCTACGGTCTCGTCGCCGCCATCGTCAAACTCGACGACGTCGGCCTGCACCTGCAAAGCACCAGCAAAAGCGCAGCGGTTCGCGCCTTCGGCCGCGGCCTGCTCGGCTTCGCCCCGTGGCTGATGAAGGCGCTGACCGTCGTCGGCACCGCCGCGATGTTCCTGGTCGGCGGCGGCATCCTCGCCCACGGCCTGCCGGTGGTCCACCACGCCATCGAAGCCGCTGCCGCAGCCAGCGGCCCGGCCGGTTTCATCGTCCCGACCTTGCTGAACGGCCTGTTCGGCGTCGTCGCCGGTGCAATCGTGCTCGGTGCAGTCGCGGTTTTTGCCAAGGCCGCCGCAGCCTTCAAGACCAAGACCGCCTGATCCGGTCAACGGTCTGCAATCTCGCGGGCCTACGCTGCGGGGTTTTCGTCCAACCGGAAACCCCGTATGCGCCTCACCTTCGCCGCCCTCGCCCTGCTCGCCTCGCTGGGTTTCACCGCGGTACATGCTGCCGACGCCCAGCCCTTCATTACCGCCAAAGACGTCGACCTGACCCGCTTTCTGCCCACGCCGCCGGCGAACGATTCGGCGCAGACCAAGGCGGAAATCGCCGAGCTGCTGACGATCCAGTCCTCGCGCACGCCGGCGATGGAAGCCGCAGCCAAGGCCGATGCGGTCGAGAACGTCTGGCGCTTTGCCGATGTGCTCGGGCCGCGGTTCAACGAAGCCGCACTGCCGGCGTTCTCGACCTTCTTTGCCCGCGTGGTCGAAACCGAAGGCGCCGTCGTCGATCCGGCCAAGGACTACTGGAAGCGGCCGCGCCCGCACATGCTGAACAAGGACATCAAGCCGGTGGTGAAGCTGTCGACCTCGGGCGCATGGCCGTCCGGACATGCCAGCGTCGGCTACCTGATGGCCACGGTACTGGCGAGCATGGTGCCGGAGCAGCGAGATGCCCTGTTCGCCCGCGCGGCGGCCTACGCCGAAAACCGCATCATCGGCGGCATCCACTACCGCTCGGACACGGTGATGGGGCGTACCGCCGGCGCGCTGATCGCGCAGCGGCTGTTCCTCGACGCCGGCTTCCAGGCCGGCTACGGCCCCGCCCGCGCCGAGCTGCGCGCGGCACTCGGGCTGTAAACACCTGCAGCCTGGGCCAGTTGCCGGATCATCGGCGGCTGGCCCTGTTTGATGACAAAAAAGCTTACAAAAATTATTAAAAATTGCGCATACATAAAAACAATAAATTACTTGATATTTACTTGATAATTTAGATTCAAGCTTCGATCCTTGAAGACGGCGCGAGTACGCCGAGGACACGTCCACTCTTCATGGAGGTTGCTGTGCAGAAAATCCTTATTGGTCTGTTGCGCCGGCTGGCGCTCGCCGGTGTCGTCGCGGCAGCCGCCACGGCCACGCCGGCATACGCCCAGCCAGGCTCGGGCACGATCCTGAGCATCGATCAGATGGCCGGCCCCGGCGCGAACGGCAAGCTGTTTACCGTCGACAAGCAGACGGGAGCGCGCAATGTGTTTTCCGACCTCGGCCTGAGCAGCCAAGGCGTCCAGGGTCGGGATCCGAACGCGATCAGCTGGCTGCCGCAAACGCTGCTCGCGCCAAGCGCAATCATCCTGACCGACGGCAACGGCGGCACGAACCAGCGCGGCGCCCTGCTCAAGGTGAATCCGAATACCGGGGTCAGGACATTGCTCAGCGATTTCGGCAACGCGGCATCCGGGCCGCTCGGGCTGTTCCCAAGCGGCGTTCAGGTCGTCGGCGGCCTGCTGGATCTGTGGGCCACCATCTATGTCGTCGACCCGTTCGCCGGCACGGATGCGCTCGGCGCGCTGTTCAAGGTGCGCAGCGACAACGGCCAGCGGATCTTGCTGTCCGACTTCGGCAATCCGAGCCAGGGGCCGCTGGGGGTCTACCCCGACAGCATCGCGCTGCGCCCGACGCTGCTCGACGACCTGCTCGGCCACGAGCTCGTCATCGCCGACGCCTCGGCTGGCACCGAGACCCGCGGCGCGGTCTTCACCGTCAGCGCCGTCACCGGCACGCGCACCTTGCTGAGCGATTTCGGCAACGCCAGTCAGGGCGCCGTCGATGCGAACCCGCTGAGCGGCCCGGTCGGCGTCGTCGTGGCCCCGGCCTGGTCTGCGCAGGCGGGCGCGATCTATGTCCTCGTCGCCCAGGCGGGCCCGAAACGCATCGGCCAGCTCGTCAAGGTCGACCCGGTCAGCGGCCAGCGCACGCTGATTTCCGACTTCGGCAACGTCGTCTACGGCCCCAAGGGCGCCGGTCTGCAGCCCGGTTCGCTGAGCTGGAGCGGTCCGAGCAGCGACCGGGTACTGGTTCAGGACGGCAACGCCGGCACCAACAGCCTGGGCGCCCTGTTCTCGGTCGACCCGGTCTCCGGCCTGCGTACCCTGCTCAGCGATTTCGGCGATACGACCTCGGGCGCCCTGGGCAATCTGCCGGCCGGCCTGACCATCGTTCCGTGACCCGGCTCCGGCCCCCGAATGCGACAAGGAGTAAGCACATGAACACGTTTCTGCAAAAAGGCCGTTTCCGCTTGAGTGCACTGCTGGCCGTGGTCCTGATGGCCCTCGGCGCACAGGCCCATGCGTTTCCAATCAACATCAAAACACTCGATGGCAAGACCATCCCGATCGACGCCAACGGCTCGGATACCATCGAAAACGTCAAGGCCAAGATCCAGGACGCGGAAGGGATTCCGCCCGACCAGCAGCGGCTGATCTTCGCGGGCAAGCAGCTTGAGGATGGCCGCACCCTGTCGGACTACAACATCGCCAAGGAGGCCACGCTGCACCTGGTCCTGCGTCTACGCGGCGGCTAGTCTGCCTGACCACCGGCGCCCGTCGGGCGCCGGGCGTTTACGCGCACCGAATGCGGCTAGCGCTGCTGCAGCTTGGCGACCAGCGCCCGCAGCGTCGCCTGCGTCTCGTCGGACCACCAGCGCGCCTGCACGTCGGCCAGCGGCAGCGGGGCGGCATAGGCGGTGTGCAGATCGGCGCGGGCGATGGCCCGTGTCGCCAGCATCGCCTGCCGCGGCAGGGCCAGCCGCTGCCGCAACCAATCGATCGCACGCGGCACCACCGCATCGGGTTCGGCCAGCTCGTCGACCATGCCGATTTCGAACGCCCGCGCCGCCGGAATCATCGCGCCGGCAACCACCAGTTGCTCGGCGTGGCGCGGGCCGGTCAGCCGGCGCAGCGCCAGCTGCAGGCATTCGGGCACGACGAGGCCGACCTGCACCTCGTTGAGGCCGATACGGAAATCACCGGCCGCCATGATCCGGTAGTCACAATGGATCGCCATCACCGCGCCGCCGGCGGGGCTGTGACCGGTGATCGCCGCGACCACCGGGATCGGCGAATTGGCAATCGCCGCGAAAATGCCGAAGAAGTCGGCCCAGACCGGCAGCAGCGCATCACGGTCGAGCGCCAACAGCGCCGGCACGTCGAGCCCGGCGCTGAATAGCCCAGGCGCGCCCGACAGCAGCAGCCCGGCGACGCCGTCGGCCGGCGCAGTCTCGACCGCAAGGCGGATCGCCCGGATCAGCGCCGGATCGAGCGCGTTGACCGGCGCGCGTGCCAGCCTCAGCTCACGGATATGCTCGGGGTGGTCGATCTGCTGCAGCATGGCGGGCTCGGCGCGGCGGAGGAAAACCCCATTATTGCGGCGCGCCGGTTGCCGGACGCCAAGGGCCTTCCCGCACCTGCATGTTTGGCGGACGCAAAAAAAGGGGAAGCACCGCTTCCCCTTTGATCATCGGCCGCGAACGGCTCAGCGTGCGCGTGCCGCGACGCGACGCTGCTTGATCACGTAACCGCCCCACATCAGCAGCAGCCACACCGGCATCAGGTAGACCGAGACGTTCATGCCCGGCGTCATCGCCAGAATCACGATGATCATCGCCATGAAGGCCAGGCAGATCCAGTTGCTGAGCGGGAACCAGAACGACTTGAACACCAGTTTCTCGCCCTGGGCGTTCATCGCCTTGCGGAATTTCAGGTGCGTCAGGCTGATCAAGCCCCAGTTCAGCACCAGCGCGGCGACGACCAGCGCCATCAAGACGCCGAGCGCTTCGCTCGGGATCACGTAGTTGATGATCACACAGGCGAAGGTCGCCAGCGCCGACAGCCCGATCGCAGCGACCGGCACGCCGCGGCGGTCGACCTTCATCAGCGCCTTCGGCGCATTGCCCTGCTCGGCCAGACCGTAGAGCATGCGGCTGTTGGCGTAGACGCCGCTGTTGTAGACCGACAGCGCGGCGGTCAGCACGACGATGTTCAGCGCCGTGGCAACCCAACCCGAGCCGATCTGCTCGAAGATCATCACGAAGGGGCTGCCGCCCTGGGCGACCTGATTCCACGGGAACAGCGACAGCAGGATGGTCAGCGCGCCGATATAGAAAATCAGGATACGGTAGATGACCTGATTCACCGCCTTGGGAATGCTCTTTTGCGGATCGTCGGCCTCGGCCGCGGTGATGCCGATCAGCTCCAGCCCGCCGAACGAGAACATGATCACCGCCAGCATCATGAACAGGCCTTCGAAGCCGTGCGGGAAGAAGCCGCCGTCGTTCCACAGATTGCTGATCGACGCCTGCGGGCCGCCCTGGCCCGATGCGAGCAGATAGCCACCGAAGCCGATCATGCCGATGATGGCCGCGACCTTGATGATCGCGAACCAGAACTCGGTCTCGCCGTAGTACTTCACATTGGCGAGGTTGATCGCGTTGACCACGACGAAGAACACCATCGCCGATACCCAGGTCGGCACGCCCGGCCACCAGTACTGGACATAGACGCCGACCGCGGTCAGCTCGGCCATGCTCACCAGCACGTACAGCACCCAGTAGTTCCAGCCCGAGAAGAAGCCCGGGAAGTCGCCCCAGTACTTGTAGGCGAAGTGGCTGAACGAGCCGGCGACCGGCTCCTGCGCGACCATTTCGCCGAGCTGGCGCATGATCATGAAGGCGATGATGCCGCCGATGCCATAGCCGAGAATCATCGACGGACCGGCGGCCTTGAGCACGCTGGCCGAGCCGAGGAAGAGCCCGGTGCCGATGGCGCCGCCGAGCGCAATCAGCTGGATGTGACGATTCTTCAGCCCGCGCTTCAGACCGTCGTGTTGGGTTGCGTCATCCAAGATAGGTGTCCCAGGAACATGAAAAGTGTACGGAACCGGCAAGTGTACGTTGCCCGGGCCGCCAGCTTCACTGAGGAAAATCACTATTTGCCCGGTTATCGCGACGATCGGCTATGCCCGTCTTGCCCGATTGCTGAACATTACGCCATCAACCCGGTCGAACCCCGGATCAACTGCAAGCTGTGCTCTGGCTTGCCGTAATCTTTTTGCTGTATGTTCTACGGTCGCCTCGCGCGCCACCGCCATCCCCGGCGCGTGCGGGGCTTGCCACGGGGACGGCCGGCCACAAGCCGGCCGTCCCGCCGCTTGGAACCTGGTTGCGATCTTTGAACGTTGACGCTGGGCCGCCGTGATCGGGACATTGCCGGCGGGTGGCCGCGCAGCACACCGCTTGGGTACCCGTACCGCGATGCATGCTGCGCCTTGCCCCATCGGCACGGCCCCGCACGCCGAAGCGAAAAGATCGTAAACAGGTTCTCAAATCGAAGGAGCCATCTTGTTCAACTGGTTCGAAAAACGGGTCCAACCCTACCCAGACGCCCCGCCAGTCCAGCCGCCGCAGGGCTTTTTTGCCTTTATCTGGGCCGGCACCGCCGGCATGCGCGGCCTGATCACGCTGGTCATCCTGCTGACCGCCGCGATCGGCGCGTTCGAGGCGCTGCTGTTCTCGATGATGGGCACCATCGTCGACTGGCTCGGCAAGGTGCCGCCCGGCGAGTTGTGGTCGCAACACGGCGGCAAGCTGTGGCTGCTCGCCGGCATCCTGCTCGCCAGCCCGCTGCTGATCGCGCTGCAGGCGCTGTGCAAATACCAGGCGCTGGCCGGCAATTTCCCGATGCGGCTGCGCTGGAATTTCCACCGCCACCTGCTCGACCAGAGCATGAGCTTCTATCAGGACGAGTTCGCCGGCCGCGTCGCCGCCAAGGTGATGCAGACGGCGCTGGCCGTACGCGAGACGGTGATGATCATCACCGACATCCTCGTCTTCGTCGTGATCTATTTCTTCACCATGCTCGCCGTCGTCGGCACCTTCGACTGGCTGCTGGTGCTGCCCTTTCTCGGCTGGCTGGGGCTGTATCTCTGTGCGGTGTACTACTTCGTGCCGCGGCTCGGCAAGGCCGCCAAGGCGCAGGCCGATGCACGCAGCCTGATGACCGGCCGGGTAACCGACGCCTATACCAATATCGCCACGGTCAAGCTGTTCAGCCATGCGCAGCGCGAGGCCGGTTTCGTCAAAAGCGCCATGCAGGAGTTCATGCAGACCGCCTACCGGCAGATGCGTCTCGTCAGCGGCTTCGAAATCGTCAACCACACGCTGAACATGGCGCTGATCGCCGCCACTGCCGGCATGACGCTGTGGCTGTGGACCAAGGGCCAGGTCGGCATCGGCGCGGTCGCCGCGGCGACGGCGATGGCGCTGCGGCTCAACGGCATCTCGCACTGGATCATGTGGGAAATGGCCAATCTGTTCGAACAGATCGGCACCGTGCAGGACGGCATCACCACGCTGGCCCGGCCGATCGCGATCACCGACGCCGACGACGCCCAGCCGCTGACGGTGCCACACGGCGAAGTGCGCTTCGACGACGTCAGCTTCGCTTACGGCGGCAAGAACAAGGTCGTCGACGGCCTGAACCTGACGATCAAGCCCGGCGAAAAGGTCGGCCTCGTCGGCCGCTCGGGCGCCGGCAAGTCGACGCTGGTGAACCTGCTGCTGCGTTTTTACGATCTTGAACACGGCCGCATCCTGATCGACGGCCAGGACATCCGCGCGGTGACGCAGGACAGCCTGCGCGCGCAGATCGGCATGGTGACGCAGGATACGAGCTTGCTGCACCGCTCGGTGCGCGACAACCTGCTCTACGGCCGTCCCGACGCCGACGATGCGGCGATGATCGCCGCCGCGCAGCGCGCCGAAGCGCACGAGTTCATCCAGAACTTGTTCGATCCCAAGGGCCGGCAGGGCTACGACGCCCATGTCGGCGAACGCGGCGTCAAGCTCTCGGGCGGCCAGCGCCAGCGCGTGGCGATCGCCCGGGTGATGCTCAAGGACGCGCCCATCCTGCTGCTCGACGAAGCGACCAGCGCGCTCGATTCCGAGGTCGAAGCGGCAATCCAGTCCAGCCTGTACCGGCTGATGGAAGGCAAGACCGTCGTCGCCATCGCCCATCGGCTGTCGACGATCGCGGCGATGGACCGGCTGATCGTGCTCGACAAGGGCCGCGTGGTCGAGGAAGGCACGCACGCCGAACTGCTGGCGCAACGCGGCCTGTACGCGCGGCTGTGGGCGCACCAGAGCGGCGGTTTCCTCGGCGAGGAGGTCGAGGACAGCGAGGCGCTGGCCCAGTAGCCTCCCTCCGCCGACAAAAAACGGCGCGTACCTCACACGCCGTTTTTTGTCGGAAGCTGCTTACTGCGCCGCCTGCTTTTCCGGCTCCGCATCCTTCGGTGCCGCTTCTTCCTTGATCTGGTACGACGGATCCCGCACCCAGCGGCCGAGGTCCTTGCCGATCGCGGCAGCGCTGCGCTCGAGAATCGAGCACGTGCCCTTGAAGGCGCCGAACACGCCACCGATCGACCAGCGATTGATCTTGGTCTGGCGCACGACCTTGCCGCCCTCGAGCAGCTCGGCGTTGACGGTAATCGCCTTCGGCCCGCTGAAGGCGCCACCGCCGACGCCAAGCACGTGGGTAATCTGCAAACGCAGTACCGTGGCATCGCCCGCTTCGGCCGCCGAAGTGACGGTGCCGGTCCCCTCGCGGTTCAGCTTCTTCATCACCTCGCCGACCCGGGTGGCCAGTTGCTCTTCGGGCTTACACTCTTCCTTGACCTTGGCCACGATGCCGGCGTCGGCCTGGTAGGTCACCGGCACTTCGAGCAGCACCGGCTTGTCGGCGGCGGAGGCGTTGATCCCAGCGGCCAGCAGGCCCATTCCCAGCAGTTTTTTCATGTCTTGATCCGGATTGGCGCGCGGCGTGCTGCGACGACAGTCACTTGCGCAGAAAGTAAGCACAGATTGTAGCCGAGGGCGCCGGTGCCATGACTGACCGCAGACAGGGCTGTCAGCCGGCCGAGACACTTGCGTAGCCGACGCCGGCCGGCGGATGGACGGCTGTCATCCCGGCGCCCCGGCCGACGACTCAGGCAAAATACCGCCACAGGACATCGCCATGCACCGCTTCTGCTACCTCGGTCTCGCTGCCGCCTGCGGCACCTCCCCCGCAGTCGCCGCGACGTGCAATGCCGACAGCGGCATGCAGCGCGCGGCGCTGGTCGAGCTGTACACCTCGGAAGGCTGTTCGAGCTGCCCGCCGGCCGACGCCCGGCTGAACACGCTCGGCGGCGATCCGCGCGTCATCCCGCTGGCGCTGCATGTCGGCTACTGGGACGGACTGGGCTGGCATGACCGCTTCGCCCGAGACGGCCATGCCGGGCGCCAGCGCGCGCTGGTTTCGGCCACCGGTGGCGCAACCGTGTACACACCACACTTTTTCATCAACGGCAAACCGCTGCTCGAATGGCGCGAACGGCTGGATGCGCTCATCGCCCAGCCGCTGCGCCAGACCGCATCGCTGCGCCTGCAGCTGCTGGCCACCGTGGCCGGACCGGGGCGCGTGCGCTTCAGCGTGACGGTTTCACCGCCGCCAGCGGACAGCGGCGCGCTGCAGCTGCTGGTCGGCCTGAGCGAGGACGGGCTGACATCGAAGATTGCCGCCGGCGAGAATCGCGGCGCACTGTTGAAGCACGATCACGTGGTCCGCGTGCTGAGCGCCCCGTTGGCGATCCCGGCCGGCGGCGGCACGCTGACGCAGACGCTCACCCTGCCTGATGACGCCGGCACACGCTTGCGCGCGGTGGCCTTCGTCCAGCGCGCCGGGACACTCGACGTGGTCCAGGCGGTGCAAAGCCCGTCCTGCACGCTGCGTTAGCCGGAGGCTCCGCTGCGGTTCAACCGGGTGCGAGCGGGCGCCCCAGCCGGACCGCGCGCTCGGCGATAGCGGCGTGCAGGCAATCCGGACACAGGCAGTCGGCCACCGGCGGCCACGGCATCGCCGGAGGCTGGTCGGCACACCAGCAACCGCCATTGGCGCCACCGGTGCCGCAGCCGAAACCGCTGCCGCAGCGCGAACAGGTTTTGGCGCGCGCGGCCGGTGCCTGCAGGCCGCGCAGCCTGGCCCACACCGCGGCCTTGCCGGCGTCGTCGAGCGAAGTCCACGCGGTGATCTCGGCGATGGTGCGGCGACAGCCTGTGCAGCTCTGCCCGGTAGCGTCGAGCGCGCAGCGGCCGACGCACGGTGAAGGCAGGCCGGGCGGCGAAGGTAAATCGGTCATGGACGGCATCGGATCGGGGGTGGATCGACAATGGCCCGATTGTACCGCCGCGAACCTGCGTCAGCCGGCGTCGCCGCGGGCGATCTGCTGCAAGGCGTTGGCGAAGACCTCGACAGGCTGTCCGCCGGAGATCAGGTACTGCTCGTTGATGATCACCGCCGGCACCGCGGTGATGCCTTGCTGCTGATAGAAGGCCTCCTCGTTGCGCACGATATCGGCGTAGCGATCGCCGGCGACGATCTCGCGCGCCACCTCGCCATCCAGCCCGACCGCTTCGGCCAGCCGGACCAAGGTGTCCTGGTCGGCCAGGTTCTCGCCATCGGTGAAATAGGCGACGAACAGCGCCTGTTTCAGCGCCAGCTGCAGCGCGGCGCCCTGTTCGCGGGCCCACGCCAGCAGCCGGTGCGCATCGAAGGTGTTGTAGGCGCGCCGGCCGGCCATATTGAAGGTCACGCCCAGCTCTGCGCCGCGATCACGGATCGCCGCCTGGTTTTGCGCCAGCTGCGCCGCATCCATGCCGTACTTCTGCATCAGGTGCTCGGCCACGTCGTGGCCTCCCGGCCCGAGCTGCGGATTCAGCTCGTACGGGTGAAACTGCAGATCCAGCGTCACCTCGTCCCTGACCGACTCGGCCGCGCGCAGCAAGGATTGCAGCCCGATCGCGCACCACGGGCAGGAGATATCGGAAACGAAATCGATCTTCAGCGTGGTGCTCATGGCCAGACTCCTGGCGGACCGGGGCGGCCGCCTGATCGCTCCAAGATGCGGCCGGCCGGCGCGGAATCAAGCGATGCACGGCCGGCGGCGCTACACTGCTCGCCGATGAAACGCACCACCGCCCCCCTGCCGCAGCGCGACGGCATCGCGCCCAGCTTCCTCGAATTGCCCGCCGGCGACTGGCCCGACCTGCTGGGTTTCCTGATCGCCCGCTTCCCGCACGTGCCCCAAGCGCAGTGGGTCGACCGGCTGCAGCGCGGCGCGCTGGTCGACGCCGCCGGCACGCCATTCACGCTCGCCAGCGCCTACACGCCGTACACGCGCATCTGGTACTACCGCGAAGTGCCGGTGGAAACGCCGGTGCCCTTCGACGCGCCGGTACTGTATCAAGACGAACATCTCGTCGTCGCCGACAAACCGCACTTCCTCGCCTGCATCCCGGCCGGCCGCCACTTGAAGGAAACCCTGCTGACGCGCCTGCGCGCCGGCCTGAACCTGCCCGATCTCGCCCCGGTGCACCGGCTCGACCGCGAAACCGCCGGCGTGATGCTGTTCTGCGCATCGCCGGCGCATCGCGGCGCCTATCAGAAGCTGTTTGCCGAGCGGCGGATTTGTAAGGTTTACGAAGCCATCGCGCCGCGCCGCGCCGATCTGCTGCTGCCACGATTGCACCGCAGCCGGCTGGCCGAGCGACCGGAGAACTTCACCATGCACGAAGTCGACGGCGAACCGAACAGCGAAACGCGGATCGCCCTGCTCGACCACCACGACGGCTGGGCCCGCTATCGGCTCGAACCGGCCACCGGCAAGAAACACCAGCTGCGCGCGCACCTGAACGCGCTCGGCATCCCGATCCGCCACGACCCGTGGTACCCGCTGGCGCAGCCCGACAAGGGCGACGATTTCAGCCGGCCGCTGCAACTGCTGGCACGCTCGATCGCGTTCACCGACCCGGTCAGCGGCGAGCAAAGGCGCTTCGAAAGCCGCCGGAACCTTGCGTTCGCCCCCTGCAACTAGCCGCCCGTCGGCGCGAACGGAACTTACCGACAATGCAATGAAATGCACTTTGTCGGCTGAAACTCCCTGATCTACCTTGATTCAGGGATGCGCAGATCGATGCGCCGATACCTTGTGCGCCCCAGCCGCTCAGACTTACACGGCTTCAAATCACAGCATGGCGCAGTGGAGAGGTGCACGATGTTCAATCAATCGATCAAGCAGCAACTGGCCGAACAGCAACGGACCGTGACGACCCAGCGTGCGGTGCTCGACGCCATCGGCAAATCGATGGCAACGATCGAATTCCGCCCAGACGGGACCATCGTCGACGCCAACGCCAATTTTCTCGCTACCGTCGGCTACCGGCTCGACGACATCGTCGGCAAGCATCACCGAATTTTCTGCACGCCCCAGCACGCCGGCAGCTCGGAATACGCCGCGTTCTGGCAGAAGCTGCAGCGCGGCGAGTTCATCTCCGGCCAGTTCAAGCGCGTGCGCCACAATGGCCAGACGGTCTGGCTCGAAGCCTCGTACAACCCGGTATTCGACGCCGATGGCCGGCTGATCAAGGTGATCAAGTTCGCCCAGGACATCACCCAGCGAGTGGGCCAGGCGCAGGAACGCGAAAACGAGATCAACGCGATCAACCGGTCGATGGCGGTGATCGAATTCTCACCCGACGGCATCATCCTCGACGCCAATGACAATTTCGTCCGCACCGTCGGCTACTCGCTCGACTGGCTCAAGGGCAAGCACCACCGGGTACTGTGCGAGGAAGGCTATGCCAACAGCGGCGAATACGCGCAGTTCTGGCGCCGGCTCAATCAGGGTGAATTCATCGCCGGCCAGTTCGAGCGCCGCGGCGCGCAAGGCAAGGTGCTGTGGCTCGAGGCCTCGTACAACCCGATGTTCGACGACGACGGCAAGCTCTACAAGGTCATCAAGTTCGCCACCGACTCGACCCCGCGTGAACAGGCGATCCGCAGCGACGTCGAGCACGTCAAGGAAGCCTACCGGCTATCCGAACAGACCGACGTCGTCTCGCAGCAAGGCGCCGGTGTGATCGAAACGGCCGCGATCGAAATGCGCCACATCGCCGACAGCGCGCGCAATTCGGCCCAGTTGATCGAAGACCTGGGCGCGCAATCGGCCAGCATTTCGTCCATCGTCAACACGATCAAGGAAATCGCCGACCAGACCAATCTGCTGGCGCTGAACGCGGCGATCGAAGCCGCGCGCGCCGGCGAACAGGGCCGCGGCTTTGCGGTGGTGGCCGACGAAGTGCGCAAGCTGGCCGAGCGCACGTCGGCGTCGACCAGCGAGATCTCGGCGATGATCGACATCATCCGCAGCGGCACCACGTCGGCGATCACCGGCGTTAACCAGATGCTGAAACAGGCCGAACAAGGGGTCGAACACGCCAACAACGCCGGCGTGGCGATCAACAAGATCCGCGAAAGCAGCCGGCTGGTCGTCGACGTGATCAACACCTTCTCGGCCGTCGCCTCGATCAAGCGCAGCGCCTGACGCCCGCAACCCGCATCAAAAGCCCCGCGAAACGCGGGGCTTTTTTGTACCGCTCACGCCATCTGCGCCGGTTCATCGACGGCCCTACACCGCCTCCCCCAAGGAGCACGGCACAAAAGCCGGCCCGTATCTTCGACACCCCAAGCAACGGACTGCACGTAGCAGCGACGCAACGCCATGGATAAGTAAAAACCCTAATGCTTGATTTCAATCTACCGACATGGCCAAGACCGTCCTCAGCCTTGTCTCACACGCCATCTTGGTAGTGCACCACGGCTGACAGCGGCATTGCTGCCTTCCTGTCGAACTTCCAGCGGCAATATGCAAAACAGATAGTCGATTCAAGCACCTGGCCTCGTTTGCATTGCACACAAATAAGAATGTTTCACGTAAAGACATCAAAACAAACAACGCGTATCTTTTGATACTTAAATTACATATTGCTGTCTTAAACACCTTGTTCAACGCCACAATCGACGTCGCCACCACGCTGCTGTTCGCGGGTTTTTGCCATGCAATGATGGCCGGCGTACTGCTGCTGTTCTGGCGCAATCGCCGTACCGGGCTCGGATTCGGCTGGTGGGTGGCCGGCGAGCTGCTGGTGGCCACCGGTCAGCTCGCCGCACTGGGCCGCACCTGGTCACCCGGTATCGGCACGCTGCTGATCGCCAACACCAGCCTGATCTTCAGCGTACCCATGGTCGAAACCGGGCTGCGCATCTTTCTGGGCCAGCAGACGCGCCCGGCCATGCTGCGCATCTGGGGCCTGGCCGGCGTGGTGTATCTGGGCTGGCTGACCGGGCTGCTGGCCGGCTGGGACACCGCCGCCCGCGCGATGTGGTTTTCAGGCGGATTGCTGCTGCAGGCCGGTTTCGCGCTGCACTATGTAGCGCGCATCCCGCGCGACGAGCCGATGCGGCTGCCGATCAACCTGATGCTGACCAGCGTGCTGATGGTGGCCATTGCCCTGCTCGCGCGGCTGATCGTGCTCGCCCCGCAACTGGGCGGCAACTACAACATCCAGCACGACATCGCGCTGGCCTTGCTGAACATCACCTCGATCTTCGCCGGCTTCTGCCGCACCTGCGCCGCGCTGATGCTGGTGCACACGCGCATCGAAACCGAACTGCGCCGCACGCAGACCAGGCTGGAAGAGCGCGCCAATACCGACTGGCTGACCGGCGTCGCCAGTCGCGACCATTTCGAAACCAGCGTCGCGCTCCTGCAGGCCAACGCCGCACGCGCCGGTTGCCCGATCACGTTGCTGCTGTTCGACATCGATCACTTCAAACGCATCAACGACAGCCATGGTCACCAGGCCGGCGATGTCCTGCTGCAGCGCATCGGCCAGCTGACCCGCGACGCGGTGCGTGACGGCGACCTCGTCGGCCGGCTCGGTGGCGACGAATTCGCCGTGCTGTTCTACAACTGCGACCTGCCCGCCGCCGAAGCCGTCGCCGAGCGGCTGCGCGAACAGGTCAAACAGCTGCCCACGCCCGGCAGCGCCATCGGCCTGAGCGGTGGGCTGACCACGCTGCACCCCGGTGAGAACTTCACCCAGGCTTATCACCGTGCGGATATGGCCCTGTATTCGGCAAAGGGCGCCGGGCGGAACCAGCTGAAAGCGCTGGCATCGCCGTTGCCTGCCTGATGCCGGCGCCCGTCCGCGCTCAGTCGCGGATTTCGTCGTTGATCGCGCCGAGCAGCTCGCGCTGCGGATCATGCGCGTATTCCCACACGGTCAGCCCGCCCAGTCGTTGCGCTTTCAGATAGCGCACCTTTTCGCGCAGGCTTTGCGGATCCTCGTAGCTGACCAGCGTGTTGCCATCGTAGAGCCACGGCACCTGCGCCTCCCGATCCCAGAAGCGCACGAAACCGGCCTTGTTCAGATAGCCGGCCTTGATCTCGCTCCACGACACATCGGCCGCGGCGGCCTTGAAAGGCTGGAACAGGCCGCTCTTCCCGTTGCCGACACCGGTCCAGACCGGGCCGTAGAACGGCACGCCCATCAGCAGCTTGGCCGGCGCGATGCCGGCGCTGGTGTAGACGCGCATGGCCTGATCCGAGCTCCAGGCAGCAGGGTCGTCGCTACGCGGGTACAGATTGGAGAAATGGCCGGTGGTCGCGCTCCAGCTGCCGTAGTTCGCGTAGGCGGTGACGGTAAAGTAGTCGACACTGCGCGCAACGCGGACCAGATCATTCTTCTGCACGAACCACGGACCACCCGGTACCGCATTGGTCAGCTGGTAACGGCGATGCGTCCTGGCCGACAGCGCATCAAGCGCGGCGCGGGTTTCCTCGATCAGCAGCGGGTAGTTGTCGCGGTCTTTCGGATCGCTGCCGATCGGCTGGCCCCAGTCCGGCCCGACCGGGTACTGCCATTCGATGCCAAGGCCGGACAACTTGTGGCGTTCGACCAGCGCCACCGCGCTGTCGACAAAGCGCTTGCGCCCCTCGGCCGTCATCGCCATCTGCGAGAAGCCGTCGGCACCGTAACCGCCGATCGACAGGTTGATCTTCAGTCGCGGATAGCGCCGCTGCAGCTTGGCAACCTCCTGCCACAGCTGGGTGAACACCGGCTGCGGCTTGCCGTCCGGGCCGGTGCTCGGCTCGGCGGCGGGCACGTAAACCTCGCCACCGTTGCGCAAGGCGCCGAAGGCAATATTGAGCTGGGTAATGGCCTTGCCATCAATGTCTTCGGCACGCCAATGGCGACCGTCGGGCATCGGCCAGGTACGGATATAGGCGGCGACTTCGAGCCGTGACCGACCCCGGTCATCATCGTCATCGCGATCGTGTGCGCCGGCCAGCGCGGGTAGGACTGCGGTGGCGCCCAACAGCCAGCCGAGCACCAGTTTGCAAATCTGCATTGTTCTAGACTCCTCCAGGGTGATGGAGACGGACGATGTCCGCCGTCACAGTATTAATTTTGCACATACAAAATCACTATGACATAGTCATTATTTATCGCCAGATCACAAACTGCCAGAGACGGGGCAAGCAGGGGCCTATTTCGGCCAATGGTCGACAAGCTCGGCTAAATTCCGCCATTCATCGCCGATCAGCGGCAGATGAAACAACCCAAGCAAGCCCGCCTAGCCGGCTTGAGCCTGCATGTACTCGACCAGCTGCGCCAGCGCCGCGCCCCAGCCCGGCTCGAAACCCATCGCCTCGTGCTGTTCACGCCCCGCCGCGTCGCGGTGCCTCACCGTCGCGGTGTAGCGCGTCCCGGTGGCGATCGGCTCGAGCTCGATGATCGCGGTGAAGTGGAAATCGCCGCTGCCACGCTCGGCCGCCGCCTCGACCGGTGCGGGACGGAAGCCCGGCAGCAGCACGTTGGTCCACACCAGCCGACGATTGGGCACGACGTCCAGATAACAGCCGGTGCCGGGAAAGGTCTCGCCTTCCGGCGAGCGCATCACCGTATGAAAGCGCCCGCCCGGCTGCAGATCGATGTCGCAGGCTATCGTTTGCCATGGCTTTGGGGTGAACCAGTGCAGCAGGTGGGAAGGTGTGGTCCACGCCGCCCAGATCGCTTCGGCCGGCAAGGGGACATCATGCGTAAAGGTCAGGTCAAGATTGGGATCAAAACAATCGGTTGAAACAGTCATCGTGTGCTCCACAAGTACGCGGGTTGTCACAGGCCGGAATACTGGTTGCGATTTCACAAGATCGAGCAAGGCCCGCCGAAAAACAAGTCGGGCCACAGGCCTTTACACCAGCATCGCAGGCGTAGTGCACATCCGTAGTCCGTCAGCCTCTGACGGCATCGACGGTGCCCAAGGCGACATGCTGCTATGTCGCGACAGCCGCACAAGGTGTGGCTCGAAACCCGGCAGGCCCTCGACAGCGGTACGCCGCCGACCGCTACCCGCTGGTCATCGAACAGTCCGAGGCCATGCAGTGCGTGATCGCCGTGATGGGCGCGCCGGGCTACGCGCTGGTGTGCGCCGAGATCGAAATCTCCTTCCTCTACGACGCCCACCTCGTCATCGAAGTCGACCGCCGCCATCGCGGCGACAGCTACTGCGTGGTCAGCGTGCCGCATGCGGGGTTGAGTACGGCGAGCGTGCAGCGGCAGTTGGCGACGCTGCTGTCGTAAACCGGACGTAGGGCGGACGGCATGGCCTAGGGCCATTCGGAGCGAAGCGACAATCCGCCACTCAGCTGATTCGGCGTGCCAAGCTACTGTCCACATGTCCGTCGCATCACGGTGGATTGGTAACGCCGAATCCACCCTACCGTGACCGGCACGGCCACCCCTGCCGCGGGCACCGGCAAAAACGCGTCAAACCCGCCACAGCACTTGCAGCGGGATTGCATGGACTCGGCCAAGCCGCTATAGATGCCTGCCCGCGCTCACACGCCGTGTGTCATCGCGCAAGGCCTTAATCCGACTACGCACGCGCCACAATGATCGCCCTCGCCCTGCTGCTTATTGGCTATTCCGTCTTTTGCGCCGTGGCGCTGGCATTGACCCACTGTCACAGCGACGCGTTTCAGGAGTTCCGGCAATCCCGGCTGATGGGCCTGGGCTTGCTGGTGGCTTTGAGTAGCCTGCAGCTGGCGCATTTCGCCTGGCTTTATCTCGACCTGCCGCTGATTTCGTCGCTGCCTTACCGGCTCACGCTGTTTAGCGTCGCGCCGGCCTTCCTGCTGTTCAGCCAACCGCTGCTGCAGCGCCAGACCACGCCATACTGGCACTGGCCGCTGCACGCACTGCCTGCGCTGCTGGCCTTGCTGCTGCCGGCCGCACAAGCTTTGCCACTGGCCTTCATCATCGGCGCGGCCTACCTGCTGTGGCTCGGCCGCACACTGCACGCACTACGGCAAGCGCGCGCCAATTTTCGGCGTGAAATCGGCCTGCTGGGTGGCGTCTTCATGATCGCGATCGGCGTTTCGGTACTCGGGCTGCTCCAGTCCGAGCTGCCGGACAAGCTGTTCTACAGCCTGTACGCCTGCGCGATCGGGCTGGCCTTTCTGCTGGTACAGATCGCGCTGAGCCGCCGGCCTCAACTGCCTGCCGAAGTCGCCGAGGTCGCGCAAAACACGTACGTCAACACGACGCTGACCCATGTCGACTGCGACGCCGTCGTCGCCCGTCTGACCACGCTGATGACCGCAGAGCGGCTCTACCAGACTGCCGACCTCAGCCTGCCCAGTCTTGCCGAGCTACTGACGCTCAGTCCCCACCAACTGTCCGAATTGCTCAACAGCCGGATCGGCATCGGTTTTTCCCGCTACCTGCGCGAGCAGCGCGTCGCGGCGGCCAAGGCCATGCTGCTCGACGAGCCTTCGGCCTCGGTGCTCTCGGTCGGGCTGAGTGTCGGCTTTACGTCTCAATCGAACTTCTACGAAGCGTTTCGCGAACTCGAAGGCATGACGCCCGGCCAGTATCGCAAGCTATCGAACCAGAAAGCGCCTTAGCGCTGGCCGCCAGTGCTCCGGAATGATCATTCCGGAGCAGAAAAAAACATCGCTCCGATCAAAGCGGAGGCCGGCCGCAGACGCCATCGCCACACTGGGGACTCCTATTACCCACCTGGAGTCCACCATGAACTTCGCCCTTGTCTTGCTGACCGAAGCCGCGCTCAGCATTACGATCAGTCTGATCGTGTTGCGGGTGCTATCGGACCCGCTGGTCGAGCTACTGGCGCAACTTTGCCCCGACGTGCAATCGGCACGCTTTTGGTTGAGCTACAGCCAGCTGATGCTGATCATTGCGCCGCTGTTACTGGTGTTGTTCACCGATGCCGTCGTCAATGCCGGCGGCGCGGCGCCCAGTCTGAGGCTCGCTCTGATTGCGGTACTGGCCGGCTTGCTGTTCAGCCTCTACCTAATCGGCCGACGCCTGGGTGCCTTTATCACTGCGCCGGACGCTTCGGAACCCGCAGCGTGAACATCCGGCTGACCGGCGCTCGAGGCTTTATCGGCGGCCATCTACGGCGCAATTCGTATGGCGCAATCGTCGCAGGCATTGCCCGCATGAAACACATCGTCGCCACATCAATCCCCGTTCGGCGCCTTACCGCCTCGCGGCGAATGCGCCCTACGGTGATGATAGCCGGACAGCAAGAAGCCCCGCACCGCGGGGCTTTTTGCTAAGCATTGTGCTGAAACCTAATCAGTCAACCAGCCTCAAGCCGCATACCCCAAATTCGGCGCCAAATCCCGCTCGGCCTGCTCGAGGCTGACATCACGGCGCTTGGCGTATTCCTCAAGCTGATCCTTGTTGATCTTACCGACCGCAAAATACTGCGACTGTGGGTGGCTGAAGTAGAAGCCGCTCACCGCCGCGGTCGGCAGCATGGCGTAGCCTTCGGTCAGCGTCATGCCAATGCCGTTGGCGTCGAGGATTTCAAACAGCCCGGTTTTGGCGGTGTGATCCGGGCAGGCCGGGTAGCCCGGTGCCGGGCGGATGCCGCTGTACTGTTCGTCGGTCAGCTCGTCCACCGTCAGTGATTCATCGGCGGCGTAGCCCCACAACTCCTTGCGCACCTTTTCGTGCATGTATTCGGCGAAGCCTTCGGCGAAGCGGTCGGCAAGGGCTTTGACCATGATCGCGCTGTAGTCGTCGTTGGCGTCTTCGAATGCCTTCACATGCGGGTCGATGCCGATGCCGCCGGTGACGGCGAATGCGCCGATATAGTCGGCAATGCCGGACTCTTTAGGCGCGATAAAGTCGGCCAGGCACCAGTTCGGTTTGCCGGCGGCCTTGATGTTCTGCTGGCGCAGGTTGTGCCAGGTCATGAGTACTTCGCCAGTTTCTGGCGAGTAGATTTCGATGTCTTCACCGGCCACGGCGTTGGCCGGGAACAGGCCGACGACGCCATTGGCCGAGATCCACTTTTGCGCGACCAAGTCTTTCAACATCGCCTGCGCGTCGGCAAACAGCGCGCGCGCCGATTCGCCGACGACCTCGTCCTGCAGGATCTTCGGGTACTTGCCGAACAGCTCCCAGGCGTTGAAGAACGGGCTCCAGTCGATAAACGGCGCGATGTCTTCGAGCGGGACGTTTTCAAAGGTGAGTACGCCCAGCTGCTTCGGCTTCGGCGGCGTGTAATTCGCCCAATCCACCTTGAAACCGTTGGCGCGCGCGTCCTCGATCTTGAGGAACTTGGTGCGGTCCTTGTTGGCGTGGATGGTGCGAATGTTTTCGTACTCGGCGTTCACCTTGGCGACGAAGTCGGGCTTCAGCTCGTCGCTCAGCAAGCTGGAGCACACGCCGACGGCGCGTGACGCATCCGGCACGTAGATCACCTGGCCATTGGCGTAGCCCGGCTCGATCTTCACCGCCGTGTGCACCTTGGACGTGGTCGCGCCGCCGATCAGCAGCGGCAGATCGAAGCCCTGGCGCTGCATTTCCTTGGCGACGTAGGCCATTTCCTCAAGCGACGGCGTGATCAGGCCACTCAGACCAATAATGTCGGCGCCGATTTCCTTGGCGGTATCGAGGATTTTCTGTGCCGGCACCATCACGCCGAGGTCGGTCACCTGATAGTTATTGCAGCGCAGTACCACGCCGACGATGTTCTTGCCGATGTCGTGGACGTCGCCCTTCACCGTCGCCATGACGATCTTGCCCTTGGCCGGCGCGTCGGCCAGGCCCGTGCGGATTTTTTCTTCCTCGATGAACGGCTCGAGGTGGGCCACCGCAGCCTTCATCACGCGGGCGGATTTCACCACCTGCGGCAGGAACATCTTGCCGGCGCCGAACAGGTCGCCGACGTGGTTCATGCCGGTCATCAGATGACCTTCGATCACGTGGATCGGCCGCTCGACGCTGAGCCGGGCGGCTTCGGTGTCTTCGACGATGAAGGTGGTGATGCCCTTCACCAGCGAGTGGGTGATGCGATCCTGCAGCGGCCATTCGCGCCACGCCAGATCTTCGACGTTCTTCTGCGTCGCGTCGCCCTTGAACGCTTCGGCGAGCTGGATCAGCGCTTCGGTGGTGACGAGGCTGTCGGTCCCGCGGTCGAGCACCACGTCCTCGATGGCATCGCGCAGCGCCTGTGGCACCTCGTCGTAGTTCTCCAGCGCGCCGGCGTTGACGATGCCCATCGTCATGCCCTGGGAAATCGCGTGGTAGAGGAAGACCGCGTGGATCGCCTCGCGGACCTTGTTGTTGCCGCGGAAGCTGAAGCTGACGTTCGACACGCCGCCGGAAATCTTCGCTTGCGGCAGGTTCTGCCTGATCCAGCCGGTCGCTTCGATGAAGTCGAGGCCGTAGCGGGCGTGCTCCTCGATGCCGGTAGCGACGGCGAAGACGTTCGGGTCGAAAATGATGTCGGCCGGATCGAAGCCGACTTCATCGACGAGGATGCGGTAGCTCTTCTCGCAGATCTCGATCTTGCGCGCATAGGTGTCGGCCTGGCCGACCTCGTCGAACGCCATCACGATCACCGCCGCGCCGTACATCTTCAGCAGCTTGGCATGATGGATGAACTGCTCGACACCTTCCTTCATCGAAATCGAGTTGACGATGCACTTGCCCTGCACGCACTTGAGGCCCGCCTCGATCACGTCCCACTTCGAGCTGTCGATCATGATCGGCACGCGCGAAATGTCCGGCTCGGCGGCGATCAGGTTCAGGAAGGTCACCATGGCCTTGTGGGCGTCGAGCATGCCCTCGTCCATATTGATGTCGATCACCTGCGCGCCGCTCACCACCTGCTGGCGCGCGACTTCCAGCGCGGCCGGATAGTCGCCGTTGAGGATCAGCCGCGCGAACGCCTTCGAGCCGGTGACGTTGGTGCGCTCGCCGACGTTCACGAACAGGTCGCTATCGCCGATATTAAACGGCTCGAGGCCCGAGAGCCGGCACTTGGGCGTGATCTCGGGCAGCTGGCGCGGCGGCAGGTCTTTCACCGCGTCGTAAATCGCCTTGATGTGCGCCGGCGTCGTACCGCAGCAGCCGCCGATGATGTTGACGAGGCCCGACTCGGCCCATTCGCGCACCTGCGGCGCCATGTCTTCGGGCAGCAGGTCGTAGCCGGTCGGCGCCAGCGGGTTCGGCAGGCCGGCGTTGGCGTGCACCGAGACGAAGGTGTCCGAAATCCGGCTCATCTCTTCGACATAGGGGCGCAGCAGGTCCGGGCCGAGCGCGCAATTCAGGCCGAACGAGATCGCGTCGGCGTGGTGCAGCGAGTTGTAGAACGCCTCGGTCGTCTGGCCGGTCAGCGTACGGCCGGACTGGTCGGTGATCGTGCCGGAAATCATCACCGGCAGCTCTTCGATGTCCGGGCGGTCGGCGAAGTATTTCTTGATCGCGAATACCGCGGCCTTGGCGTTCAGCGTGTCGAAAATCGTTTCGACCATCAGGATGTCGGCGCCGCCGGTGACGAGGCCGTCGATCGATTCCAGATACGCCTCGACCAGCTCGTCGAAGGTCACATTGCGAAAGCCCGGGTCGTTCACGTCGGGCGAAATCGACGCGGTGCGGCTGGTCGGGCCGAGGATGCCGGCGCAGAAGCGCGGCTTGGCCGGGTTTTTCGCGGTCTCGGCGACGCACAGGTCTTTGACGAGCTTGGCGGCCTGGTGGTTCAGCTCCCACACCAGGCTTTGCATCTCGTAATCGGCCATCGCCATCGACGTGGCGTTGAAGCTGTTGGTCTCGATGATGTCGGCGCCGGCATCGAGATACTGCTGGTGGATTTCGCTGATGATCTGCGGCTGCGTCAGCACCAAGAGGTCGTTGTTGCCCTTGAGGTCGCTCGGCCAGTCGGCAAAGCGCTCGCCGCGGTACTGCGCTTCGTCGAGCCGGTACTGCTGGATCATCGTTCCCATGCCACCGTCGAGCATCAGGATGCGTTCCCGCAACAGCGATTGCAGGATCTGGGTGCGAGTGGCGACGATGCTCATGGCTTATCCGGTTGATTCGACGACGAAAACCGGCAATTTTACCACATCACCCCGAAGCCATTCCGCACGTGCTGCTATCCCGATGTCACATTGCAGTGCAACAATCGTCCCTTGCAGCCTAAGAAAGGCCTTGCCATAACGGTATTTGCGACCAAGGAGACACACCAGCATGTTGAGTTCTTCCGAGCGCCTCGCCACCGCTTCCACGCTCCCCGTCCGCCTCGGACTGCTGTGGCAGCGGCGACTCCGCGATGCACTGACCCGCTTTGCCCACGCGCAGACCCTGCCGCAAGTACCGTTTACGGCCAACCCGTTCTTCGCCGCGGTCGACTACCTCACCGATACCTTCGAGCGCCAGACGCTGTTCTGGGACACCTTGCGCCAGCGCGGCGACAACTATCTCGAGCACGCCAAGGCCGGCAAGCCGCCCTTGCTGCACTTCGACTACGACATCATCGTCGACGGCCGGAAATTCAAGCGTCCGGTCAATTACGCGCTGGCCGCGATCACCCCGCCCGCCGGCGTCGTGATCGACCCGAATGCCCGCCCCTACGTGATCATCGATCCGCGCGCCGGTCACGGTCCCGGCATCGGCGGTTTCAAGGATGACTCCGAGGTCGGCATGGCGTTGCGCGCCGGCAGCCCGGTGTATTTCTGCCTGTTTTTCCCCGAGCCCGAAGCCGGCCAGACGCTGGCCGATGTCACCGCCGCCGAAGCCGATTTCCTGCGCGAAGTGATCCGCCGCCATCCCGAGTCGCCGAAGCCGGCGCTGGTCGGCAATTGCCAGGGCGGCTGGGCCGCGATGCTGGTCGCGGCGCAGTCTCCCGAACTCGTCGGCGCGCTGGTGATGAACGGCGCCCCGGTGTCGTACTGGGCCGGCAACGACGGCGGCAACCCGATGCGCTACGCCGGCGGCAACCTCGGTGGCGCGTGGACCGCGCTGCTGGCGTCCGACCTCGGCAACGGCAAGTTCGACGGTGCCTACCTCGTCGACAATTTCGAAGGGCTCGACCCGGCCAACACGCTGGTGAAGAAGACCTACCACCTGTACGACCAGATCGACACCGAGCCGCCGCGCTTCCTCGAGTTCGAGCGCTGGTGGGGCGGCTACTTCCTGATGAACGAGGAAGAAATCCGCTGGATCGTCGAAAACCTGTTCATCGGCAACAACCTGACCGAGGGCAAGGCCGTCAGCCAGGCCGGCGCCTTCGATCTGCGCCAGCTGCGCGCGCCGGTCGTCGTGTTCGCGTCGATGGGCGACAACATCACGCCACCGCAACAGGCGTTCAACTGGATCCTCGATCTTTACCCGAGCACCGCGGCGCTGAAGCATTCGGGCCAGGTCATCGTCGGCCTCGAACACAAGACCACCGGCCACCTCGGCATTTTCGTCTCGGCCAAGATCGCCCAGAAGGAACACGCCAAGATCGTCGAATTGCTGCAGGTGATCGAAACGCTCGAACCTGGCCTGTACCAGCTGAAAATCGATACGATCACCGGCGACGACGGCAAGCCGCACTACAGCGCCGAACTGATCGAACGCGAGGTCGAGGAGCTGCGCGGCCTGCAGAAGTTCGAACGTCACGACGAAGCACCGTTTGCCGCGGTCGAAGCGATCTCGACACTCAGCACGTCGATCTACTCGACACTGGTCCGCCCCTGGCTCGCGCCGCTGGTGACCGAAGACGCCGCCCAGCTCGGCCGGCAATTGCACCCGCTGCGCGTACAGCACTGGGGCTGGTCCAGCCTCAACCCGCTGGCCAAACTCAACGCCGGCATCGCCGAGGCCGTGCGCGAACACCGCCAGCCGCGCGATCCCGAGCTGCGTCCGCTCGAACGCTGGGCATCGCAACAGCTGGCCACCTCGCTCGACCTGTATCGCGACCTGCGCGATGCGACTAGCGAACTGCAGTTCTTCCAGACCTACGGGCTGCTCGGCCTCGCCGGTGTTGGCGTCGAGCACATTCCCGACTACCTGAAGAAGAACGGCCAGGCCGAACCGCAGTTCGACGATAACGCCCTGCTCGCCCGGCTGCCGAAGGGCGACAACGCCGACGGCATGATCCGCCTGGCCCTCCTGATCACCCAGGGTCTGCCGTCGATCAAGGTCGAACGCCGCAGTGCCGCGTATGAATGGCTGGTGCAGGAGCGCACGCTGGCGGCGCTGGATCCGGAAACCCGCCATGCCAAGATCCGCGAGCAGGCGCTGCTGGTCTGGCGTTTCCCGGCCGAAGCCCGCAAGACGCTGCCGCAGCTGTTCGGCAGTCGCGAAGCGCTGGTGACCGCGTTCGAGCACTTCGACGCACTGGTCCATGTGATTCCCGACGCCGCAGAGGCGCTGCGCAATCTGGAAGAACTACGCGCCGAAGCGTTGCCGACGCGAACCCAGACCGAATGGCCGGCGGCGGCAAGCCCGGCAGTTGCACCGACCGCGGACGAAAAACCGGCCCGGACCGTCACCCGACGCAAGCCTGCAGCGCCCAAACCGGCGGCCGCGCCAGCCGCCGACACCAAGGCCAAGCCGGCACGCCGCACGCCGAGCGCCGCCAAGACGGCCACCGCCAAAGAGGACAAGGAATGAAAACGCTTGAAGGCCGCATTGCCCTGATCACGGGCATCGCCAACGAAAACTCGATCGCCTACGGCGTCGCGCGCTCGCTGAAAGCGCGCGGTGCCGAGCTGGTCATCACCTACGTCAACGACAGGACGCTCGACTTCATCAAGCCCTTGCTGCCCGAGCTTGAACCCGCGCTGCTGCTCAAGTGCGACGTCAGCGACGATGCCTCGCTCGATGCCACCTTCGCGGCGATCACCGACAAGTTCGGCACGCTCGACATCGCGCTGCACTCGATTGCCTTCGCCCAGAAGGACGATCTGCACGGCCGCGTCGTCGACACCAGCCGCGAAGGCTTCATGCAGGCGATGGACATCTCGTGCCACTCCTTCGTGCGCATCGCCCACCGTGCCGAACCGTTGATGAAGGACGGCGGCACGCTGATCACGATGAGCTACTACGGCGCCGAAAAGGTCGTGCCTAATTACGGCGTGATGGGGCCGGTGAAGGCCGCGCTCGAAAGCACCGCGCGCTACCTTGCCAACGAACTCGGCCCGAAGAAGATCCGCGTCCACGCCGTCTCGCCCGGTCCGGTGCAGACGCGCGCCGCCAGCGGCATCCGCGAATTCGGCCTGCTGATCGAGAACTCGATCCAGCACGCGCCACTGCGCGAGCTGATCGACATCGACGACGTCGGCGAAGCCACGGCCTTCCTGTGCGAGGATGGCGCCAAGCGCATCACCGGCTCGGTGTTCTATGTCGACGGCGGGATCAATATCGTGTCCTGAACAGCCGATCCAGGCAGAGACGATAAAGCCAGCGAGACTGGCTTTTATCGTCTCTGCGCCCTTCCTCCAATCCAATCACCCCGGCCCAAGCATGACCCTAAGCCACCTTGCCCTCGTTGTCGCGCTTCTCTCCCCAGCCGCCTGGAGCTACGTCGGCTGCCACCAGAGCAGGGACGAATTCGACAACCTCGATTGCCTGAACGACATTTATCAGCAGGCCAACCGCGACCTCGGCACCAGCTACAAAACGCTCGACCGATATCTGGATGACGCCGGCAAGACCGCGCTGCAACGCAGCCAGCGCGACTGGCTGGGCCTGCGCAAACGCGAATGCAGTTACCGGAACGCGACCGGCTTCTACATCAACTTCGAATGCGCCACGCGCATCACGAGCAAGCGCACCGCCTTTTTCGCAGACCGGATCCGCGAGTGCCGCTATTCGAGCTGTAAAAACAACATGCTGTAAAAAAACCGGCCCAGTGGGCCGGTTTTTGATTGCCTCGTGATCACGACGCGAGGAAGAGCTTGTACGCCTCGTTGTCGGTCTCGATCCAGTACGGGTAGCCGAGCTTGTCGAGGAAGGCGGCGAACTCGGCGTCGTCCTCTTGCGGCACCTGGATGCCGACGAGGATGCGGCCGTAGTCGGCACCGTGGTTGCGGTAGTGGAACAGGCTGATGTTCCAGCCGACGCTCATGTTCTCAAGGAAGTTGAGCAGCGCGCCCGGACGCTCGGGGAATTCGAAGCGCAGCAGCCGCTCGTTGGTCACCTGCGGTGCATGGCCGCCGACCAGATGGCGCACGTGCAGTTTGGCGAGTTCGTTGTCGGTCAGGTCGGTTGCCGGCAGGCCATGGCCGGCAAGCTTTTCGATCAGGTCGGTGACTTCCTGGCGATTCTGGATCGACAGGCCGACGAAGACGTGGGCCTTGTCGTCGGCGCCGTAGCGATAGTTGAATTCGGTGACATTGCGTGCGCCGACAAGGCCGCAGAACTGACGGAACGCGCCCGGTTGTTCCGGCACGGTGACCGCGAGCACCGCCTCGCGGCCCTCGCCGAGTTCGGCCTGTTCGGCGACATAGCGCAAGCGGTCGAAGTTCATGTTCGCGCCCGAGGTGATCGCGACCAGCGTCTGGCCCTCGATCTTCTCGCGCGCCGCCCACGCCTTGGCGCCGGCGACGGCCAGCGCACCGGCCGGTTCGAGGATCGAGCGCGTGTCTTCGAACACATCCTTGATCGCCGCGCACATTGCGTCGGTATCGACGAGGATGATGTCGTCGACGAATTCCTGGCACAGCCGGAACGTTTCCTCGCCGACCTGCTTGACCGCAACGCCGTCGGCAAAGATGCCGACCTGCGGCAGGGTGACGCGCTCGCCGAGCTTCAGCGACAGATACATCGCATTGGCGTCGGTCGGCTCGACACCGATGATCTTCACCTCGGGGCGCAGCCGCTTGATATAGGCCGCGACCCCGGCGATCAAGCCGCCACCGCCGACCGGGATGAACACCGCGTCGAGCGGGTCCGGGTGCTGCATCATGATTTCCATCCCGCAGGTGCCCTGGCCGGCGATCACGTCGGGATCGTCGAACGGATGGATGAAGGTCGCACCGCTTTCCTCGACCAGCTTCATCGCGTGCAGATAGCAATCCGAATACGAATCGCCGACCAGCACCGCCTCGGCGCCACGGCGGGTGACGGCGTCGACCTTGATGCGCGGCGTCGTCGCCGGCATGACGATGGTCGCGCGACAGCCGAGCTTCTGCGCCGACAGCGCCACGCCCTGCGCGTGGTTGCCGGCCGATGCGGCGATCACGCCACGGTCGAGCTCGCTGCGCGACAGCTTGACCATCTTGTTGTACGCGCCGCGAATCTTGAACGAGAACACCGGCTGCATGTCTTCGCGCTTCAGCAGCACCTGGTTGCCGATGCGGCGGCTCAGATTGGGCGCGAGTTCCAGCGGGGTTTCAATCGCCGCGTCGTAGACGCGGGCGGTGAGGATGCGTTCAAGATATTGGTTCTGCGGCTGGCTCATGGGCGTGTTCTTCGTGGCTGCGGGAATACGGGAAACTACTGTAGCGGGGATGGCCCGGCGAGGCCAGCGCCAATCGCGCGGCACCAGCGCCGGCGCCGGGTCAGCGGCGCCGGCTGGCCAGGATCAGCAGCACCACGCCGGCCAGCACCACCAGCATGCCGATCAGCATCACGCCCGACACGTGTTCGCCGGCGATCAGCCAGCCCAGCAGCACCGCGACCGGCGGATTGACGTAGGAAAAGCTCGACGCCAGCACCGGTTTGGCGTGCGCCAGCACATAAACGAAGGCGGTATACGCGATCAGCGAGCCGAACACGGTCAGGTAGGCAAACGCCGCCCAGCTTTGCCAGCCGACGTGGACCGGCAAGGTCTCGCCCCGCAGCGGCGCGACCACGGCCAGCACCAGCCCGGCGGCGAGCATCTGGATGGCCGCCGACATCAGCCCGGACGGCAGCGTGATGCGTCGCTGGACCACCGCGGTGATCGCCCAGACGATGGCCACCGCCAGCAGCAAGCCGAACGCCCAAGGCGTCCCGTCGAAGCGTGCATCCCGCTGCAGCAGCGCGACGCCGATCAGACCGAGGGCGACGCCGAACCATTCGAGACGCTTGGGCCGGTTGCCGCCCAGCCAGTCGAACAGCACCGCGAACAGCGGCGTCACCGCCATCAGCAAGGCCACCAGCCCGGACGGCAGTTCGGTTTCGATCACGCAGACGGCGCCGTTGCCAAAGGCGAGAAAAGCAATGCCCACTCCGGCAGCGGCGCGCACCTGCGGCCAGCTCGGCCACGGTGCGCCGCGCCATCTGAGAAACCCCAGCATCAGCGTGCCGGCGAGGATGAAGCGCACCGCCCCCATCAGCAGCGGCGGCAGGTCCGCGACCGCGTAGCGGATGCCAAGGTAGGTCGAGCCCCAGACGATGTACACCAGCAGGAGCGAAACGATCAGGCGATGGTCGAATGATTTCATTTTCAACAGCCTACCGGTGCCAGCGGTAATCCACACGTCACAGCACGGCTTTAAATATGCCGTCACAGCCCCACTTAGCCAGATATTGATCTCGTCGATTGACGCCCAAGGATTGCACCATGAGCCAGATGACCCCGCAGGAAATTGTCCACGAACTCGACAAGCACATCGTCGGGCAGTCCGCCGCCAAGAAGGCCGTGGCGATCGCGATGCGCAACCGCTGGCGCCGCCAGCAGGTGGCCGAGCCGCTGCGGCACGAGATCACGCCGAAGAACATCCTGATGATCGGCCCGACCGGCGTCGGCAAAACCGAAATCGCCCGCCGGCTGGCCAAGCTCGCCGATGCGCCGTTCATCAAGGTCGAAGCGACCAAGTTCACCGAGGTCGGCTACGTCGGCAAGGATGTCGACAGCATCATCCGCGACCTGATGGAGATCGCCTTCAAACAGGTGCGCGACAGCGCGATCAAGAAAAACCGCGTCCGCGCCGAAGATGCCGCCGAGGAGCGCATTCTCGACGTGCTGCTGCCGCCGCCGAACAAGGCCTACGCCAGCGCCAACGACGACGAGCAGGGCAAGGAAACCCGGCAGAAATTCCGCAAGATGCTGCGTGAGGGCAAGTTCGACGACAAGGAAATCGAGGTCGACGTCGCCCAGGCGATGCCGGACATGAACGTGTTCGCACCGGGCATGCCGGGCATGGACGACCTGTCCGGCCAGCTGTCGCAGATGTTCAAGGGTGCGTTCGCCGACAAGAAAAAACCGCAGAAGCTCAAGGTCATCGACGCGATCAAGCTGATCACCGACGAGGAAGCCGCCAAGCTCGTCAACGACGACGACATCAAGGCCGAGGCGCTGAAGGCCGTCGAACAGAACGGCATCGTCTTCATCGACGAAATCGACAAGGTCACCAGCCGCGCCGACACCAGCGGCGGCGAAGTCAGCCGCCAGGGCGTGCAGCGCGACCTGCTGCCGCTGGTCGAAGGCACGACGGTCAGCACCAAGTACGGCATGGTCAACACCGACCACATCCTCTTCGTCGCCTCGGGCGCGTTCGCGCTGACCAAGCCGTCCGACCTGATCCCCGAATTGCAGGGCCGCTTCCCGATCCGCGTCGAGCTGACCTCGCTGAACGTCGACGACTTCAGCCGCATCCTCACCGCAACCGACGCCTGCCTGACCAAGCAGTACCAGGCGCTGCTGGCGACCGAAGGCGTCGAGGTCGAATTCACCGAGGACGGCGTACGCCGCCTGTCCGAGATTGCCTGCCAGGTGAACGAAGCGACCGAGAACATCGGCGCGCGCCGGCTGTACACGGTGATGGAAAAACTGCTCGAGGAAATCTCCTTCGACGCCCGGACCGGCAAGGTGGTGATGGACGCCGCCGCGGTCGAAGCCAAGCTCGGCGAAGTGGCCGGCAACGAGGACCTGGCGCGCTTCGTGTTGTAAGCTGGGGCTGCGGTGGCGTCCATGCGGCACCGCAACCAACGCCATGAAGGGGCATGCCATGCCGGCCGACGCGCAGTTCGACATCCGCAACACCGCAGCGCTCGAAGCGCTGTTCGATGCGCCGGCAGCGGCATCGCTGGCCAAGGAACTCGACCACGTCGACGACTTCTACCGCCAGTGGATCGCCGCCTCGCCGTTTGTCGCGCTGGCCACCGTCGGCGCAGGCGGCCTCGACTGCTCGCCACGCGGCGATTCGGCCGGCTTTGTCGACGTCATCGACGCCACGACGCTGATCCTGCCCGAGCGACGCGGCAACAACCGCATCGACAGCCTGCGCAACCTGATCGCCGATCCGCGTATCGCCCTGCTGTTCCTGATCCCGGGTCTGGGAGAAACGCTGCGCATCAACGGCCGCGCCCGCATCAGCGCCGACCCGGCGCTGCTCGAACGCTATGCCGTCGGCGGCAAGCCACCGAAAGTCGTCCTCGTCATCACGGTGGAAGCGGTGTTCTTCCAGTGCTCGCGCGCCGTCGTGCGCGCCGGGCTATGGGATGCCGCGCGCCACATCGACCGCCACAGCCTGCCGACCCCGGGGCAGATCCTGCAGCGCGCCAGCGAATCGGCCATCGACGGCGCAGCCTATGACGCCGCCTTGCCCGGGCGTATCCGCGACACGCTGTACTGAACCGCCGTCTCCGCCGGCCGCCGGGCTACTTACCGAATATTGACGTTTAAATTGCAAACGCGCTTCAATCGAGCGGACTAGGGCCGGCATCTTGCCGCCCGCCACCACGGAGCCTGCAGATGAAACGCGTCGATTTCGGCAAGACCGCCACCGATTACCGGACCCACCGCGCCGGCTTTCCCGATGCCTTTTTCACCCGTGCCGCTAGCCTTGGCGTCGGCGTGCCCGGTCAGGCCATCGTTGACGTCGGCACCGGCACCGGCACGCTGGCGCGCGGCTTTGCGCTCCGTGGTGCCCACGTGGTCGGTGTCGATCCGGCCGAAGCGATGCTGGCGCAGGCCAGACAACTCGACGCCGAAGCCGGCGTGGCCGTCGACTACCGTGCCGCCACCGCCGAGAACACCGGCCTGCCCAATGGCGAATTCGATGTCGTTACGGCCGGCCAGTGCTGGCATTGGTTCGACCGCGACAAGGCCGCCCGCGAGGCATGGCGGCTGTTGCGCCGCGGCGGGCTGCTGGCGATCGCCCATTTCGACTGGCTGCCGCTGCCGGGCAACGTCGTTGCCGCGACCGAGGCGCTAATCCTGAAACACAATCCGGATTGGCGTGGCGCCGGCGGCAACGGCGTCCATCCGCAGGCCTTCACCGATCTCGCCACGGCCGGCTTTGTCGGCATCGAATCGTTCGCCTTCGACCAGCCCGTCGTCTACAGCCACGACGCGTGGCGCGGCCGGATTCGCGCCAGCGCGGGCATCGCCGCCAGCCTGTCGCCCGATGCCGTCGCCGCATTCGACGCCGAGCACGCAGCGCTGCTCGCCGCGCAATTCCCCGCCGACCCGCTCGTCATTCCGCACCGGGTCTTCATGGTGCTCGGGCGCAAGTACGACTAGGTCGCGGGCTTAGCCCCGCGCCGGCCACCACGCATGAAAATGATGCACCGGGCCGATGCCGTGGCCGATCTGCAGCGCATCGGCCTGTGAAATCGCGGCGCGCAAGTAGGTACGCGCCGCATCGACCGTGTTGTTCCAGCCCGGATAACGCGGCCGCAGCGCGGCCAGTGCCGCCGATAGCGTGCAGCCGGTGCCGTGGGTGTTTCTCGTTGCGATGCGCGCGTCGGCAAAGCGGTGCTCGCCCTCCGTGGTAATCAGCCAGTCGGGGCAGACGTCGCCGTCGAGGTGGCCGCCCTTCATCAGCACCGCGCGCGCGCCGGCATCGAGCAGCGCCCGGCCCTGTCGGCACATCTCGGCCTCGGTGGTCGCGACGTCGCAATCGAGCAAGGCCGCGGCTTCCGGCAGGTTCGGTGTGATCAGCTCGGCCAGTGGCAACAATTGGGTACGGATTGCGGCGACCGCGTCGAGCGCCAGCAGCGGGTGGCCGCCCTTGGCGATCATCACCGTGTCGAGCACGACGTGTTCGAGCGCATGCCGGCGCAGGCCGTCGGCGACGGCGTGGACGATATCGGCGTTGGCGAGCATGCCGAGCTTGACCGCATCGACGCGGATGTCGGCCAGCACCGTATCGAGCTGGGCAGCGACAAAATCGGGCGGCACCGGGTGGACGGCGAACACGCCCTGGGTGCTTTGCGCCGTCAGCGCGGTCAGCACGCTCATGCCGTAGGCGCCGAGCGCCGAGAAGGTTTTCAGATCGGCCTGGATGCCGGCGCCGCCGCCCGAGTCCGAGCCGGCGATGGTCAGTGCGTGGACCTGGCTCATGCGCGGGCCTCCTTGATTTCGTTCAACAGAGCCAGCGTGGCCTTGGCCACGTCGGGCTGGCCGCAGATGGCCGACACCACGGCGACACCATCGGCGCCGGCGCGGATCAGCGGCGCGGCGCGCCCCAAGGCAATGCCGCCGATCGCGACCGCCGGGCATGCCTTGGCCGCCATCATCGCGGCGAAATCCGCCGCGCCGATCACCGGCGATGCGTCCGCTTTGGTGCCGGTCGGGTAGACCGGGCCGACGCCGATGTAATCGATCAGCTCCAGTGGCACGGCCGCCAGCTGCGCGGCATTGCTGGTCGACAGGCCGACGATCTTGTCCGGGCCGAGCAGCCGACGCACCGCCGCCACCGGCAGATCCGACTGGCCGACGTGGACGCCGTCGGCGTCGACGGCGAGCGCGATATCGACATGGTCATTGATGATCAGCTTGGCGCCGGTCGGCGCCAGCGCGGCTTTCAGCGCGACGGCAGCGGCTAACCACTGACGTTTCTTCCACTGCGGCGCGCGCAACTGCACCACGGTCGCGCCGTGCTGCGCGGCGGTCAGCGCGCTCTGCACCATGCCGTCAAGGCCGCCGCACTGGTCGGGATCGAGTACCAGATAGAGCGAGAGGTCGATCGGGTTCATGCGCTCACGGTCCCCGCCAGTTGCTCGGGCTGGATCAGATACAGCGCGTCGAGGAAGGCCGGCGTGAACGAGCCGGGGCCGTGCGATTCACCGGTGGCGACCTCGCCGCAGATCGCCATCACCGCGCAAGCGCTGGCGACGGCGTCGAGCCGCTTCGGCGCGCCGGCGCAGAACGCCGCGACGACGGCCGACAGCGCGCAGCCGGTGCCGACGACGCGCGTCATCAGCGGATTGCCCCAGGGCACCGCCCAGGTTTTCCTGCCGTCGGTGATGTAGTCGGTTTCGCCGGTGACGGCGACGATGGCGCCGGTGTCGCGCGCCAGCTGTTCGGCGGCTTCACGCGCCGCATCGGCGCTGGCGGTACTGTCGACGCCACGGCCGCCGCCGGTAAAGCCGGCCAGCGCGAGGATTTCCGATGCATTGCCGCGTATCGCCGCCGGCTTGAAGGCCAGCAGCTCGCGCGCAGCGCCGGTGCGATAGTCGAGCACGCCGACGGCAACCGGGTCGAGCACCCACGGCGTGCCGGCCTGCTGCGCGGCCTGCGCGGCGCGGCGCATCGCGGCGAAGCGTTCCGGATACAGCGTGCCGACATTGATCAGCACCGCAGCGGCGATGCCGGCAAAAGCGGTGACTTCCTCCTCGGCGACAATCATCGCCGGGCTGGCGCCGAGGGCGAGCAGCACATTGGCGGTGATTTCCTGCACCACTTCGTTGGTCAGGCAGTGGGTCAGCGGCGCGCTGGCGCGCAAGCGGGCGAGTTCGGCGCCGACAAGGGACAGCGGGATGGCGGTCGGTTTGCTGGACATATTGGGCTCCCGGCCGAGCGGAGGAAGCCAGACGACTTCCCTACGCCGGCACGATCCGGATCAGGTGGTACGGGTTCGTCTCAGCCGGCTATACGACACCGCCGGCGCCCCGAGTCAGGTTTCGATTGTCCGGCGGCGACAATGGCGCGGTCAATGACGCAGCGCAAGCCCGTCCTTCAGTCGACGGGCCATTGCTTGAGACGACAATAGTTTCAGCTGTGACAAGTTTGCCGTGCTCGGCCACAATGAACGGCTTACCCAAGGATCTTCGATGAACAGCCTGCGCAAACTCGTCGACGGCTTCCTGCTGTCGCTGCTGATCGCCATCGTGCTTGCCAACCTCGCGCCCTCGCTCGGCGCCAGCGGCGGCGTACTCAAGCTGGACTGGGTCACGGCGATCGGCATCAGCGTGGTCTTCTTCCTCAACGGCGCCTCGCTCGCGCCCGAACGGCTCAAGGCCGGCGCCGCCAACTGGCGGCTGCACCTGTTGGTGACGACCAGCACCTTCGTGATTTTTCCGCTGATCGGCACCGCGCTGTACTTCGGCCTCGGCCACTGGCTGCCGGCGGCGCTGCT